>CAZWIL010000062.1:0-3971 GCA_964634175.1 uncultured Vicinamibacteraceae bacterium
AGGGAGTCAATGATGTCACGCCATTGCGTGAGGCCGTAAAGTCCAATAACAACAATGCCGGCCACCGCTGACCACCACCAGACCTCCTGTTGGTCTGGCATGGTAAATCGGACTACCAAAGCTCCGCCGACGAGCGCAATGCCTACCCAGCCAAGCAGTTCAGAAAGTTTCTTAGACATCGGGTCTCATCCTCTCCAGCGTTCACTATCAACTGACTTAGCAGTTAAAAATAGTCCGAAGATGATGAAGCTGGCGTAGTACGTCAGGTGGCTTGTGTCGATGACGCCTTTTGAGAAGTCGTCAAAATGGTCGAGAACAGACAGGTAGGCAAGTACTTGACTCGTTGTCGTACCGCCAGCGGGGTCACCTAGCCAACTGATCACCCAAAATAAAAGAAGTACCGCGAACGTCACCATACCGGCCACAACCTGGTTCTTGGTCGCACTGGAAATTAGCAGGCCGATCGAAATGAACGATGCGCCCATCAGGAAAAGTCCTAAGTAGCCACTTAAAATCGGTGCCAATTCAGGTTCTCCGTACCAAAAAAGAATTGCCATATGAATTCCAGTGACTGCCAGCATCAATACAAATAGGCAGAGCGCACCAAGAAACTTTCCCAAAATGATCTGCCAATCTGTCAGCGGCGATGAGATGAGTAATTCAATGGTCCCGGAGCGCTTTTCTTCCGCGTACGATCGCATGGTGATCATTGGGAGCACAAACAGCATGATTACCCCTGTGTTACCTAGGAGCGGTCGAATCATGTACTCGTTGATGTTGATAGGTGGAGCACCTTGCATCATGCCTGCCTGTAGGCTGATGCGGAGCAAAAAGCTGAGCGAACTGACGAAAAATACACCAAAGAGCACGGCGAATAACCCGACGACTACATAGGCTATGGGCGAAACGAAGTAGGATTTGAGCTCTTTGTGGGCAATTGCAAGAATGTTGCTCATTAGTCTTTAGCCTCCGGACGGCAGAGAGGAATCCGGCTCTTCGGACACCACAGTCTCTGCAGCATCCGTCGCCTCGTCCTGTGTAGTCAGCTCAAGGAAGACGTCTTCCAGGCCCATCTTGTCTCGACGTAGCTCGAGAAGTCCCCACCGATTGGCGACCACGGCATTAGCCAGATGTTGCCTTGTCTGCCCACCTTGCGCTGTCTGGATCTCGACGATACTCGTACCGTCTTTACTGGAATCAACGGTAACACTGGCTACACCATCGACCTGAGCCAGTACTTCTGTGGGGTCGGCGCCGTCTGTAGCAATTTCTAGGCGAACCGTCTCCGATCCAGCGAGACGTTTTTTCAGGTTTTCCAATGTGTCCATTGCTATAACGCGCCCAGTCTTGATAATGGCCACCTGCGTGCATGTGTGTTCCACCTCTGGAAGAATGTGGGTGCTTAAAATGATCGTGTGGTCTCCAGCCAAATCCTTAATCAGTTCGCGTGTTTCACTGATTTGCTTGGGATCTAGACCGGCCGTTGGTTCGTCCAGAATGAGCACATCCGGATCATGTAAAATCGCTTGTGCCAGTCCAACTCGTTGTCGATAGCCTTTCGACAGCTTGCCGCAGTGTCGGTTGGCAACATCCGTCACATTAGTCCGGGACATAACAAATTCGATTCGGTTGGTCCGGTCCGATGTTTTTACGCCACTAATTCTGGAGGCAAAGGTTAGATATTCTTGAACGGTCATATCTGGATACAGTGGTGGTGTTTCTGGAAGGTAGCCCGTACGCTGCTTCGCTTCGATGGGCTGTTCGAAGATGTCGAACCCTGCGACCAGCGCTCTACCTTCTGTAGCTGGAATGCAGCCCGTGAGAATTCGCATTGTCGTCGTCTTTCCCGCACCATTAGGTCCGAGAAAGCCTAGAATTTGACCTGGCTCAACTCTAAAGCTGACGTCGTCCACTGCTGTGAAGCTGCCGTATCGTTTTGTGATGTTCTGAACCTCAATCACTGAGGAAACTCCTTACAGTTGTCTCTGGTCTACTTCAGGGAACTCTCTCGTTTGTCTTTAGACGACTGCATGTCGAAGATGGCCGGTCGGTTCCCTGGGCCCGTCCGCCCTAACATACACAAGAGAAGCGAATTACATCGACAGGGCGTCAATATAAACGCACAAAATGGTGGTGTCAATACGGGGTTCTTCAGATTCTTCTTGCATGCAACAAGCCTCCGTTTATTAAAACGAAAGTGGTGGCTCACGTTTTTGTTGGTCAATAAATTGATCGATCTCAGATTGGTCAGACGCTTCGACTCTTTCAAACTGGAGTCCCATGCCGGTCCTGTGGTCACTCCAAGCCACGCGCGATTCGGCCTCTATGTCACGCGATGACCCGGGTAGTCGAAATAGTAGCAGCACGCTCGTTCCAGCCTCGAGAGGTGCGAGGGTTCGAACCGCTAAGCCGCCCTTACTTACATTAAGTGTTGGAGCGGTTGCGACAGTATCAGCAAAACGGAAAGTAACCGGAAGGTCCAGCGTCATACGAGTGCTGGTACGGCGGTCAAAACTATCTGGAAATAGTCTGGGAACCAGAGATGGCACGATGTGGTTTTCGGCACAGTGTTCGTTGATAAATGAATCAATACCAAGATTTGAGAGTGCTCTAATTTCAGCTGCACTTCTGACCGAACCACTGAGAATGACGATAATAGCTTTTGCAGCATGGGTTCTGAATGCTTGCGCAACCTGTGTATAAGGACTCCAAATTTGAAGGTCAAGCACCACAAGATCAGCTGTAGGTTGCGACCTGCTTGTCTGGGCAACTAATTCATCTTCTGACGTCACTTCCAGTGTGTTGTGTCCCGCATCTTCAAGCGCGGCCGAAAATCTCGTCCTCGTGTGGGTATCTCCGACGGCGATGATGATGGTCCTCGGCGAGGACGATACTTGTGTCATTGGGATTTCTTATAGAATTTACTAAATATTTTCCCTTAATAGTGGTGCCGAAGCTATATGGCTGGTAGATGTCCAGAATGCGACGCTGAGATTGAATCGGATGCGTTAGACGAGTTTGATGTTGACATAGGCGACCAGCTGTTTTGTACTGTCTGCGCTGTCAGCCTTGTGGTTTCTAAGGTAAATCCGGTCGAATTGCTGGTTGAAGCTACTAGTCAGCCGGTTGACCAGGACGACCATGTCGACCAGGACGACCATGATTGATGACCGCGAATCAGGCTGGACAAGTGGCAAGGCTGACAAATAAGCCCTTGGAGTCAGCACCAAGGGGATGTAACTTATTGACAGGTTTCGGTTAACTTTGTAAGCTCACGAGCGCTTATAGTTTATCGATTTAGAATTCTAGCGTAGTGATAATTACTAACGCATAACAATGGCAAGATGTGTTCGGGTCATATGGAGAGAATTATGAAATCCGCATGGCGAAACCTGACGGCTTTAGCTATTTGCGCCACATTTGTGCTCGGCGCAGCCGCATGTTCTTCTAATCCCCCACCTGAGCCGCCGCCGCCACCACCGCCGGCTCCTGAGCCGCCGCCGCCGCCGCCGCCGCCGCCGCCACCGCCACCGCCACCGCCACCACCTCCGCCTCCTACCGAGGAAGAGCTGTTTGAGCGGATGAGCTTAGAGGAGTTGAATAGCACCTCGCCGCTTGATCCTGTCTTCTTCAATTACGATGAAGCAGAGATTTTGCCTGAGGCGAGACGGATACTGCAGCGGAGCGCCGATTGGCTTCGACGGTGGTCTTCTACACGGATCATGATTGAGGGGCACTGTGACGAGCGAGGCACCAACGAGTACAACCTTTCGTTGGGCGATGAAAGGGCTGCCGCAGTTCGAGATTATCTTGTCAGTCTTGGGATTCCAGGTAATCGTGTTCGAACGCTGAGCAAGGGCGAAGAAGAACCTTTCTGTAATGATTCACAGGAAGGGTGTTGGTCGCGTAACCGACGTGGCCACTTTATTGTTACGGCGAAATAGCGCAAGTTAAGAACCTAGTTGTTAGTT
>CAZWIL010000062.1:4071-11664 GCA_964634175.1 uncultured Vicinamibacteraceae bacterium
GCGGCGAGAGGGTCCGCCGCCGCAGTAATAGGCCGCCCCACGACCAAGTAACTGGAGCCGGCTTGAATGGCGGAGGCGGCATCCATCGTTCGTTTTTGGTCGTTCAGTATGTCGATCGTAGGATTTCTGATTCCAGGTGTTACCACGATAAACTCATCACCACATACTTCCCTAATTAACTCGATCTCTAGTGGTGACGCCACGACTCCATCAATTCCAGCTGATTTTGCAAGTTGAGCGAGCGATCCAACTTGTTGTCGTACAGAACGTGAAATACCCAAGCTGTGTAAGTTGTTATCATCGAAGCTTGTAAGTACGGTGACGGCCACTATCTTGGGACCACTTTTCACCTGCGCTGCTGCCTCCTTGGCTGCAACGAGCATGTCGTGTCCCCCTGAGGCATGGACCGTCACCATCCAGACACCGAGTTCCGAAGCTGCACGTACCGCGGCGGCGACGGTAGTCGGGATGTCGTGATATTTGAGATCAAGAAAAATTCGGTGTCCCGAAGAGGCCAAATCTCGGACCAGTTTGGTTCCTTCAGTACAAAACAGCTGACTGCCGATCTTGAAGCCTCCGGCTACGTCTCGAAGTTGGTCAGTAAGTTCGAAGGCGCGATCGGATGAGTCTACGTCAAGGGCAACTAGGAGCTGGTCCATGTCTGATCAGTCTTTGTCTGTCCTTCAGAGAGGTCAACAGAATTGACTATATCGCGGACTGACACGTGGCCGTGCCGTCGCAGATATTCAGTGAGGCCTTTCAAAAGTTTCGACCAAATAAAGGGGTCTACGAAGTTTGCAGTTCCAATTTGCACAGCGTCCGCGCCTGCAATCATAAATTCAACAACATCATCTGCGCTCGCAATACCGCCCATTCCCATAATGGGAATCTTTACCGCTTGCCGACATTGATGAACCATGCGAATTGCGATTGGTCGGATGGCGGGACCACTAAGGCCACCGACTACGTTAGACAATTTTGGTCGCCGCGTTTCCACGTCGATGGCCATGGCCAAAAAAGTGTTTATCAAGGACACGCCATCAGCCCCGGCTTCTTCGGCTGCTCGGGCAAAGGAAGCGATATCTGTAACATTGGGCGTCAGTTTGGGAATTACAGGCAACTTGGTGACTTTTCTTACCGCTGCTACAACGTCGTAAGTGCCATTCAAGTTACAGCCGAAAGTAATACCGCCTTCCTTGATGTTAGGACAAGAGATATTTAATTCAAGGGCCGCTACACCTTCTGTGTCAGAAAGAATCCGTGCAAGTTCTGCATATTCGTCAATTGTTGAGCCGCAGATGTTCACAAAGATATTGACTTTATATTCACGAAGCGCCGGAAGTTGGTCATCGATAAAACGGTGAACCCCGATGCCTTGGAGGCCAATGGCATTCAACATTCCGCTGGGCGTTTCGACGATGCGCTGAGGAGGATGTCCTTGGCGTTCGTCTAGAAAGAGTCCTTTGACCGCAATGCCGCCAAGAGTGGACAGGTCGACCACATCAGCGTATTCAAGGCCGTATCCGAAGCATCCGCTTGCAGCTACTAAGGGATTAGGTAGCCTTAATGTTCCCAATTGCACACTGAGATCTATAGAATTCATGATCAAGTGACGGTCATATGAGTTCAGCCCACACAACTTGGTCGCCGCCGAATACGGGTCCTTCTCGACATGACCGAACCAGTTGTGGTGATAAATTGTTCGATTGCGAGTGAAGGGGCACTACACAGCTGTAGCATCCTCCTAGACCACATCCCATGACTGGTTCCAATGAGACTTCTGATGATCTCCCGTGGGTGTGTGCTAATTTCGCGACCACCTGCATCATTGGAGTCGGGCCGCAGGCGTACAAGCTGAGAGGTTGGTCTGTCGATACGGATTGAAGTTCGCGTGCAAGCGGAAGCGTCACTAGACCAGTCTCACCGCGGCTGCCGTCTTCGGTCGCCAACACAAGACTTACATCTAGGCGCTTGAATGACTCCAGGTAAACCAAATCGACCGTCGAACGTCCACCATAGAAAAGAGTGGTTTCAACCTTCTGTTCGCGTAGTGTTTCCGCAAGGGTCAGAAACGGCGCCAGACCAACACCACCTGCGACCATCCAAGCTGCTTCGGGAAAACTAACAATTGAAAAGGGTTGACCTAATGGTCCCAGGCATTGCAGACGTTCACCGGCTTCAATTTCGAAAAGTCTTTGCGTGACTGTGCCGACCGGTTTGTTGAGCAGGGATAGCCCTTTTGCTTCACCATCCTTGTCCCGCAAGATTTCGAAGATTGAAAAAGGTCTTCGCAGAAGAGGTTCAGAGTCTAGGGTCTGTTTGATCATGACAAACTGACCTGGTTGAGCTTGCGTAGCGATCTCTGGAGCTGCAATAGCAACCACGTTGTAATTCGGGGAGAGCCGATTATTCGACAAGACCACTGCATCAACATCTATCGGCATGACCGGGAGTATACCTGAAGGGTTTTCTGTCATTCCGAAGAGAACCGGCACATTTGCACGGACACCGTTCTCCGTACTTCCTCAGATGAAAGAATATAAGAAATCTAATTTACTTCTTACCACAACCAGCGTTCATGGTCTGGCCGATGTTTGCTGAACCTGATAGGATTATTGCAATCTCTTTAACGGTGACCCGGCGAGATCACGAAGAGGGTATTTTGAAGCTGACTAGCCACTGTCGAAGTAAGTCTGTCTTTCTAGGGCCTAGGTCTTGCCCCCCCTTTTTCTTTCAGTCGTCATTTTTACTTAAATATCAGCCTTTTCGAGGTCGACTTTGCCTACGGTGATGGAGGCTGATCGAATTGGGCGTGCGCTGACGCGTATATCCCACGAGATCGTTGAGCGGAATCGCGCTTCCGAGGAACTGGCAATCGTCGGAGTTCGCACGCGTGGAGTGCCAATCGCTGAACGGATTTCGAAGACCGTGCAGGGGATTGTCGATCGAGAGATTCCTTGCGGCGCACTCGATATTACTTTGTATCGAGATGATTTAATGCGACAAACGGTCGGACCTCAACCATTGCTTCGCGAAACTCAAATCCCATTTTCTATCGATGACCGGCGGATCCTTTTAGTCGACGACGTTCTGTACACCGGCCGTACCGTGCGGGCGGCTCTGGATGCATTAGTCGATTTCGGGCGTCCGCGGTCTATACAACTCGTAGTTCTAGTTGATCGTGGTCATCGCGAATTACCGATCAAGGCGGACTACGTCGGCAAGAACTTTCCCACTTCGCCGAAGCAGAGTGTTCGGGTCAAGCTGGTTGAGATCGATGGCATTGACGAAATTCAGGTGGTTGATGGAGATGCCACATGAATCAACACGCTGATTCAATCTCTTCGACTGATGCAAATGTCAATCGACCGAAACTGAGGTCGCGACATCTCCTGAGTATTTCCGACCTCTCAACGGAAGAAATTCTCCTGATCTTGGAGACCGCGCAGGCTATGAAGGAGGTCGGCACACGCCCGATAAAGAAGGTGCCTACGCTCCGCGGGAAGACGGTCGTCAACTTGTTTTTTGAACCAAGCACAAGAACCCGCACGTCGTTTGAAATTGCCGAAAAGCGGCTAAGTGCTGATGCGCTGAACGTCGCAGCGATGACATCAAGCTTGCTGAAGGGTGAAACACTTGCGGATACCGCTAGAAACCTTGAGGCTATGGCGCCTGACATGATTGTTGTGCGGCACGGCGCTTCTGGGGCATGTCACATGCTTGCAGAGATCGGCAATTCTCGCATTATTAATGCTGGAGACGGAATGCATGAGCATCCGACTCAGGCACTTCTGGACGCACTGACGATTCGTGAACACAAGCCTTCTATCAAGGGTAAGAAAGTTGCGATTGTTGGTGACTTGGCACACAGTCGGGTGCTGCGATCAAATGTACTTTTGTTGAACGCTTTAGGTGCGGAAATTTGGGTTTCTGGCCCATCCACATTGATACCTCGCGGGATTGATCGGTTTGGCGTGACGGCAACAACATCGGTCGATGCCGCCGTGAGTGAAGCGGATGTAGTCATGATGCTCAGAATTCAGACCGAGCGAATGCGCGGGCATTTTTTTCCGTCGTTGAGGGAATACTTTAGACTCTTCGGGCTCACTCGAGACAGACTTCGGTTAGCTAAGCCAGATGCGATTGTTTTGCACCCAGGTCCGCTGAATCGGGGGGTCGAAATTTCTTCAGAAGTTGCGGATGGGCCTGACTCAGTAATTTTGGAACAGGTTTCAAACGGTGTGGCTGTTCGGATGGCGATTCTGTATTTACTAGCTGGATCGGAGGGGGGAGGCTGATCATGCCTGACCACACCAACTCTTTGGTATCGGGTTCCTTGCTGCTCAAGGGCGGACGTGTTGTCGATCCTAAGCATCATCGAGATGGAATCTTTGACGTCAAGATCGAAGATGGTTTGATTTCGCAGGTCGACAAAGACCTGTCTTGCGAAGCCGCAACCATCATTGAAGTGCCATCGTCAATAGTGGTGTGTCCGGGGCTGGTAGATATCCACGTACACCTTCGAGAACCCGGCCAAGAACATAAGGAAACTGTTGCAACTGGGGTGCAGGCAGCCGTAGCCGGCGGTTTTGTCGGAGTGGCCTGTATGCCCAATACCGAACCGGTCAACGATCATAGTGGAGTGACCGAGTTGATTCTTCGAAGAGCCGAGGAAGCTAAATTATCCAAAGTCTATCCGATTGGTGCTGTTTCGATCGGATCGAAGGGCGAGCAGTTAACCGAGTTCGGTGAATTACGTCGAGCAGGGTGTGTGGCGGTTTCTGACGACGGTCACCCGGTGGCGGACAGTCTTTTGATGCGTCGAGCGCTCGAATATGCGTCCATGTTCAATATGCCTGTTATTAATCATTGCGAGGACCCGTCATTAAAGGGTGATGGTTCGGCAAACGAAGGTTATAACGCGTCTGTCCTTGGTCTTAGAGGTATTCCTGGTGCAGCAGAATCAATTATGGTCGAGCGTGATGTCTCATTGGGCGAACTTACGGGTGGGCATGTTCACGTTGCTCACATGAGTAGCCGAGGCTCACTTCGAGCAGTCCAATCGGGAAAGGACCGTGGTGTTTCGGTGACGTGTGAGGTGACGCCACATCATTTGGTGTTGACCGATGAGAGTTTAAGCTACGACACCAACCTCAAGATGAATCCGCCGCTGCGTGAGGTGGCCGACCGGGATGCAATGATCCAGGGTCTTGTGGATGGCAGCATCGATGTCATCGCTACAGATCATGCACCACACCACGCAGACGAAAAAGCTGTGGAGTTTGATAGCGCACCATTTGGAATTGTTGGTATCGAAACGGCTGTGCCGTTGGTTCTTGACCGACTGCTGCACACAGGAACTCTTTCATTGTCACGAATAATAGAGCTTTTAGCCGTTAATCCTTCCCGCGTTCTAGGTTTGGAGGCAGGTGGCCTGCAAGTAGGAAAGCCTGCGGACATCACGTTTCTGGCACCTGAGTCGACTGTTGAAATTTCAGCAGCATCGTTTCGATCGAAAGGACGAAACACGCCCTTCGATGGTTGGAAGCTGCAGGGTGCAGTGGCCGGCACGATGGTCCAGGGTCGGATGGTCTATAAAGCTAGTGATGTTACGGGTGCTGAGGCTTTTGATGAAGTGGATGCGAGTTAGCGAAATGGAGCTAAGAGGGTATTAGTTTAGGTTATGAAAGAAACGCAAATAGTGAGACCCTGCCGATGAAGCCTGACGCGCCTCCGAAGACCCAACGTGAAGAAGACATTCGCCGGAAGGCTCTACGTAGCCTCCAACGCTCTGAAATGCTCATAGTTGACGGGCATTTCGACTATGGCAACGGTTACCACGGTTCTGCATATGTCAATCCTCATCAACTGTTTCAAGAACCCTCTCTTATATGGCGCTTAGCTCAGGATCTGATTGATCTTCTACCGGGAGACTTAGTTGATCAGACTGAAGTAGTGGCTGGGCCAGCGACGGGTGGAGCTCTACTAGCACATACGATTGCTGGATTACTTGACGGTCGACGGAGTCTTGTGCATGTGCCGTGTAAGTTCGCACCGTTCACCGTTGACCGGGCTACAGGGTTAATGCTCAGACAAACTTACGCTCGAATTGTGTCGGGTAAACATGTTCTTTTGGCTGACGATGTTTGTAATACTGGGAAGACGTTGAAATATTGTGCTGAGTTGGTCGCCGAGGCTGGTGGTGTAGTAATTGGGACAGTTGTTATACATGACCGGTTAGAAGCACTTGCCGAGTCAAAATTTCCTCATATCTCGCTTGCCGAGTACAAGGCTCCACAGAATTTTCGAGTCGACGAGTGCCCTCTTTGTGCAACTGGAGTCCCAGTTACAGCGTTCTAGTCCTTGGGTCACTACGGGTTGCCAGACCTGCCGGCGAGAAGTGAAAGTTGTCAGTGCTGCGAGATCAGATTACAGATCAACGATTACATTCGGTCCGAACTGTACTCGATCGACTTTATCTAGATTTTGATAGCCAGCAAGATGTTGCTGATCCAATCCAGCTTGTGCATCGTTATTCCGATCCGGCGGATCAGGAAATTGCGGGTTTTCTTGCGTCGGGGCTCGCCTTTGGACGGGTAAGCACTGTACTCAAGTCCGCCGAAGGTCTCTTATCGGAGATGGGCCGGTCTCCCTCTTCGTTCGTGCGTGAATTTAATCTACGGCGTACCAATCGGCGTATTAGGGAACTTCGCCATCGCTGGGTAGGCGGGCATGATTTACTGGCACTTTTGGCGGTGTTGCGCCACATAGTTGAGACTGAGGGGTCCATCGAACAGTTCTTCCTTCGAGGTTACGATGGAGAGGCTGAGGATATAGGCTCGGCACTTGACAACTTCTGCACGCGCGTGCGGACAGTTGACCTTAGTCTGATCTATCGTGACCTGAAGCCCGCCCTAGGCGTCTGGTACTTTTTTCCAAAGCCATCGGCTGGGAGTGCGTGTAAGCGACTGAATCTTTTTCTTCGGTGGATGGTTCGGCGGGACCGCGTAGATTGTGGGATTTGGTCGCGAGTTGATCGTTCAAAGCTTGTAGTGCCGCTAGACACGCATATTATTCGAGTTAGTCAGTGTTTAAGACTGACCTCATATAGAAGTCCAGGTTGGCGGATGGCAACGGAAATTACGAAGAATCTCCGACGATTAGACCCTGATGATCCAGTGAAATATGATTTCTCAATGTGTCACTTGGGAATGCAGAATGCATGCGGATTTAGCCGGCCGCAGCGGGACCAGGATTGTCCGTTACGGGGAGTGTGCCTGCCATCCTATGATAAACCTCAACGGTCTCATCAATCATCCGGTCGGCGCTAAAGAGTTGACGGGCCCGTCTGGATGCGGCGTGGCCATAGCGCACTTGAAGAGTCTTGTCCTGAAGAATGCTTAGAATTGCCTCTGCTAGAGACCGCGGGTCATGAGGTGAAACCAACTGTCCTGTTTTTCCGGGGTCAACCAGTTCGGGCAAGCCACCAACGTTGGTCGAAACGACTGGCCGGCCACATGCCATGGCATCTATTACCGACGTTCCCAAACCTTCGCTCAGGGAGCTCATTACAAAGACGTTGAATCCCTTTTG
>CAZWIL010000063.1:0-5471 GCA_964634175.1 uncultured Vicinamibacteraceae bacterium
CTGCTGTCGCATATAGCCAGTCGAATAGTCAGATTGTCGATGCCGTGCGACAGGGCAATCTTACTGGGCTGGTGCAATTACTGGATGCGGGGACTGATGCGGATACACCTCAAGGCGATGGGGCTACCGCGCTTCATTGGGCTGCGCATCGTGACGACATCGATGCTGCCCGCGCACTGATTAAAGCCGGTGCGACAGTTACGGTTGCCAATGAATTGGGCGCGACACCACTTTGGTTGGCATCCGGTGCTGGTAGCGCAGAGATGGTCGAATTGCTGCTCGACGCGGGTGCGAATCCAAATGTGCGGCTTCGTATGGGCGAAACGCCACTCATGAGTGCTGCGCGGACCGGAAGTGTAGCAGTTGTCGAGCAGCTCCTTGCTTACGGCGCTGACGTAAATGCTGCAGAGGCAGACCGCCAGCAGACCGCCTTGATGTGGGCTGTGGCCCAGGAGCATTCTGCCGTGGTGCGAGTGTTACTTGAACACGGGGCGGACATTCATGCCCGCACGATGATTTGGGACCAGCTGGAGAACACAGCCGGTAATACTAATCCGGTTGGCAACTTTCGGATGTCACATGGTGGTTCAACGCCGCTCTTGTTTGCTGCGCGAAATGGTGATGTCGAGACTGCCGCGGTGTTGGTCGACGCTGGTGCACACGTTAATGCCACAGCGCCTTCCGGTAGAAACGTGCTTGTCACGGCCGCGCACAGTGGGCACGGTTCGCTGGGGATCTATCTCCTGGAAGAGGGAGCGGACCCCAACGCGTCGGACGCAGGCTATGCGGCACTCCATGCGGCTGTGCTGCGGAGTCAGGTTGATTTAGTGAAGGCTCTTCTAAAACACGGCGCCGACCCAAATGTTGTTTTGGAACATGGGACACCGGGGCGCCGGTTTAGTGCGGATTACAGCCTGAGACATCAATTTCTTGGAGTAAACGCTTTTTGGTTAGCCGCCAAATACGGCGAACTTGAGATTTTACGGATTTTGTCAGAGTTCGGAGCTGACCCGTTCGTGACACCAGAAAATGGCATGTCAGTCCTGCAGGCTGCGATGGGGGTCACGCGAGGGACCGAGAATCGGAGAAATCGTGTGGGTGTGAGGATTGTTGACCGTGACGACTCAGAACGTCTCGCTGTGGAGTTGGCCCACGTCATCCTCCCACTGGGTGTCGACGTGAACGCTACCGATAACCGTGGCGATACAGCGTTGCATTACGCCGTCAGACAGGGCTTCGCATCAGTGATTGAATTGTTGGCGGAACACGGTGCCGACCTAAACGTCACAAATGATCGAGATGAGTCACCGCTTACGCTCGCTGAGCCGGTGGTGAATGTTTCACCTGACGGCACTCTATTGAGTACGCAGTCGGCTCGTTCCTCGATTGGCGAGTTGCTCAGACGGCTTGGTGCAGAAAGTCATTGAAACAATTGATCTCACAGTCATAGGAAGTTCCTCCAAAGAAGGTCAACGTGGAGATTGTGACTTAGGCGATTTGTCCCATGGTTGATCCTGAACACTCTGCACACTCATCGGTAAACCGCGGTATTTGGGTTGTTGGCGTCGCCGTTGTCTTGATGGTCGCGGTCAACGCGTTGCCGAACCCGCCGGCACTCATTCGGAACGGGGAAGCTATCGCGCTGACAGCGCACGGGAAGGCTTGTCTTGGCATCTTGTTATTCGCCGTAACCCTTTGGGTTACAGAGGCCCTTCCATTCGCAGTGACGTCTCTCTTCGTTCTGCTGTTGATTCCTGTGTTCGGCATTGCCGATTACCCGTCGGTGGTGGCCGCGGGATTCGGGAATCCCATCATCACTTTCTTTATCGGCGTTTCGATGTTGTCGGCAGGGTTTTCGCATTCCGGCCTTGGGAAGCGTCTTGTGCTTCACGTGTTACGCATAGTCGGCACGAAGACGGACCGGGTCCTTCTTGGGTTTCTTGTTGCGGGCGCCGCTCTGTCTATGTGGATTACTGACATGGCTGTAGCGGCCATGATGATGCCGCTCGGTGTCGGTGTGCTGCGCGATGCAGGCTTGTCACCGCTAAAGAGTAATTTTGGTCGAAGTCTCATGATTTCCTGTGCGTACGGCCCGCTTATTGGCGGCGTTGGGACGCCGGCTGGGACAGGCGTGAATCCGATTGCTCTCAGTTATCTCAATGAGTTGGCCGGTCTTGAAATTTCCTTCCTTCGATGGATGACGATAGGTGTCCCGGCAGTGCTGCTCATGTTGCCTTTGGGTTGGTGGATCTTACTGAAGGTGTTTCCGCCTGAAATTGACCGCCTTCCAGTGGCCAACGAAGATATTAGGAACCAATTGAAAGAGCTTGGTCCTCCAACGACGGTTGAGCGCAAGACTCTTATGGTGTTCGCCGTCACGATTACGCTTTGGTTGGGTACGCCTCTGTTTTCGTTGTTGACAAACGGTGTCGTGAACCCTTCTCTTCAGGCTGTCGGACTATTTGGGGGGGTTGCGCTATTTCTGCCTGGCATAAATGCACTGACGTGGAAGCAGGCGCAGCGCGATGTGGACTGGGGCGGCGTGGTACTGATCGTCGCGGGGTTGTCGCTTGGACTCATGATTTTTGAAACTGGTGCAGCTCGATGGTTGGCGCAATTGCTCTTGGGACGTCTCGGAGTGGTGCCGCTTGTAGTGCAGCCTTTTGTCGTCGTTTTGGTTGTCGCGGCTCTGCACTTACTCTTTTCCAGCAACACGGTCACTGGGAGCATCATTATGCCTATCGTGATCGCGTTGGCCCAGGACCTTGGTCTGAATGTATGGAGTGTCGCAGCACCAGCAGCGTTCACCTCGTCACTCGCGTTTATTTTGGTCACTGAAAGTCCCACCAATATAGTGCCGTATTCTGCTGGCTATTTTTCGATCCGAGACATGGCAAAGTCGGGGGTCTGGATGACTCTGGCAGCAGCAGTTTGTGTCACATTGTCCGTCGTTGTAGTCGGGGCGATCCTGCAGGCGCCTTGAGCGCGGTAAGATTAACGAACATGCCGACTTTTCTAGTGGATTGGTTGATTCAACAGGGGCTCGATGATCGAACGTTGACGGCGCTGACAATGGTCGTGCACATCGGGTTGGTCATTGTATTAGCGACGATTGCGGATGTTGTTGCGAAGCGTGTTGTCGTCCGTAGCTTGGAGGCATTTGCTGGTCGGGCGTCCACGGTCTGGAGCGACGTCATCGTCAAGAGGCGATTGCTTCACCGCCTGTCTCATTTGGCACCGGCGCTGGTGATTTATCTGCTTGCTGGACCGGTATTGGATGGTCATGAGCTGTTGGTGCTTGTGGTCAGGCGAGCCGCATTGATTTACATGATCTTCGTGACATTGGCGGCAGCCGACAGTTTATTGAACGCTCTGGTTGACATCGTTCGAGAGTCTGAATTTTCTCGCGAAGTTCCGGTGAAGAGCGTCGCGCAAGTCCTCAAACTCATTCTCTATGGCATCACCACGATCGCTGTAATTTCACTAGTCATTGGACAGTCGCCTACTTTTCTGCTTGGTGGCTTGGGTGCGATGACGGCAGTCTTGATGTTGGTCTTTAAAGATCCGCTGCTCGGTCTGGTTGCCGGGATTCAGCTCTCTGCCAACCGCATGCTGGCCCGCGGCGATTGGATTGAGATGCCGAAGTATGGTGCTGACGGTGATGTTTTGGAGGTGGGTTTAACCACCGTAAAGATCCAAAACTTCGATATGACCATCACGACGATTCCGACCTATGCCCTCATCACCGAATCATTCAAGAATTGGCGAGGGATGTCAGAATCCAGGGGCCGGAGGATCAAACGAGCTATTAACGTCGACACCGGCTCGGTCAGATTTTGTGACCAGTCGATGCTGGAACGATTTTCGAAAATTCAGTACATTGCCGAATATGTGGAACAGAAACGACAGGAGCTAGCTAATTGGAATCGTGAGCGGAGCATCGACGCGTCGGATCTGGTGAATGGTCGTCACTTAACCAATGTGGGTACGTTTCGAGCGTATATAGCGGCCTATCTTCGTAATCACCCAATGATTAATCAGGACATGACTCTAATTGTTCGTCAATTGGACCCAACTGAGCACGGGTTGCCGATCGAGATCTATGCGTTCAGTCGCGACCAGGATTGGAGTAATTACGAAGGGATCCAGGCGGATATCTTCGACCACATTCTTGCTATCGCTCGGGCGTTCGACCTGCGGGTCTATCAGAATCCATCGGGAAGTGACCTCGAAGGTGTGGTGCTTGGTCAGGCTAGTAATTGAGGGAACGCCCTACGGAGTGGGGAGTCGCAGTAATACAAGCGGAAGACTGTGGCGAACTCTGGTCCTACTGGTTCCTATCTTTCGTCTGAGTCGTAATCCTTGGTATTTAATGATACGCGGATGATCTCTCTGTCGTTACGAACTACGACGTGCCGATTAGCGAATGCTGGATGACTCCAGTGCACTAACCGGTCCCCCCATCGCCTGGTGGCTCCTCCCCGAGTCCTCGATGTCGGTGTGATCAGAGGCGTTCGGTCAACCTCGACGTAGCCCGTTGGGCTAAGGTTTGCGATGACTAAGTCTCCTTCTTCTGTAGTTATGAAGAACTGGTTTCGTTGCGGGTGTCTCACGAGAAAGGCGGTCGCCCAGCGTTCTTGAGGTGTTAAGGCTTCGCTTTGCCAGAGTCTTTTGCCTGTCCGCGCGTCAAGTCCGCGTAACTCGCCGTAACTGCCGATGCCGTAGATGTGGTCTTCGAGAATCAGTGGTGTACTGATTATCGAGTGCAACCCGTCCGTCTGGTCTGGGAGTTCACCTCGGTTTTGTCCCTGCCAGAGGAGTCGCGCAGATGGCCGGTCAGGATTCAGAGACATCATCATGGAACCATTAAAAAAATGGCTCACTAACAGATAGGGTCCGTTTTGTACAGGTGTTGTAATCGCCATTCCGCCGCCGATGAACCAGTCCTGGTTCCAATAGACAGCGCCAGTTAGGGGATTTAGAGAGGTTAGGCCGATGGCATGCCACACAATCAGTTGTTGGGTACCACCGGCTTTCACTATGACGGGTTGTGAATAGCCCGTCTCCGATTGAGCTGACAGTGCCCGCCAGACTTCGTCACCTGTTTCCTGGTTGAACGCTACGACGAGTGCATCGGGTTGTCCTCCGACCATGGCAATGACCAGGTTTCCTGTGGCGAGAGGTGCACTCGAGGTTCCGTAAACTGGCACAGTGGCGTCGTAGTCAGCAACCGTATCGACCTGCCACGCTACTGTACCGGTTGTGGCGTTTAACGCAAGCAGTATGCCGCCCGCGCCCATAACGTAGACTTGGTCTCCGGCGACGGTTGGTGTTGCCCGCGGGCCCGTTGCAAATGAGCCGAGAATATTTCGATATGTTGTTGGCCATTCGTAGGTCCAGAGGATTTCGCCACTGTCTTCGTTGAGGCAGAGTAGTCGCTCGGTGCCGTCCATTGTGCGACTTCCTAGTGT
>CAZWIL010000063.1:5571-11629 GCA_964634175.1 uncultured Vicinamibacteraceae bacterium
GGTAGTGTCTCGTTCTTCAGCGCGGGCACCGGCCAGAATACCTTCCATAGAGTAGTTTCCTTCGTGGCACGCGTACTCGAAGATAGGGTCTTGAGTTTCTTTCAGGATGAGACGAACAGTCCATGGCGACGTCCAGGTATTGTTGTCGGTAATGGTCACTTCGTGCTCGAGCGTGTCTGCGGCGATACGAGTGAACCGTTCGACTAGGTGTAGATTTTCGCTGGACCCGCGGAAGCTACTTTTCGATGAGAAGTTACTAGTCTCGACAACCAGCGTGTCTCCGTCCCAGTGCGCGCGCGCATCGCCACTCCATTGGCGAAGGTTGTTACTCAGCTGGGGTCGGTCGTCGAGCGGGATGATCCGGGAATCATGGGCCATTTCGCTGAGGATCACGACGTGGGTCGGAGTTTGAAGAATTTGATGATAACTGTTGTAGCCGGACCCAATCTTGGGTAGGCCAAAATGTAGACATCGATCACCAGAGCTGCGGTCTTCAGGCCCGTCAGAGGGATGTTCTTGCCGATACGTACGTCGGGTTTGTGCTCGGTTCTGGGCTGTCGTGGTTAGGGATGGAACACGGCCGTCAGCCGGTTTCACTACGAGCGATGTGCGGTGATCGAGTTCGCGCTCAACCAGCCAAAAGGAATTGTAATTTCCGGTGATCGGATCAAAAGTTCGTGGCGTGTCGGCGTCTAAGGCCTGACGAACGAGTCGGTCGCCAAGAATATCCCCGGCTTGTTCGCTTTCTCTGATCTCCGCGATCCGTTGGTTGAGCTCTGCGAGCTCTTCGTCTGAAAGCTCCGCCTTGCCCGCTAGTTCCTTTGGGCGTTCCAGGGGTGTGGCACTGTTGTTTGACCAGATCCCCTGTAGGTCAGGTTGATCGTTTAACGTGCGAGGCGCAGTCCATTGTGTTTGGGCGTTTGCTGTAAAGGCCGGCAAGAACACAAGTCCAACTAGAACTACCACTATAGTAAGGCGACGATGGCTCATCTCATCCTCCTCCAGTTCGAGGTGCGGTATAGCTCACTGTCAAGACTCTAACAGGAAGCAGGGTTTCTCGGTAGTCAGAACGGTATTGTTGGTCAGGTAACATTTAGTGGTCTGACGCTAATCGAAAGCCTTTTGTACATTTTCGCCGTGTCTGACGGCAGCGGAGATGCAGTCCAATGCCTCGTCGAGCACTCCATCCGCTGCCGCTGACCACGCGCGGTTCAATGCTCGTTCCATGCGGCTGTACGCGTCCATAAACTCTGCAAAGCCGGTCAGACCCAGTTGGCTAATTAAGATATTCCGACTGTCGACTATCTGCATTGATAAATGTTTTTGGACACGGTCAATGCGTGTGAGGATTACGTTCGCTTTCTCACTCTCGGTGGAGAGTTTCGGTAAGTCCTCATGGAGTGAGCGAGCAATATCAAGAATCGTTTGAACTGCCTGTTGTGGATTATTGACCTGTCCTGATTGGCGTGTCGATCCATGTTCGACTATTTCTCTTGCGGCTGCTCTGGTCACGATTCTCGCACCCAAGATCAAACCAGCCGCGGCGAGAACAAAAAGCCAACTTAACTCCCAGCGTTGGAACGTGAATTCCTTAATCCTTACACGTGTTACACCATTTTGTCTCAATTGGAATTGAACCTGGGGTGTCAGCTCGGTGCCAGTTTCAACGAGGGGAATGCGGTTGCCCGCATCATCCAATTCGAATTCGCCGAAGGCATTTTGCACAGCTCCCGCCGGCGCGTTGAGATGGGCAAACCCTGGTCCAATCTGCAGGTCTGCATCAGTGTCTGTCAGCCGGGGCACATAAGCGGTTGTTGCTGCGACTGCACCCAGGACAAGACTGATAGCGATTATGAGATTTCCGACGATTCGTGTCATTAATTGAAACTCTAAGTAGTGACCAAAATAGTCATACTGACAATCATGGCAAGTAATGATTCGCCGACGATGAGTCCGGCAGCAAATGGGACTCCCCAATCTTCTGCCCAGACTTGACCTTTCCTCTGCACGACAAGCATGTTGATGACGCACCCAATTCCATACGTGGCAATGGCGGCGAATGGAAGGTACATACTGAGGCCAACGAGTACGCCCAATCCGCTAAAAGTGCCTAGTCCTAGCAGGGCTCCAAGAAGGGCACCAACACCATAGAGGGCATAGGGCATTTCACCGCCCTGCACTCCGGTGATCACTGCTTGAAGGGCTTGGGCTTGTGGCGCCGCTGTGGGTGTTCCCGGTCCAAATGGAACACCGGTACTCTGGCGGTTAGCTTCAGCGATCACGAGGATGACCAGCATTGAAATGACAGGTCCGATCCCGACAACAACTAGTTCCATAATCTGTTGTCGTTTCGGTTGGGCACCGACGAGATGCCCTGTCCGGAGGTCTTGCATCATGTCCGCCGCCAGAGTCGTGGCCACGCATAAGGCGGCACCGAGTAAAACCGCTCCGACTACCGCTCCGGTGCCCCCAAGGAGCATAACCAGCACGACAGTTAACAGCGCCATGCCGGAGATTGGAGACCAATCCGTCATGCCTGTGCACTGGGCAATAATGACTCCGGCAAGCCAAATCCACGCAACACCGACGACTGCGATTACGGCTGCTCTGAGAACAGATGGAAAATTTGCCAGTAACCCCTTTTTCGCGTTGTTGTCTTCCAGGTAGACATCCTTGGCAGATATCGGCCAGTTGTCCCAGATTTGTGCTTCGTCTTCACTAGCGAACCTAATGGTGTACCCGCCGTAGCCACGGGTTGAGGTATTAAGAGCGTTGACCTCAGCATTCCGTAAGCGAACAAGCGTTTGCCGCTCGGGCTCGGGAATGTCGTCGGTTAGGTCGGCAACGGAGACAGGGCTGACCCAAGCGCCAGTGACTGGGCACTTTCGGTTGAATGGTGTCTCACCAGAGACGTAGGCGGCGGCGTAGAGAAGTATCGCCGCCAGTCCTGCGGCGGTCACAACAACCCGTAATCCCAGTTCATCACTGCCACCCTTTAGTCGACTGGCGGCCGCGACACTTCGTAGGGCGCCTTTTAAGGCGGGTAGTGCCATCACGATGCCAGCCATCGCGCCTCCGAGGAGCAGGCCGATACCGAGAGGTCGATTAAAGGCGGCAAACCCATACGCGGGTGCATCGGCGGCTGACACTGCCAGAGGCATCCACCCCATCGAGTAGGCGATTGGTGTAAGTAGGTGATAGGCGAGAACGCCACCAGCGAGGATCAGTAACCCGGGTCTTCCGGTGATGTAGCCGGCGCCGAGCGCAAAAGGTGCGATGCCAAAGATTAATTCGAATTGAGGCGGAAGGTTTAGTAGTCGTGCGGCATTAAATTCTCCGGCAGTCAGCACTTCGATGCCGAGTGAACCGTAGTTAAAGAGGTTAAATTCTTCAGCTGCGACGAACCAATACACAGACGCTCCCAGAACAATTCCAGCAAGAAGAACGACCGCCTTCTTGGGTCCAGCGCCTGGCGATTTCAGGATCGTGGCGACGCCCATTCCGGTGGGGAATCTGAGGCGGTCGATCTCAATCATCTGTTTACGAAGTGGGACAATAAAGGCAGTTCCGAGGATTGCCCCGCCAACTGCAGCTAGTGTGATTAGCCAGAACGTAGCGCTCGTGATCGTGAGTGGAAGGCCTAGGAGAAACAACACCGGAACGGTAAAGATAATGCCGGAGTTTGAGGTGTTGACAGCCGACGCACATGTTTGGGCGATGTTGGTTTCAAGAATGGAACCCCGTTTGAGGACACCTCGAAGAATTCCGAATCCCAACACAGCCGCGATTGCGCTGCCACCAAGGGTAAACCCGATCTTTAAACCGGCATATGTGATTGCTGCGTTCATGACAATGCCGATCGCGACTGCAAACACAATGGCGCTGAGGGTGACCTCGCGGTAACGAGTTTGAAAGAGTTCTTGAAATTCACGTTGATAATTCATTGGTAGTTACTCGATGGGGAGAACACCTTAACAGGTCCGTACAAGACGATAGCGACCATTCCTGTATATCGTTGCGCTCAGGCGGTTATTGCCCTAGTTCGTAGTCTCGATATGGTGACTCGCAAACACATTTCATACAAGGCCAGATGCTGGTATTCCGTTTCCGCTGAGAGCGGCTTAATTGACAATTCTTGGTCTGGGTGGGGGGTTATTCAAGTATAAGATACGATTGCGGGTCTTTAACTTAATGCTTCTTTGGTAGAAGCGAGGTGTGAGCATGTTCAAGCTGTATAAATTGTTTGTTCTCGTAACGTTGGTTGCTAGCGTCGCTACGCCGAGTGACGTCTTAGGTCAAGCTCTTCCTAATCCGTATCGTTTGGTTGACGACTGGGCAAAGCTGCCCGATGGACGGCAGATGGGCGCGGTTGGCGGCGTGACCATGGACCCTGATGGCCGACATGTCTGGGCCGTCATTCGATGCGACGCAACTGCTCCAGAACGATTTGGGAACGAGTGCTTGGACTCAAACCTTGACCCGGTCATCAAGTTTGCTCCGGATGGAACCGTTGCCGAAAGTTTTGGCGGCGGATTGTTTATTTGGCCGCATGGGATCGATGTAGATTCAGATGGCAATGTGTGGGTGACGGATGCGGTCAGTGAAGCACGGACACCGGAGGGCACCCGAGGGCATCAGGTGATCAAATTTAGTCCTACTGGGACCGTATTGATGACTCTCGGAACACCGGGTAAGGCAGGAATGGGTCGTAGCAGTTTTAATGCTCCGGCTGATGTTGTGGTGTCAGATAGCGGCGACATTTTTGTGGCGGATGGCCATGGAAACACCACGAACAATCGCGTTGTGAAATTTTCTGAAGATGGCACATATGTGAAGGAATGGGGAAAAACTGGGTATGGGCCTGGAGAATTTAGAACGCTGCATGCCATTGCGTTGGATTCTGAAGGTCGCCTTTATGTGGGTGACCGGTCAAATAATAGAATTCAAATCTTTGATCAAGACGGAAATTTTCTGGCGCAGTGGACGCAGTTCGGACGCCCTAGTGGAATCTTCTTCGACAATGCCGGCAGGGTCTATGTGGCCGATTCCGAGTCAGACGATGTTCAGAACCCAGGGTGGGAAATGGGTGTTCGGATAGGCGATGTTGAAACGGGATGGGTTGAAGAGTTCATCCTCTATCAGTGGGGTGACCCGCGCTCTACCGCCGGGAACGGTGCCGAGTTTGTGGCAGTGGACAACGAAGGTAACATTTATGGCGGCGAACCGTCACCGCGGAAGCTGCAGAAGTACGTTCGAGTCCGGCCGTAGGAACTCTCGGTTTTTTCTCCAGAACAGCAGCGAATGAGGTGCTCGATTATGTTTCGAGGTGGAACTTGGCTTTTTTTGTTGATCATGTGCGGCCTCTTGGTTGGGGCGTCGATGGTGGTCGTGGCCCAACAGGGGGCCCCCGTAAGCGGTGAGTGGCCAACTTATGGCGGTGACTTGGGGAGTAGTAAGTATTCACCGCTTGACCAGATCGACGGAACAAACTTTGGTGAACTTGAGGTCGCATGGCGGTGGCGGTCAGTCGACGGCTTCCTTAGTGTGAGCACCCCACGTGGGGGCGAGTGGCGCACTGATTCTCGAGTGATATTCGAAGAACTCGACAGGCGCGATCCAGACCGCTGGCGGGATGCACTTCCACCGACGACAACGAATTTTAAGGCGACGCCGCTCATGGTGGGTGGGCGCATATTTATCAATATGCCGACTTCGGCCGTCGCAGCGATCGACGCCGTGACCGGAGCGACACTCTGGATGTTTAATCCTAAGAGTTACGAAGAGGGCACTACTACGATGAGTGCCCGTTGGAATCAACGGGGTGTGGCTTATTGGTCAAGTGGGCCGGACCGTCGTGAAGAGCGGATTCTTTTTGGCACAGGAAATGGGTATTTGGTGTGTGTCGATGCGAAAACAGGTCGCCCGTGTGCTGATTTCGGAGAGAACGGGCGTCGTGACCTCATGGCCGACATTCCAAGGGCCAACCGTGATGAGCGTGATTGGCTGAACGCTTTGCTTTACTCGGTACAGTCACCGCCTATCGTCTATGGGGACACGG
>CAZWIL010000064.1:0-11519 GCA_964634175.1 uncultured Vicinamibacteraceae bacterium
GCTCACCACACCACCACCGCCACCAGGAAGAGCGTTCCTCGACGTGATGTAGAAGGGGGGGGTGATATCACGATCTTCCCATGGTACGGGGTTGAACTCGCCGCCACGGCACGCCGGCAGGTCATTCTCACACACTTCGGTAGCGCGCTTCAGATTAAGCGAGAAGTCCAGCAGAGCAGCGTGTTCTTCCTTCGCGCGAGGTGCCAACTCCGGCAGTTGGCCATTCGGCGGGTCCACGATCATCGACGTGCGTTGACCTAGACGAAGATGAGATATGTAAATTTCCGCGTTATACGCACCGCCGACGTCCTGCTCAGCTGTTCCGCCACCATTCGTAGCTCGCCGCTCCCGAGTCGCGTCACGGGCAATTATCTCCGCCCGGCGTCTATCTAGGTCTGCACGCTCATCGTCAGTAAAGAATTCCCTGTCGCGAAAACTCGACGGTCGCTGTAGAGGCACCTCGGCGTCACGCGTCCAAATACCCTCAAGATCCGGATCCCCCCACGCGGTCATGGGCGCTGGTCCTGCTTCGCTCTCTTCGCTCTGAGCATCCACAAGCTGGACGACATTAGGCAACTGCAGTACGCCTACAAGTCCCACAAGCACAATGATCCCAGCGAGATATATCTTAGACATCATCGACCTCCTTGGTCACGTCTCGGTCTCACCCTGATTTTCCCTCGTCCACTCACTCAAAAAAGCCTAATCTTTCGACTGCTGGCCGACACATACACCTGAACCGTTGATACCCCTCGACTCGGCCGCCATGGTGTCACACGCCGCACCGGCAGGCAAGTAGAGAAGCCCGTCTGAACCTTCAAGTACAGCTGTTGTGCTTTCGAATACCAACTAACCTATTTCAGCACCGAATAATCTGATGCACTCAAAAAGAAGGCTTCGATATCAATCGGCACGGGATACTTCGCCAGGAGCTCCTTCCACTCCGGGTCCGCGAGAAAATTACCAAACACTTCATCGCGATGGGCACGATTGCGATAGGCCATCATCCACACCAAGGTGTTTGGGTTGTCTAATCTCTGCCACGCCCCGATAAATTTCGCACCGTGTTTTTCAAAGAGTTTGACCTCGCCATCCCGGAAGCGGCTGTGAAGATTATCGATGCCGCCCGCGCCGTCTTGTTCAGGTGCGGCCGTGTACATACGAATTTCAAAGCAGCTTGAGTCAGATGCGACATTGCCTGAGAGATCGGCGCCGAGTTCGCCAGATGGCCCACATGGCTCAGGGGCATCGTCCTGCGCACTCGCAACTCCACTGAAAGTTAAGGTAATAATGACCGCAAACAGTATCCGTAGCATTTAAGTTCGCTCCTCTTCTCTGTTCTCACGTCTTAATTGGAATGTAAGCTTAATACCTTTCACCCACACAATCGAACAAATCGACCAGCTGCTGGGCAGGCTCCCCGAATAACAGACTTACGAGTAGGTTGGCGAATTTCGGCCCGTACGATCGGCTCAAGCGAGTCTGGCTCTCGCTTTCTGCAACATCGAGATTAGAGCAGTCCTGACTTCCTCGGATGTAGCGACCTCCTGATCGAACGCCAAGCGGACTGGTCGGCGACCGTCTGGAGTCACAACAGACATTTCGAAACCGTACCGATCCACTCCAGTCATACTAGCCGTAGTGATGTTCGTCGCCTGTGAAAATGCCTTGCAGTAGAGCAGCAGCGCCTCAGAATGGTCCTGATTCATATGCTCGATAACGCCGGCAGCACTACTCGCAAGTGGGTCCGCTTCGGCAGCATGCCAATCGACGGCTTCAACCCACGACATCCGTCCGTATCCACCGATATAGCGGATCGACTCTACCGCCAACCGCCAGAACGCAAAGTCTCGAAAGTCGGCATAGTAGCTAGCATTCTGGTGCGTAGCCAAAAACGCCGCGCGTGCGCTCGCCCCATCTCCTTCAACCTGCTTGCACAGACCAAGTAACGTCACGCGACCGTTCGCCAACGGATCGTCATTACCGCCTTCGGCGATCAGAAGAGACGCCCGTGGGTCCTGTTGCAAGTTTCGAGTATGCTCCGCCATCGTGCTGACTAGAAACACCGGGTTCCCGTTATCGAACGCCACCGTTACAAACGAACCATACGGATAGCCAGTCGGGTCCGCCGCCAGTGTGCACAATGTGCCAGTTGTTAGCTGAGACACCAATGTCCGTGCTCGTTCAGCATGCGTCGGTGTGGGAATATTCACATCGTACAACGGTTCTGGAGCATCTCCAGACGGTCGAGCATGCGCATCATTCGTCATTTCCAGTCCTGCCTAACGCTATTCTTTATCGTCACACGGGATCCTCCTGGTTGTGGCACCTGATGAACATCGCGGATGTCCAATGCATGACGACTTCGCCATCTTGATTCCGTGTTTCAACCTGCGAACGGACAATACCGCGCTCAGGACGGGAGCGGGAGCGTCTCGCTTCAAGCACCGTGGCTGTCACAGTCAATTGATCACCCGGACGCACCGGCCTCAACCAGCGAAGCTCATCAATGCCTGGTGAGCCTTCGCTTGAGACCTCAGACAGGTAGCAGTCGACAATCAAACGCATGGTCATACAGGCGGTATGCCAACCACTTGCGGCCAGACCTCCGAACGCCGATTCTTCTGCCCGTTCCTTATCAAGATGGAACGGCTGGGGATCAAACTGTCGAGCAAACGCGACAACTTCCTCCTCATCGACCACGACCGAACCGAGCTCCTGAACGGTGCCCGTAACGTAATCTTCAAACCATCGCTCTTGC
The DNA here is from genome assembly GCA_964634175.1 of uncultured Vicinamibacteraceae bacterium. Lineage (GTDB taxonomy): Bacteria > Acidobacteriota > Vicinamibacteria > Vicinamibacterales > UBA8438 > CAUZIB01. The sequence continues at coordinate 2,762 of CAZWIL010000064.1, forward strand.
GACATAACTACACCTTAATAAATATTCAAGAAACTTATCCAGGGCCGGCAATAAGTTGCACCTGCCAAGTCCTTGTTCATGACTGGGTGATCTGCGCATCAAAACAAGCTACAGTCACCCTGTAATGCGATCGCGACGACTTGCGATACTCATGGTCATCCCGATATTGCTGGGCATGACATTGCAACGGTCAGGCCCCCGCGAAATCATGGCACGCATGGTGGATCCTGCAGCCAACTTTATCTGGAGAAGTGTTTCCATCACTGTGACTACTGAAGGGATTGAGGAAAAAGTTCCACAGAGCGAGTACGAGTGGAACGAAGTTCGACAAGCCGCCGACCGTCTGGCGGAGGGCGGCCGGCTCCTCAAAACGGACCCGCAACGACAGGACGATAACGAATGGCTGAAATGGTCTCAAGCCATTATCGACTCCGCTACGTTAACCCGTGAGGCCGTACAGTCAAAGAATGCTGATGGGATCCTTGAAGCCGGTGATGCGATTTACAACACCTGTGTTGGCTGTCACGGCGGCTATTGGCGGATGTCCTCGCCGTGACCGACACTTGTGTGCATACCTCACAAGCTTCCGGTGGCCGACGACAGCACCGAAAATCACCCTTCCTCTAGGTCCACGCCCATACCTTAGCCTTTGAACTTCCATCCGCCTCCACGTCGTATTCAAAGACTGCGGCCATACCATTCAGCCTGGCAAACTTCTCCGACTTTGTCTGAAAGTGGAAAGCTCCACGGTAGTGTGTGGCGCTCCCCGGGCCACCCGACTGGTCTGAAGCGCGACCAAGCAAATGCACCACGTCACCATCGGCGGTCGTCAAGACGCCCTGCCCTTGACCAAAGATGGATCCGTCCGCACGGGTCGTGGATTTGTACGTCCATATCGAGGTATGTTCAACTCCCTGAATACTGCCGGCAGCTTGCAGCGATACCTTAAGAACAACTCCACCTTCTTCTGGCGGCAAGACCTCGATGCTTGTCACCTGTCCCGTTTCTTCGTACAGCAAATCACCTAACATGGATTTCCCCCCTGACGGCTTTCGGTTGAAAAAGGCTTATCTTATCTAGAGTGTCGATCAGAAGGAAGAACGGGCGGTTGCCCCTGGTAAACAAGGCCTCGGGCAAGGTCAAGGACCAAGCAACTGAGTTGCACCAGTAACATAGAACGCTACGACGGGAATTTCCCCAAGCGTTATCCCAAGTAAAAACTTGCCTTTGTGCATTCGTAGTGCACCAGCCACATAGCAGATAACATCCGTCGGGACGAACGGAAACATCGCCCATCCAACGACCACCCAAAAACCCCTTAATCGCAGTTGCGCTTCGAGCCATTGCACGCGAGTAGCATGTTTCCGATCGAACACTTCTTTCAAGCCAAGGAATTCAAAGAAGTAATAAACGAGGAGAGCTGAGAGGGAGATCCCGCCAAGGGAAATCGCGAACACCATCCAATAACGTCCTGGAAAAAGAAGCGTCCCGACAACAATCAAGACCGTACTTGGCACCATTGTCACTGGACGAACAATACTCAACAACGCATACGCGACAATTGTAAATGACTCCGCCGACTTGAGGGCCAGCACGAGTCTCTCGGGTTCGACGAGTTCTGGTCGAACCACGAATAGCGAACCCAATCCCACTGTCACCGCAAACCAAAACCCGAGCGCTATTCGCCGACTGGTAGTCATCAGTTGGACTCAACGGGAAGACTTGGCATCCCTGACACACTCATCAAGTGGAACACACCGCGTCAACTTCGTCCTATCCACATGCTCTTTCAAACATGTCATTTTACATAGCAAGCGACAACACCCTTTACGGTAACCGTCATACGAAGAGGTCTTCTTGACCGCGAACGGATTCCATCGAATTCAGCCGCCAACTGCATTACTCCTTAAGGTTGGTCACACTTCCATTTCTTTTACACTCGAACGGTGGCACAATGCTACTAGCTGGAGGCGGTCATTCGACGACATATCGTGAACGGAATAGTCGGCGCTACAATCGTCGCGGGCTGCATGCTAACGTCCACCCCGGCGCACGCGCAGCCTTCAATCGCTGGCGCGGACACGACGAAGGCACCCACCTTCAACGAAGACGTCGCGACAATTTTGTATAACAACTGCGCCAGCTGTCATCGTGCCGGTCAGATGGCACCGATGTCGCTGGCATCCTACAAAGAAGCACGCCCGTGGGCCCGCGCTATCAAGGGAAAAGTCTTGGCTCGCGAGATGCCGCCCTGGTTCGCCGATACGCGCTATGGCAACTTTCTCAACGAGCTATTACTGACACAGGATCAGATCGACACGATCGTGGCCTGGGCCGATGCCGGCGCACCAGAGGGAACCGGCGAAGCGCCCACGTTTCCAACCTTCGCCGAGGGATGGGTGCATCCGTCCGGCGCTGATCCGGACTTCGTCATCGAAATGCCAATCGAGTATCAGATCCCGGCCCAAGGGCAGAACGAGAACTTCAGTATCTACCAAGAGAATCCATTCAATGAGGTGGTTAACCTCCAAGCGATCCAGCTCATGCCGAGTAATCCCCGCGCCACGCACCACTCGAGTCTCGGAGCACGTGGCCTACCGGCGGGCACTCGACTGGGTCGAGGTCTGGCGTTTCCTGGAGGGCCGATCATCGACAACGTCCCGGTGTCGATCGACACGAGTAACTCCTTCGACAACTCCGGCGACCGTAGCGAAGACGAGGCGGTCGAATCCGAGGACGCACGCCGCGCCCAACGCGAGCGAGAGGCGTTTGACGTTCAAGGCACTGAAACCTTTGTCTTTTACGTCCCTGGTGGTGGCTTCAAGCAGTGGCCAACCGGTATCGGCAAACGGATCGGTTCGGACGACTACATCAATTGGGCTTTGCACTACAACAGTACCGGAGTACCGGAGACCGACCGCCAGCGTGCTGGATTATGGCTCCACGAACGACCAATGACCAACGAAGTGCTATCGCGTCGCATTGGCCAGACACATATCGCGGAAGGCATGGAACTGGTGGCGTCGAGCCTTGACAACAATGGCCGTCCGCGAATCCCGGTTATCCCACCGGGTGATCCCGACTGGGCGATCACCGGGATCACGGCGTTCCAGGAGGCCGTCACGCTCTACATTCTGTGGCCTCATATGCATCTCCGCGGCAAGGACATGACCTTCGTCGTTACCTATCCGGACGGCCGGGAGGAGGTCATCCTGCACGTTCCCAACTACGACTTTAACTGGCAGTTACCGTACGAGCTCGACGAACCGCTCAGAATCCCGGCGGGCAGCACCATGAAGACGATCGGTCATTTCGACAATTCGATCCGAAATCGTTACAACCCCGCACCGGACAAAGAAGTCTATTGGGACGAACAGAGTTGGGACGAAATGTTCAACGGAAGGGTCGACTACACAGTGGACAAGTTTGATCGACGGCACGAGCACTCAGAAATAAATCACTGAGCCCAGTCCAACAAACAGCGTCGTTACCTCGCGGCCGCTTCGGCGACACGAGAGCCGGCGAGCATGGTCGCCATGCTGTAATTTCCTTCGTGACAACCGTATTCATACAGGTTGTCAGAAATCCTCATCCAGGGAACCTCGCCCGTCCACGGGCGCTCCCATGTCTTCGGGTCCTCAATCGTGAAGCTGTACTCTAGCGTGTCGGCACTAACACGCCTGAAGCGTTCGACCACGCGCAACGCTTCACTGGGCCGCGCATTGTTGGCGGCGCGAATCACCACTTTGTCAGAAAAATTCGTCGTCTCAATGACCAGCGTGTCGTCCTCCCAATGCCCACGCGAATCACCCAGCCACAGCCGGACCCCTTGCCCAACATGAGGCCGTCCATCGAGAGGGATAATCCTGACGTCATGGATCATTTCGATGACAATCGCAACATACCCAGGCGCCTGCAAGATCTGATAGTTGTTGTTATATGCGGTAGACAGCATTGGCGGGCCTGCAGTCGGCCACAAAATACACCGGTCGTTGAGGTCGAGGTCTGTCCAAGTATTGATAAAGCCGTTCCCTCTCCGCACCCCCTCTAACCTCCGCGCTTCCTCGGTCGACGGAGCGTTCTTCTCTGCCTCCATCGTCAACGAAGGCAACCTGCCGTCTGGTGGATCTACAATGATCGACGTTCGTCTGGTCCCCACAACGGTTGTTCCCCGGTCGAACCAATGCGTGTTGTAGTTACCAACGATGTCAGCTGGAACTTGGTCATCCCTGGCGGCGTTCTCTACCGCCCTCGCCTGCTCTAACTCCGCGGCCTCTTCGACTGTCAAAAACTCTTTCCCTGTAAGACCAGCCGGGCGTTCGAACGGCGTGATGGTCTTATTTGTAAACATTCCTTGTAGGTCCGGGTCACCCCATGACGTCCGAGGCAGTTCGCCGCCTGGGACCTGACCATGAGCAGCGTCAATACCGAGACCGACGATGACCATCGCGACTGCGCCGATACGAACTGACTTGAGAAGAAATCCCATCTGCCTCTCCCAATCTAAGAGATACGCTTTAATATATGTGTAATACACCTTGTAAACAGTGTTTACAACATTAATTAACCAGAAGACTTCATATTTCCACAGCGAACCGCAGCGTGGGTCAACGGGCTCGACCTTGTCGTCGAAACTCCCACGGTGGCACAGGCGATCGTTGACTCCAAAGACCGATCTTCTTTGCGCGTGCCTCCGCCTCAGCACGGGCTAACACCGCATCATCGGAATACCGCGTGTAGTGCCACGCCAAGCCTTTCGACACCAGCGCTACACTCAGATCAACCCCATCAATTTGTACCCGGCCGACGAATCGTCCGTAGCGGTCAACATCGTGTACGGTTACGGTAACTTGTCGATCCGAGACACGCGATGAGGTAAACGCACGTGCCCGGACTCCAAAGGCCTGGTCCATTTCTGGTGTATCGATACCGTCCAGTCTGATACGGGTCGTATCTCCGCCATGCACGACAGTAATCGTGTCACCATCCGCCACGCGGCTGACAGGCGCGGTGAACGTCTGGCCAATTTGCGCAGATACTGCTCCTGGGTAGAAGAAAGCAAGGAGCAGCACGGACCCTGAAAAACGGGCCATTGTCACCGGTCTCATCTTACAGCCGTCGATTCCAAGCTGCCTCTCGATCTTTTCTTCAACGGTTATACTTACAAAAATATTTTTATCCCTGTCAATAACAGGCCAATCTCGCTAGGAGAGTCAGATGAAAATCGATTGCCTTGCTATGACGATTGCTACCATATTTTTCTCGCTAGGAGCTTCCTCCACGTACGCGCAAACGACCGAACCAGCCGGACCACATACGTCCAATGAATGGCAAATTTGGGCCTATTCAACAGCTGCACCATCATTCATTGCTGCCGGTGCGACAATCATGGACGGAGCCACCAATGTTCTCCGAGAGGGCAGTAACGGCTGGACATGCCTACCCGCAAATCCCCGCGGAATGGCTAACCCCGGGAACGGATGGAACGACGCCCACGAAGCGATGCCATTGTGCGCTGACGAGGAGGGTTTCAAATGGGTGGGGGCCTATCTGGGTGGCGAAACACCACAGCTGGACCGTGACGTCTTCATCTGGATGCTTCACGGCGACATGGGCGAAGACAACACCACGCCACTGGTCATGAACCAATCTGATGCGCAAGACCCGACAAACTGGATCGTATCCGGTCCACACCTCATGCTTATGCCGAAGGACCCCTCAACTCTCGACGGATTCACCAGTGACTTTATGACGGGTGCGCCGTATGCGATGTTTCGAGGCACCGATTACGTCCACCTGATGATTCCCATGGAGGATTACTACCGGTACCAACAGTAAGGTGAACAAAAGTACCTCTCATTAAGTCGACCGGTGTTTGAGTTAGGACAATTGTTACATCGAAGCCTTTTGACAACGGCAGCTTGCCTGACAGTAGCAGCGACGCTGGTGCCGGTGTCCGCTCTCGCGCAAGCGGATGGCAGGTCGATACAGCGTTCTGGACGCGTTACAGTCGACGTATTCACGAACGTGACCAACGAACCGGCTGACGCATGGATCGGAAGGGGTATCGCCGCGTCACTTGCCGCTGACCTCAACGCGATAGCACGCGATCTTGAAACCACAACGAACTGGCACGTCCGCGGTGCGTATCAACGGCTCGGAACACAAATTCGGATCACAGCCGACCTCGTCGAACAGACCACCGAACAGACTCTGTCCGCGGCGAAGGTTGATGGGAGCCTGACCGCTCTATTCGCGTTGGAGGACGCACTCGCGGACCAACTCGCTCACGCACTCCGGCGCGCGGCATCCTCAATCGATCCGGCGACCGTGGGCGCATTGCCATCCCGGTTTACCCCCCCAGGATCAGATGGAAAAGACGCGTCCAACACGGGTCTGCTTAGGGAGATGTCGGAGGTCACACCAAGCCGTGCTGTGGTCATCGACGGCCCTCCACCACCAGTGCCTCCAGCCGTCGCGTCGTACGACTCACAAGGACGTATGACCATGCGCGCCATCCGCCTGGACTCACCACTGCAACTCGATGGTCTACTGAACGAATCCGTCTATCAAACGGTGCCGCCCGTCACGGATTTCGTTCAGCAGGAGCCGAACGAAGGTGCGCCGGCCACCGAGCACACGGATGTCTGGGTGATGTTTGACAGCGAATACGTCTACGTGTCCTTCCGCGCCCTGGAAAGCGACCCAACACAGATGATTGTCAACGAGATGCGGCGTGACAACGGCGGCGTTTTCCGAAACGCCAATGTCGCTTTCATTTTCGACACTTTCTACGATCGACGGAACGGCGTTGAGTTCCTCGTCAACCCGATGGGCGGACGGATGGATGGACAAATCACGGATGAGCGGTTGTACAACGGTGACTGGAATCCAATCTGGGATGTCGAAGTGGCCAGGTTCGACGGCGGCTGGTCAGTTGAGGCCGCCGTCCCGTTCAAGTCACTCCGATACCGCCGTGGACCCAATCAGGTCTGGGGCTTCAACGCACGCCGCGTGAACCACTGGAAGAACGAACATTCGTTTCTGATGGGCGTACCGAGCGCCATGGGCGGTGCGGGGATCTTCCAGTTGTCACGCGCGGCCACCCTTGTCGGATTGGAGGTCCCAACGGAATCCAAAAATCTCGACATCAAACCGTATGCAATCACGAATCTGACGAGCGACCGTAGCCTAACTCCGCAGGTCTTAAATGACTTTGGTGGCAACGGCGGACTCGATATGAAATACGGCGTCACAGAGAACCTCGTCGCCGACGTCACGGTGCGTACCGATTTTGCTCAAGTTGAGGCGGACGAGCAACAGGTCAACCTCACGCGCTTCAGCCTCTACTTCCCAGAAAAGCGGGAGTTTTTCTTGGAAAACCGCGGCACCTTCGCCTTTGGGGGCGCTGGCAGAATGGGAAGCCGTGGTGGCGACCCGGACGTTCCGGTTCTCTTCTACAGTCGCGAGATCGGGTTAGATCGCGGCCGTGAGGTTCCGATGGACGTGGGCGGGCGGCTAACTGGACGCATCGGAAGGTACAGCGTCGGGCTCATGAGCATCCGGACCGGTGAGGTTCCCCTTATCGGAACCCGCAGCACCAACTTCACCGTAGCGCGTGTCCGACGCGACATTCTCCGTCGCAGTAATGTCGGGTTGCTCTTCACCGGTCGGTCGGTGTCGAAGTCGGGTGGGGGGGCCAGTCAAACATACGGGGTCGACGGCGTCTTCTCGTTCTACGACAACCTGGACATCAACACCTATTGGGCCAAAACCAGCGTCCCGGGGCTACGAGGTGATGATGTGAGCCACCGACTACAACTCGACTACACCGGGGACCGGTATGGCGTGAAGGCTGAACGGCTCGTGGTCGGGCGAGACTTCCGTCCCGAGGTTGGGTTTCTTCGACGATACGATTTCGATCGTCGCTTTGGCTTATTCCGATTCAGTCCCAGGCCCGTGCGCATCGACATCGTACGTAAGTTCACCTTCCAAGGTCAGGTCGCATATGTTCTGGATCGCACCGGGTCCCTTGAGACCCGTGAGAACCAGGGACAGTTCGGCATCGAATTTGATAACAGTGACACGTTCAATCTGACGTATTCGGACACCTACGAATTTCTCAGGCAACCGTTTCAGATTGCGCCCAATGTGACGATTCCGGTGGGCGGCTACAACTTTCAGGATACGCAGGTCTCGTTCGGTTTCGGGCAGCAACGGGCACTGGCTGGAAGGGTGTCACTCCATCATGGCAGTTTCTTTAGCGGGAACAAGACGACGGTTGGAGTCAGTCAAGGCCGCGTGGAGTTGACGCCACAGCTGTCGATAGAACCAAGCGTGTCGTACAACCGAGTTGATCTCCCGCAGGGCCGATTCACGACCAATCTTGTCACCATGCGCACGACCTTCACCGTGACACCGGAGATGTTCGTGAGTGCCCTGCTCCAGTACAACACCAGCACCCGCTCGCTGAGCACGAACCTCCGCCTGCGATGGGAATACCAGCCTGGAAGCGAACTCTTCGTCGTCTACAACGAGCAGCGTGATACGCTCACGCCCCGCTTCCCCGAGCTCGAGAACCGGGCCTTCGTCGTCAAAATTAACCGACTCTTCAGATTCTAACTACAACTACCCTTCACTCAACTCGTCATACGCCACCCCTAGGACGCCGGATAGGCTAAGAAGGGGAAACGGAGACACATGGTCCTCAAACCCCGCCAGTGATTCGGTTGCGGCGATTTCCTCCTTGGAACGACCA
>CAZWIL010000065.1:0-11430 GCA_964634175.1 uncultured Vicinamibacteraceae bacterium
CTCTCTTCGCTGGCGGATACTGAGACATCGATTCGTTCGATCTCAATGCTGCCGAGGGCGCTCTGAAAAAGAGTCACAAGCGGATTGGAAATCGCGGAGGCTGCCAAGACCGCGGCTGCGTCTCCAGAGTAAATGTCATCAAATCGTACGTCTCCATGATCCTTGATTTGTGCGATGGCCCTAACCTCGAAAGTGCTTGGACCAACACTACGAGCCCATGTTGTAAACGTGTTCAAGGCAGTTGTGAATGTCAACAATGGTGTAAAGAGACTGTCTTCGATGATTTCAAAGTTGAACGTCCGTTGGAGGTCACGGTTCGGTGATTCGAAGTTCATGCTTACAGGAACCATTCTTGGGCCTGGACCAAAACTTCCATAGATTCCAGTCGCTCGATCCTGATCTATCGTTCCAAGGACTTCTCCAATGGAAGCCAATTTTGATGAAATGGCCAAGCTGGGAAGCAGGGTCGTGACATGGGCGCGCGTCATTGGAAAACTCGTGGGACCGAGATTGTAGAAAGGATGTCCGAAAGCATAGACTCTGTCGCCTTCGACCATCGTGACAGTTCCAGTGCCTGCCATTGTTAAGTCGCCTCGAATAAGACTGGCGCCAATAGCGTCTCCGGCCTGTAGCGGTCCGCTGATTTCCTCGTTCTGATTTCCTGCGATCGCGACACCGCCAACCGCCGCATTTAAACCGTTTGTGTTGAAAGCAGACAGTAGGATGCGTTGTAGTTCAGGGGTGAAGCCGCTGAGAATCAATGGAGTGCCGATGGGCTGCAGTAACGGACCAAGACGGGTCGCGTCAGCGACCGGCAGGCCGCTCAAAGCGCGCACATCGGTCGGTCGTTGAGCAAAAGGTTCAACTAAGTTGAACACTTGTCGGACGAGAGTCGCGATTCCATTTTGGCTAGTAGGTAGTTGGCGAATTTGGGGCCTGTTGCGAGTCGTTGAGTCTGCGTGCTCATCGGTTGCGACCATTTCTTCGATTGGTGTAATTCCCGCAATTGCCTCGGTGGAAAAAGAGCCTAGCGAATAAGAGACTGCGCCTATGAGGCGCTCGTCAATGTAAATGGGGCTTCCACTCATTCCTTGAATTACACCCGTCTGGGCTAATGGGCCGCCAGTAAGTCGTGCCACAATCAGATTGCGCTGTGGCCCCATTACATTAGTGAGGACTCCGAGGATCTCCGCATTAAATTGTTCTCGCGTCGCACCTTGGAAAACCGTAATTCCGGTTCCCACCATGCCTGCCCTGATCTCGTCAAGAGGCATGCGGGCGGTTGCTGCCGGAAGTGGTATAAGGCTGCTAACGAGCAGAAAAACGAGGAGGAGAGGCGCGAGGGCTCTCATTGGAGGCTTCAACGTATGAGGTGGTTATAGCGGACGAAATACTGCATGGTCAAGCGGAACCGCGAAAATTGACTTTATATGGATACGTCTGTTAGCGTAACTCTTCAAGATTATGACTGTCTCTCTTGTCCGCCAAACGGCGTCTCAGAGGTATTGGGCCACTCCATATCAGTGGCGATACTGTGAGCCATTTAGACAGATTGCTGAGGGTGGCTGTCATCTCGGACAAGACACGGTCGTTTGACCTAGAGAAGTAAAAGATACGAGAGTAAACAAGCCTCTTCAGCCTGGTTGGTTGGAGAGGCTTTTTGTGTTTCGAGGCGCAATTGTGAATGCGAAATTGTGTGCAACCGTAGTCGGTGAGAGCACGGATGAGTTGAGGGCTCGGCGGGATGCTGCCGAAGGCGCCGATATGGTGGAACTTCGGCTGGACTACGCGAAGGATCTCGACGTAGCGGGCGTGTTGGCCGATCGTCGGGTTCCGGTAGTGGTTACCTGCCGGCCAAAGTGGGAGGGCGGAGTTTTTAGCGGTTCAGAGGAAGAACGGCGACTTTTATTAACTCAGGCGTTTGACCTGGGTGCGGAGTATGTGGATGTAGAGTGGAGGGCCAACTTTAAGGATTTAATAGAGGCCGAGCGAGGGCGAAGAATTGTTCTGTCACTTCACGATTTCGAAGGTTGGCCGACCGATCTTGATGGTCAGCTGCGAGTCATGAGATCGGCCGGAGCCGAGGTCACGAAGGTTGCGGTGACAACTCAATGTCTTACAGATCTTGTGAGGCTACGAGAGTTTGGGCGACGAAATGTGGATTTCGGTCGACAGGTCGTTATTGGAATGGGTGCGGCTGGCGTGACCTCACGAATCTTGCCTGATCTATTTAACTCGGCGTGGACGTATGCCGGGGATGGCGTTGCCCCTGGTCAATTGTCACTTGGCGAAATGTGTGATGAATACCGGATTCGCTCGCTTGGAAAAGATTCTGAACTATTCGGTGTGCTCGGGAAACCGCTGAGACATTCGCTATCGCCGACGATGCACAATGCAGGTTTCAAGGCAATACAACGCGATGCAGTCTATCTTCCATTCGAAGCGGTCGACATCGAAGATTTTGAGAACTTTGTGAATGCGTTTGACGTTGCTGGTGCAAGTGTGACGGCTCCGTACAAAACAGTGGCGCTGGCAAAGAGCACCAAAGCAGACAAGTTGAGTCGGCGGGTTGGTGCGGCGAACACTCTGATGATGAAAGATGGAGGATGGCACGCGAAGAACACGGATGTGCCTGGGTTTTTGGCGCCCTTGCACGGGCGGATGAAGTTAGAGGGCTGTAGAGTGACGGTGTTGGGTGCAGGGGGCGCAGCGCGGGGCGTAGTGACTGCGTTGGCCGACGAGGGAGCCAAGGTAACTGTTTGTGCGAGAGTTACTGAACGTGCTGTGTCTGTTGCTGAACTTTGCGGTGGCGCGATCTCGGAGATGCCGCCCGTGGCCGGAACGTGGGACCTATTAGTAAACACGACTCCAGTTGGTACGTACCCAAACAATAATGAGAGTCCCGTGAATCTAAATGAGATTAAGGGGAAATTGGTCTATGACTTGGTATACAACCCTCTCGTCACACGTTTGCTTGCCGATGCAAGCGCAGCCGGTTGTTTAACAATTGGCGGCCTAGCCATGCTGGTTTCTCAGGCCGAGCACCAGTTCCAGTGGTGGACAGGCCAGTCCGCTCCGGCAGATAGTTTTCGACGTGCCGCGGAAACGCGATTAGACACTATGAGTCAGTCGAAGAGACTTGATGAAGTGGAAACTGAAAAGCAATGACTATCGAAACGTCTTTTGAACGGTTTCGCGAGCTGGCAGAGCATGGGAACTTTGTACCCGTATTCAAGGAAGTGATGGCGGATCTGTTAACGCCGGTTTCGGCGTTTTTACGCACGGCGAAGGACGCCGAACATGCGTTTTTACTCGAGAGTGTGGAGGGTGGAGAACAGGTAGCGCGATATTCCTTCTTAGGCAAAGACCCATTTATGGTGATCCGGTCGAAGGGTGGCCGCGTGTTTATCGAAAGACAGGAAGGTGTCGAGGAACGAGAGGAAGGCTTCTTGGAGGTGGTACGTCAAGTCATGGCCCAGTACGAATCGCCTGATGTCGAGGGCTTGCCCCGGTTCTCTGGTGGTGCAGTCGGATTCCTTGGCTACGAAGCTGCCGCGTGGTTCGAACCCTCTCTGGAACCTCATTGGAAGAATCTTGACGTCAATACTAGCGATATTTTGGACGATGCGGCATTCATGGTCTTTGACACAGTTCTGGCATTTGATCATGTGAAACATCGAATTCTGATAATCGCGAATACGCCGGTGTTCGATGGGTGCGACCTGGGGGATCAATACGAAGGGGCTCAGTCAAAAATCCATGCGGTTGAAGAAAAGTTGAGTCTGAGCGATTCTGGCCAATCGATGCGGATGGAAACGGATTCACGGTTGGAGTGGACGACGAATACGACCCAGGAAACGTATGAAGCATCTGTGCGGAAGGCTCAGGATTACATTCGGGCCGGCGACATATATCAGGTGGTCCTGTCTCAGCGTTTTGACACTGAAACCGACGTAGACCCGTTTACTGTGTATCGAACCCTTCGCTATGTCAATCCATCGCCATATATGTATTTTATGAGGATCGGCGAACTCTCTATTGTCGGGTCGTCACCAGAGATGTTGGTTCGAGTCGAGGGTAGACGGGTCGAAACTCATCCAATAGCGGGGACTCGTCCCAGGGGAAGTGATGAGGCCGAGGATCGCCGTTTGGCAGAGCAACTCAGAGGAAGCGAGAAGGAATGTGCAGAACATGTGATGTTGGTCGATTTGGGACGGAACGACGTCGGACGAGTGAGCAACTATGGCAGTGTAGAAGTGTCGCGATATATGACACTAGAACGCTATAGCCATGTAATGCATTTGGTGTCTCGTGTCGAAGGTCAACTGGCCGATGGTAGCGATCGCTTAAACGCGCTGGAGGCGTGTTTTCCAGCCGGAACAGTATCGGGAGCACCAAAGATTAGGGCTATGGAAATCATTGCGGAACTGGAGCCTGAGAGAAGAGGCATCTATGCCGGCGCAGTAGGTTATCTCGACTTTTCGGGCCATTTAGATTGTTGTATTACGATCAGGACGATAGCGATGTCTAGAGGAAGGGCGTCGGTTCAGGCTGGGGCCGGGATCGTGGCGGATTCGGTGGCGACTGCTGAATATCAAGAGACCCTGGACAAGGCGTCGGCACTAATTCGGGCTCTTGAGATTGCTCAGAGTTCAGGTCCCAGGGTGGATGTTTGAGCAAGTGACAGGTATTTGAGATGGTGCTGGTCATCGATAATTACGATTCGTTCACCTACAACTTGGTGCAATACCTCGGGGAATTGGGTGCTGATCTCGTGGTACGAAGAAATGATGAGATCAGCTTGGATCAAGTGGAAGACGCTCGCCCCGACCGAATTGTCATTTCACCCGGACCGGGTCGTCCGGAACAAGCCGGAATTGCGGTTGAAATAGTCCAAACATACGGGTCACGGATTCCAATCCTCGGAGTATGTCTTGGACATCAGGCTATAGGTTATGCATTCGGTGCATCTGTGGTGCCAGCGCCGGTCTTGTTACATGGGAAGTCGTCTCAGGTGGTCCATGACGGTCAGGGGATTTTTCAAGGAATTGAGAACCCTTGCGAGGTTGGTAGGTATCACTCGCTAGTGGTTGCACAGGAATCCTTTCCCGAGGCACTTGAGATTACGGCTCGAACCAACGATGGGGAGATGGTTATGGCGTTGCGCCACAAAGACTGGCCTATCTTCGGTGTTCAGTTTCATCCAGAGAGTGTGTTGACGGAAGTTGGCCACGGAGTGCTCAAGAACTTCTTGGAGTTTTAAGTGTTTGCCGAATTGATCGAAAAGTTGCGTCATCATTCGAATCTGTCTGAAAAAGAGTCATGCGACGCAATGACAGAGATTATGCAGGGGCGGGCTACGCCGGTGCAGATAGCCGGATTTCTAGTGGCGCTGTCGATGAAAGGAGAAAAGTTAGACGAGATTGTTGGCTTGGCTCGCACGATGCGTTCGGTAGGGGTGGGTCTATCGGTGTCGGTCGATGACTTGTTCGACACATGTGGGACGGGCGGGGACGGACTGAATACCTTCAACGTGTCATCACTGGCAGCGTTGACTTTGGCGGCTTGTGGAGTCCGGATGGCAAAGCACGGGAATCGATCAGTGTCGAGTCGCAGTGGAAGCGCAGATTTGTTCGAAGCTCTTGGGGTCAACGTGTCTGCGACCGTTGATGTTGTCGAACGATGTTTATTGGAGACCGACTTCGCTTTTTTCTTTGCACCTACCTTTCATCCCTCGATGCGACATGCTGGTCCTGCGAGGCGTGAACTCGGCGTTCGAACTGCATTCAATCTTTTGGGTCCATTGACAAATCCGGCGGGGGTCCGCCGGCAATTGGTTGGTGTTCCCGGAGCGGGACAGTCTGGGCTAGTGGCATCTGCACTGGGTCGCCTGGGCTCAGAAAGAGCCTGGGTGGTTCATGGAGAGAATGGATTGGACGAAGTGTCGACGACGGGGACTACTCACGTGACCGAACATCGTCAGGGTAGAAAGTTGGACAGCTTCGAGTTGAAGCCATCCGATTTCGGACTACCGGTGGCTTCACTTGAATCCCTCCAGATCTCTGAACCCCAGGAAGGCGTAGACATCGCTCGGCGAATATTGGCGGGAGAGCCTGGACCTTCCACCGATTTCGTCATTGCAAATGCGGCCGCGGGTTTGGTGATCATGGAGAGGGCGAAGTCTCTTAAAGAGGCGGCCGAAATAGCTAGAGAATCTCTTGAGGATGGAAGTGTGAATCGAAAGTTGAAGTCGTTTGCGGCAGTCTCTCGAGGGGAGAGATGACGAGAGCTAACGCTCAGAACGGAGGTTTCGCCACACCTCCAGATTTACTCAAGGCGATTCTGGGTTCAACACGGCGTGCAGTTGAGGTCTCGAGGAGAACCCGACCGCTTGGCATACTGGAGGAACTCGCTGGAAAGCGAACTCCTCAAGGGGACCTGTTTGGCCAGATTTTACGATCCGAAGGATCTCTATCGGTTATCGCGGAGTGCAAGAGGCGCTCACCATCACGCGGAGTGTTGCGAAATAACTATCGTCCGGCGTCTATCGCTTCAGCATATGAAGCGGCTGGCGCAGCTGCGATTTCTGTTTTGACGGAGCCGGCTTTCTTTGATGGAGCATTGGACGATTTAACCTCCGTTCGAAATGCTGTGGGCGTTCCTGTTCTTCGCAAGGATTTCATTGTTTGTGATTATCAACTATGGGAGTCGCGAGCCGCCGGTGCTGACGTTGTGTTGTTGATTGTTGCTGCTCTTGATGAACTTGAACTCTCTACCCTGTTGAAACTTGCAACAGATTTGGGACTCGCTGTGATCGTTGAAGTACATACCGAAGACGAAGTGCGTCGCGCTGTTTCGGCTGGTGCGAAGATCATAGGTGTTAATAATCGAAATCTTCGCTCTCTAGAGGTGGATATAAATCTGTCGTTTTCATTGATTGATCTGATTCCGAAAGACACGGTGGCTATAGCCGAGAGTGGGATCAAGGTTTCGAACGATCTCGACAGAATAAGGGCGTGTGGTTATCGAGGCGTTCTTGTCGGTGAATCGCTTGTGACTAAGGACGATCCTGGACTGGCTCTGCGCGAGCTTTTGGGGCGACGTCACACGGCGAAAGTAGGTGAAGTTTAATGGTTGCGATCAAGGTTTGTGGTTTGACGCGTGTCGCTGATGCGGCATTGGCAGCCGACCTTGGCGCGTCTGCAATAGGATTCGTGTTTTGGGAAAATAGTCCAAGGTTCGTAACGCCCTCTGTCGCAGCACGTATTCGGTCGGTGCTGCCTAGCCATGTGGCGGCGGTGGGCGTCTTCGTGAATGCATCTCGGGGTCGGATTGAAGAAGTAACAAGTGAAGTTGGGCTAACAGCGATACAACTGCACGGGGAAGAGACTGTGGAATTTTGTGAGAGTCTCTCTGGCGATGTGATTAGAGCGGTTACTCTAGATCACGAGAATGATCTGCAAGGTCTTGTTGAGCTTCCAGAATCGATAACCCTTCTTTTGGACGCTCACGACCCGGTCCGACGAGGTGGGACTGGTCGAGTGGTGAATTGGACACTGGCGGCACGTTTGGCAGCGCGGCGCCGTCTCTTTCTATCGGGCGGGCTTAAGGCGGACAACGTGGCTGAGGCGGTCCGAATGGTTAAACCGTATGGTGTCGATGTTTCGTCTGGTATCGAATCTCAAGCCGGCGTGAAATCCAGACAACGTTTGGAAAGCTTCTTCAGTGCTATCGCGGAAGCCTAGCCGTGGTGCAGGGTATTTAAGGATGGATGACAAGACTTTAGTAGCTGCGCCAGTGTTTGGTCGTCGAGACCCCGATGCACGCGGGTACTTTGGTTCGTACGGTGGAAGATACGTTCCTGAGACTCTGGTTCAACCGATTGAAATGTTGGAAAAAGCCTATCGTGAAGCGCGAGAGGACCCAGCTTTTCTGGATGAGTTAACAAAACTGCTGACGCACTATGTCGGTCGGCCAACGCCAATCTATGAAGCCCGGCGGTTGGCCGAGAGCATCGGTGGAGCCCGCCTGTTTTTAAAAAGAGAGGACTTGGCCCATACGGGAGCCCACAAAATTAATAACGCGCTCGGCCAGGTGTTACTGGCGGTGAGAATGGGTAAGAGTCGGGTCGTGGCCGAAACCGGTGCGGGGCAGCACGGAGTGGCTACGGCCACGGCCTGTGCACTTATGGGTTTGACGTGTGAAATCTTTATGGGAACCGAGGACATGCGCCGTCAGGCCCCGAATGTATTCCGAATGAAGTTGCTTGGTGCGACTGTGACGGGCGTGGATTCTGGCAGTCGGACGTTGAAGGATGCGATCAATGAAGCGATGCGAGATTGGGTCACGAATGTGCAGGACACTTATTATTTACTTGGTTCGGTGTTGGGGCCACATCCGTATCCCTTAATGGTTCGAGAGTTCCAATCGGTAATCGGCAGTGAGGCAAGGAGCCAGATCGTTTCATTGATAGATAGTCTGCCGACAGCGGTTGTGGCTTGCGTCGGTGGTGGAAGTAATGCGCTGGGACTCTTTGACGGCTTCGTTGAGGATAGAGGGGTTCGGTTAATTGGTGTTGAGGCTGGGGGGCGAGGGTTGACGAGCGGACAGCACGCCGCTCGTTTTGAGACCGGCGTGCCAGGCGTGTTACAGGGCACTCGCAGTTATGTTCTCCAGGACGAGAATGGCAATATCGAAACGACTCACTCGATCTCGGCAGGATTGGATTACGCTGCGATTGGACCTGAGCATGCTTGGCTCCGTGATATGGACCGGGCGGTATACAAATACGTTTCTGATAAAGAGGCGTTAGGTGCTTTTAGGATGCTGTGCCGGTTGGAGGGCATTCTTCCAGCCTTGGAGTCGGCCCATGCAGTGTCGTATGCCTGTAAGTTGGCGTCGAAGATGTCTCCTGATGAAGCGATTTTGGTTAATTTGTCCGGTAGGGGCGATAAAGACGTCGCGGCGATAGAGAACGCCCAGGGAGGTGCGTAGTTCTAATGTCACGGATCGACGATACTTTTTCTGGACTGCGACAAAAGGCACAGACTGGCCTCGTAGCCTATGTAACGGCCGGAGATCCTGACCTGACACGGTCGGCGTTAATTCTGGAAACGTTGGACCAAGCTGCGGTTGACATCATTGAAGTGGGAATTCCATTTTCTGACCCGCTAGCTGATGGTCCAGTGATTCAGCGGGCGTCAGAGAGGGCTCTGTCCAGTGGAACGACACTGAAGTCCAGTCTTCAGATGGTTGGAACGGTTCGTAAGAGAGTGAGGTGTCCGCTGGTTCTATTCACGTATGCGAATCCAGTTTTGGCCATGGGGACGGCCGAATTCATGACGCGTGCGGCCGATGTGGGAGTGGATGGATTACTCGTGCTTGATCTCCCGATTGAAGAGGCCGAAGAAGTGCATGGGCTCGCTATTGCGTCCAATATCGACCCTATATTTCTACTGAGTCCTACCACTACGCGTGAAAGAATTAAACGGGCGGCAGATTTGGGTAGGGGATTTCTGTACGCCATCTCTCGATTGGGTGTCACCGGCCAACGAGACAGTATGGCCGAGGGAGTTTCAGCGATGATTGAACGAATTCGTCAGGTCACTCAACGCCCGATCGCTCTCGGTTTTGGTATATCCCAACCTGAGCATGTTCGCCAGGTTGGCCGATTGGCTGATGCCGCGGTCGTCGGAAGTGGTTTAGTCAGTCGTATCGCAGAAGTTGCAGCGAGTGGAGACATGGTTGGAGAGATTCATCGCTATGTACACTGGCTGAAGAGTGGACTGGACTGCCGAGATGTCTAAGGCCTTGGATGCAACGGCGTAGCGAGAGTGAGATTGATGGCTAAACAAGATCATCTGATAGCAGGTAGAAGTGAAGAGCCCGAGGATTTAGCGGCGCGCCTGCGGAAATATCGCGGGAGGATTGACCAGTTGGACAAGGAAATCGTTCGATTATTAAACGATCGAGCGAGGTGGGCACTTGAATTGGGACGGTGTAAGAGCGAGGCAGGGTTAGAGACCTATCAACCCCAGCGCGAAGTAGCCGTTTTAGAACATGCGCGGGACGAAAATAGAGGCCCCCTTGGTGCAGAGGCAATTACCCGTCTCTTTGAGAGAATCATTGACGAGAATAGACGATTGGAAAGATTGGCAGAAGAAGAATAGACGGCGAAGCCGAGTGCAATTCTGGCAGTCGCATGGAGGTTGTTTGTCATGGTTGTGGTGATGGAGGAGCGGGCGTCTGAAGATCAGATTCAACATGTAATCTCTACGCTTGTCGAAAAAGGATTCGATGTGCATCGCTCCACCGGAGCACTAAAGACGGTGTTAGGTGCAGTGGGCGGCACTCGAGGGTTTGATACACGGCTTATCGAGGTCATGGACGGTGTGCATGAGGTGTTGCGCATTACGGAACCATACAAACTGGCGAGTCGAACCTTCAAACCTGAGCGGTCTGTGATCACGGTCGGCGATCTCAGAATCGGTGGGGATGAGGTTGTCGTTATGGCGGGGCCGTGCTCCGCAGAGACCGAGGAGCAGGTCAACGCGGCCGCCGAGGCCGTGAGTAACGCTGGCGCAAAGATTTTTCGTGGAGGGGCGTTCAAGCCAAGGAGCTCACCGTACAGTTTTCAAGGATTGGGCGACGCAGGGCTGAAGTTACTGAAGAGTGCTTCGGATCAGCACAGTCTTAAACTGGTATCCGAAGTTATGGATGTTAGCCAGATCGACTTGGTCGCGCAGTATGCAGATATTTTGCAGGTAGGTGCACGCAATATGCAGAACTACACGCTTCTCCGAGAGTTGGGTAAGGCCAAGGTGCCCATTCTTCTGAAGCGAGGAATTTCTGCCACTATAGAGGAGTGGCTGCTCTCGGCCGAATATGTTCTGTCAGGGGGAAACAGCGACGTTATTCTTTGCGAACGTGGAATTAGAACGTTCGAAACCTACACCAGGAACACCATGGATATTTCGGCTATACCCGTGATTCAAAAATTGAGTCACTTGCCCATTGTGGCGGATCCTAGTCATGGTATTGGCATTCGTGACAAGGTGGCGCCAATGGCCCGGGCGGCGGTTGCCGCAGGTGCGGATGGTCTCATTATTGAAGTACACCCCGACCCAGACAACGCATTCAGCGATGGTGCCCAGTCGTTGTTTCCAGACCAATTTGATCGTTTGATGGACGAGGTTCGAATCATTGCTCCTGCCATAGGTCGAAGTATCTGTGTCGAGCCGGTTCCACGTCGAAAGTGGGGAACTTAGCGGTCGCCGGAGTTTGGCTGTTCAGGTTTAGAATTATGTCAGATGACCAACAATATCTTCCCGTGATCCAATCAGACGGAGATCACTCAGCAGTTCCGATTTTCGAAAAAGTCGCGGTAGTCGGTTTAGGGCTCATAGGCGGGTCGGTGGCTTTGGCTGCCCG
>CAZWIL010000066.1:0-8569 GCA_964634175.1 uncultured Vicinamibacteraceae bacterium
CGACTAATGTCACTCTCGGCAAAGAAGACGAAACCTTCGACTCCGGGTCCCACGCCAGCAATGCGTCAATATCTCGACGCAAAACGAGAATACACCGATGCAATTGTGTTTTTCCGAATGGGTGATTTCTATGAAATGTTCTATGAGGACGCCATTACCGTATCACGGGCACTTGATTTAACACTTACTTCGCGGTCCAAAAGCCGCGATGGCACGGGGATTCCAATGTGCGGTGTACCGGCTCATGCCGGCGACGTCTACCTCGCAAGACTTGTCAAGAAAGGCTTTCGTGTTGCGGTTTGTGAACAGGTCGAAGACGCTCGGCACACCAAGGGCACCAAACAACCCGTTCGTCGCGAAATTGTAAGGGTTGTTTCTCCGGGAACTTTAACGGATCCTAACGATCTTGAGACTGCCGAACCGTCGTTTCTGATGGCTATATCTACGGTCGGATCGACGTTCGGAGCTGCCCTTATCGACCTGTCAACGGGAGAGTTTACGGCCGCGGAATATTTCGGCAAACATGGCTCGCAGGCGGTCATTGATGAGATGGCTATCATTGGCCCACGTGAGCTTCTGGTGTCCACCGACCTTGATCTAGATGAATCGTTTTCAGCGCTGTCTGAAGCCCCCGCCGTAATTACCAAGCTAGAGCCTTGGATATTCGGCTACGATTCTGCTTCTGAATTGCTTTGCGAACAACTCCAAGTTCACTCTCTCGAAGGTTTCGCCATGGCAGATCGAGAGGCGGCAACAATGGCTGCTGGGGCCCTCATTCATTACCTTCGAGATACCCAAAAGGTCGAATTGGAGCATGTGCGATCAATCGTCTTTCGAGCCGAGGCCGATCACGTCCTAGTTGACCCAACGACCTTCTCTCATCTCGAGATTGTTTCTAATAGCAGGGACCGGACCGCTCCCTCGGTGCTGAAGGAAATTGATCAAACATTAACCCCTATGGGTAGGCGCTTGATTCGGGCGTGGTTGCAACGCCCCTTGAATACAAGTCAACGTGTGCGTGCTCGACTCGATGCAGTCCAAGAGTTCTTCGACGAGACAACATGTCGAACGAAGTTTAGAGAGACTCTAAAGTCGATTCATGACCTTGAGCGACTCGTCGCCCGTGTCGCCTTGGGTCGCGCGGGACCGCGGGAGCTTGTGGCACTAAAAGAATCTCTACTTCGGGTCCCGACCGCCAAGACCGCTATCGACCAACGCCAGGCGGCTCTGATTAAGAGCCTTCTGAGTCAGTTGGATGAAGTGGTTGAGGTTCGTCAAGCTATCGAATCAACGCTAACAGATGAACCTCCTAGTCTCGTACGTGAAGGCGGTGTTATTCGAAAGGGCTATAACCAGGATTTAGACGACCTGCGAGGCGTAAGTGGTAATGCCAAACAAAACATTGCCGAAATGGAGCAGGCCGAGCGAAAGAGAACCGGAATTACATCATTAAAAGTGGGCTACAACCGGGTCTTTGGCTACTACATTGAGGTCTCAAAATCGAATCTAGATGCCGTCCCTGACGATTATCACCGAAAACAAACGATCGCCAACGGCGAACGGTTTGTCACTCCGGAACTCAAAGAGTTTGAAAAAAGAGCACTCGGAGCAGATGACCGTATTTTGGAGATGGAACAAGTGCTGTTCGAAGAGCTACGCAGCACAATTGCAAGGGAGTGCCCACGTCTGCAAGCAACAGCGGTTGCCTTTGCTGGCTTGGATGTTTTGTCGAGCTTCGCTGAAGCCGCCGCCATCTTGGGCTATACCAGACCTCACATACACGACGGAGACGAGCTACGAATCGTAGGTGGACGACATCCAGTCGTTGAACACACCCAACTCGATAAATTCGTTCCGAACGATACGACATTAAATTCGACCACCCAGCAAATTGTCATTTTGACTGGTCCCAACATGGGTGGGAAATCAACTTATTTACGCCAAGTCGCAGTGATTGTTCTCTTAGCTCACGCCGGATGCTTTGTGCCAGCCACCGAAGCAACGGTACCTATCGTCGACCGAGTCTTCGCTCGTGTAGGAGCATCTGACAATATTGCGCGAGGGCAATCGACGTTCATGGTCGAAATGCAGGAAACAGCAAAAATTTTACATACGGCCACCTCAAAAAGCCTGGTTATCCTTGATGAGATAGGCCGTGGCACAGCTACTTTCGACGGTCTAAGTATCGCGTGGGCGGTAGTCGAAACGCTAGCGACGGATTCACGGCGACGGCCGAAGACTCTGTTCGCGACTCATTACCACGAGCTCACCGACCTTGCTGATTCAATTCCAGGGGTAGTTAACTATCACGTCGTTGCGAAGGAGTGGCAAGAAGACATCGTCTTTCTAAGACGAGTTGAGCCAGGCCGCTCAGACCGAAGTTACGGGATTCAAGTTGCCCGGCTCGCGGGCCTGCCTTTAGAAACCGTATCTCGTGCTAAGACTATCCTGGAGGCTCTTGAACACGACGAGCTGTCTCGCGATGGGCGCCCAGCCTTCAGCGTCTCGGCGAAAGAGACAGCGAACGGTAACACTCAATTGGGTTTATTTCGCTCGTCCGTGCCGATTGAGTCCGAAGTCGCCGAAAAACTTCGAGCCATTGACGTGGAGTCGATAACCCCGCTCGATGCCATTGGTTTTCTTGCCTCATGGAAGAAGCGACTCGAAGAATCTGAGTCATAACGACAGACATGACAAAGAAATCAGACTTTCTGAAGAATCCTGTAAAGCCGTTCATTGCTCGACCTGGTCTGAGCGCAACTGAGATCCTTGAACAGATGGAACATATTTCATTTCAAGGCAGAAATCTTGGCGTAGCCCATCGCGTGTGGCAACGAATGATCGCCGATGATGTCTTGATTTTTCTTGGCGTCGCTGGTGCGCTAAGTGCCGGTGGGTTACGGATGATTATTGCGCATCTAATAAGCCATCGCGCCGTGGATTGTATCGTGTCAACAGGTGCAAACCTCTACCACGACCTTCATGAAACGCTTGGCAACCAGCACTTTATTGGATCTCACAAGATTGATGATGGCGCACTCCAAGAACATCACATTGATCGGGTATACGACACGTATATGGATGAGGATGAGTTCATCGAGAACGATAATTGGATTGCGAGTTTTACGACAACGCTCGAATCCAGACCGTATTCAACTCGAGAGTACTTACATAAGCTAGGTGGTCATTTGTGGGAAAAGAGCCACGCGGACGGTATTCTTACCGCTGCTTTTAGAGCCCGTGTACCAATCTTCTGCCCAGGTATTGCAGATTCGTCGTTAGGAATGGGATTGTCTCAATCTCGAATGATTGATGAAAGCAAGGGACAGATTGATGTGATCGAGGATGTTTCCGAGTCGGCAAATATGGTTATCCGACACCCGCGTACCGCTTCGATAGTGCTTGGCGGCGGGACTCCCAAGAACTTCATTAATCAGGCGAGCGTCCAGGCCGCGTTCTACTGCCCCACTATTCCTGGGCACCAGTACGCGCTGCAGATTATGACCGACGTTCCTCACTTCGGAGGCGCTTCAGGCTCTTCACTCGATGAAGCTCAAAGCTGGGGCAAGCTAGCCACGGACGCTGATCATGTCTCTGTACAGGCGGATGCAACCTTGGCACTGCCTCTTCTGGTCAGTGGAATACTCAGTAGCGCTCAGAATGAACTCGTCAATCGCCGGGCGCCGTTGTTCGATCTGGCCAGTCGGGCGCTAGTGGTTGACGGCGTCACGTTGCCGGTCTCTAAATATGACACCACAACCTCAGAATAATCCGGCGGCACACTCGTAGACCAAAACATTCGCCTCCATACGGTCACGCCGGTTCCTGCTGGGTAAGGCAATGCAGCGCGCCAAGGCCCAGCACGAGGTCGCCTGCATGTATACCAATTACTTCTCGTGACGGAAACAGTCTTTCCAGTTTGGCGAGAGCAATCCTATCGTTGGGATCGTTAAACGTCGGCACAAGAACCGATTTGTTTCCTATGTAGAAATTTAAGTAAGTAGCTGGTAAACGCTGACCTTCGAAACTGATGGGTCGGGGCATGGGAATACGCACGATCCGCAGAGAGCTACCAGTTGAAGTCTTCATGCTCTTTAGTCGCTTGTAGTTACGCTGAAGTGGCTCGTAATTGGAATCGTTACGGTCTCGTTCCACTGCAGCGACAACTACATTCGGTGCAACGAAGCGAGCGACGTCATCAATATGACCCTGAGTATCGTCTCCGTCGATACCACCACTGAGCCAAAGTACCTTTCGAATTCCAAGGCTAGCCTTGAGTGCATATTCAATCGATTCCCGTGACAATCCTGGGTTTCGACCTTGGACTCTGCCGAGCAAACACTGCTCCGTTGTCAAGAGCAACCCTTGGCCGTTTACATCAATACTGCCACCCTCCAGAATCACATCTCGGAACTGATCAGCGTGTCGAATGCGTATAGGAAAACGCGGCATCTTTAGAATCTTGGCAACCTTGGCGGGAACGGCATTGTCTCTTGTCCACGCTCGGTAGCGTGCCCAGCCATTAAATCCCCAATCGGTCAGTGCTATCGGCGGACGGCCTCTAGACGCTCGTTTGGTTATAAAGATTGGGCCGCAGTCCCGAATCCATGATCTGTTGGTCCGAATCACATAAAAATCAACCTGAGAGAGGTCCGTACCAACATTAGCCAAGTTTCGTTCAGCCTGTCGCCTACCGGCTTGATCCTGAACAACCAACGCAACGCGCTCACCCTTCGTCAATTCCTTGACAATCTCGGCAAAACACCACCGCACAGCCGATGTCTTGACCTCCCAATCTAATCGATTGTGCGGCCATATAATCCATGTCGCACGATGCGGTTCCCATTCCGCCGGCATTCGAAATCCACGTCTGGCCGGAGAAACAGCGGTTTCTCCAAAGTCCATTACAGGTTTTGGCACGGATTCTATTTCGCCGATTTAAAAGGTACGGAGTTTTCGTCCTCAAGGAAACGTTTGCCAATCTCTGCGTAGCTGTCGATGCGGCGGTCGCGAAGAAATGGCCACGCACGACGTTGTTCTTCCAAAATCTCTCGACTGCAGGTAGCGAGGAGCACGTCGCCATCGGTATTCGAACCGGATGCAAGCAGCTGTCCCGTCGGATCGCAGACGAACGATCCTCCCCAAAACTCTAGGCCTGTAGTGCCTGAGCTTTCCTGTCCTACCCGGTTAACGGCGCCGACGTAAACACCGTTTGTTATGGCGTGGGCTTGTTGCACGATAGCCCACGCCTCCTGTTGCTGTCGTCTTACCTTAGGAAGGTCGCCTGGAACCCAACCAATCGCCGTGGGGTACAAAAGAATCTCGGCACCCGCAAGTGTCGACAATCTCGCCGCCTCCGGATACCACTGGTCCCAGCAGATCAACACACTGAGTTTGGCGAATTGCGTATCGAAGACCCTATAG
Source organism: uncultured Vicinamibacteraceae bacterium (assembly GCA_964634175.1). Classification (GTDB taxonomy): domain Bacteria; phylum Acidobacteriota; class Vicinamibacteria; order Vicinamibacterales; family UBA8438; genus CAUZIB01. The sequence goes on from CAZWIL010000066.1 coordinate 5,425, forward strand.
CCAGAGTCCCCTGGCGCGAAATAGTACTTCTCGAAGTACTGTGGGTCATCTGGAATGTGCATCTTTCTATACACTCCTAAGAGTTCACCCGTTGCATCGATAACAGCCGCCGAATTGTGGTACAAACCAGCGGCACGCTTTTCGAATACTGGTACGACCAGAACGATTCCGAATTGTTTGGCAAGCGCCGAAGCCTCCTCTGTGAGAGGACCGGGGATTCTCTCTGCGAGATCAAAACACTGGCTATCTTCTACCTGACAAAAATATTGGTACGCAAACAACTCCTGCAGGCACACAATTTGCGCACCACCATCCACCGCTGTCCGAACGCCAGAGAACGCTCGTGCTACGTTTTCTCGCTGATTGTTTCCGCACGCCATCTGAACAAGGCCAACGGAGAATGTCGATGAGTCCATCGCTCGCCCTATGAGGCGCCGACAGAAAACTGCCTGAGGGTTTCGACTTCTTGCAGTGCGTCGGTGTAATAGATAGAGACTGGAAATTCTTCGACGATCCGATTGAACGCCGCCAGAGCATCGTCGGATTGGCCAACAAGCTGGTGGGCATGGCCCAATCTCATTAAAACCGCGTCGATGGGCACCAATGAGTCCAATGAACCTATCTGACTCTCAAATAAGACAATCGCTTCGTTCGCCTGCCCGGTCAACAGCAGAGCCTCGGCCAGACCCATGAGACTCATCTGTCCGTACAGTTCATCCCCGGCCGCCGCCATGACCTGCCTGTAGTGTGGCAGCGCGTCATCCGCTCGTTCGAGAGCGACGAGCACGGCAGCAGCCTGATATCGCGCCGTCAAGCCCTGTGCGGTAGTCGGATATTCGTCAGCAGCTAAAAGTAGCTGTCCGAGAGCGACTTCCAGTTTTGCTTCAAGGGAGGGATAGCTTCCCGGAGGTTGCTCAAACACTGCAGCCGCGGGTGCCGCCGGGCCTTCCGGTTCCGCCGACGAGGCCTCATCTCCTACTATTTCCTGAGGCGCTGTCTCCTCATCCGGATCCACGACCGGCGCGACAAGTGTTTCCATCGCTTGAGCCAAGAGTTGTCCTGCCCGCTGCTCATTCATCCCGGCGAGTGTGTAAAAACCGGCAGCTGCGATCAAGGCAATTAGAATGCCGCTCACCAAAAACAGCACCAGTCGTCCACTGTTCGCTAATCGACCCCGCGCACGACCTACGAAACTCGCGAGCGGGTTCTCCTTTAGATGTTGTCGCTCTTCTCTACGCATGGCTAGTCAAAAAGTGTATCAAACCATCTAATCCAACCAAAATTCGACCGTGGCGCTCAGGAGTCCTTGTCTCATCCTTCCAAGGCGGTTACAAATCTTCTAGCTAAGCTGTCTGCGTCTGTCCGATTCCAAGTCTCGTTGACACTTAAGAGGAATTCGTTGGGTCCTCCGAAACGACGTACACCAGTTATTCCCTGTGCCTCCAGGTTCCCTATAAACCGTCCTGGCTCCCGCCCCAACATGCGCAACGAAAAGAGATTCGTTCCAGAGGAACGACGTTGAACCTGGAACGAGTCATGATTCTGCAAGACCTTAATCACAGACTCTGAAATAGCAATGGCGTCTCTAAATCTTTCCGTAAAGCCGGTGAGATATCGTGTTGCGATTGAAGCAAAGGGCCAGGCGGCCGGCAGTCCTGCGCCAAACATACGTCGTGTGTGGAACATGTTATCCAAGAGATTCCGCGGACCCGCCAAAATCGCGCCAGATGGTGCGTTGAAATATTTGTAAAGAGAGACATATACCGTATCAAAGAGAGAGGCGTAGTCCTCCACGGACCGACCCGTATAAGCACTCTGAAGAAACAACCTTGCACCATCCAAGTGAAGACCGATCTTTCGTCGTTTGGCGAACTCGACAATATTCGAGAGCTCCTTCTCGTCGAAGCATTCACCGAAACGCCGACGCACTGGTGATTCAATTGAAATCACTGTGATGGGAGTGGTCACCCTCCCGCTCTCGGACCGGTTCACAGCCTCTTCAAGTTCATCAAGCGTAAACGTTGATCGATCCCGTCCAAGCGGAATTAGGTTGAGTCCACTTAATGTCTGAACGCAATCGCCTGAATCGTTGTACAAATGACTCTCTTCCTGCACAACAACCCGCCCTGAACCACCAGACAGCGCGCGTACAGCGAGTTGATTCGCAAGGGTGCCCGTTGGCATAAAGACTGCTCGTTCCTTACCGAGAATGCGGGCGCATTCCTCCTCTAAAATCGCGACACTCCCTCCGTTGGAGTAAGAATCAGGCTGTATTCGTCCATTTTCAGCCAATTCCATCCAGACACGCGCCAGTTCAATCGGGTCCAGCCCCAAACCGTCACCATTCATCCGGATTCGATGTTCATTAGCCTCTTGAGTCGACGCAGAGCCTGCAGCCTCATTGGTCGATGGATGGATTAAGGCTCCTGGCACGAGCATCGCCGCGGACCCTGTTCGAAGGAATTGTCGTCGTTCGATTCCACTCATATATCACTCCAATTCATTGACTCGAATTTGACTGACGCCAAAAATCTGCCGGCTTGATAGGTCCTGCAACACGGCTACCACTCTAAGCTGTGAGCGAACCCAACGTGGTTCCAAGTCGACAACGGCCTCGAAGGATTTGGCTTCCGCTTTAGTCCACACGAATGTCTCCACTGCCTTCACGGTTCGAACAACCGCGGGGTGACGAAGTAGCCGAAAAGCATTTTCACCCCGCTCAACACGGGTTTCCAAGCCCTGTTCCGTGACCGCGAGCCAGAGTTCCAACTGTTTACCAACCAGAAATTGATCGACAGCATCAAGCCCAAGTTGAATAGAGACTCTATTATCCAGTCGCGGTTGACCTGGTCGGAGCCAAATAGTTGCCTTCGGAGCCCTCGCGGATGTTGCGATCACGTCTTGAGCGAGTCTGCCACGACTGCCAACGAGTTCGAAGCGTCCGTCCACAACCATTTGTGGTGTATAGGCTGCATTCGTTCCCAAGGCCCGGTTGTAGGACATCTGTCTGTCAGTGAACACCGATGATGAGAATGGATCCGTCCATGCGGAGTTCCAGTAATCCACATGCTGGCTCAATGGAATAATCAGGGCACCCCTGACGGGCTGCTCCTCTGCCAGTTTCATTAAGAGCTCGTCCGCGGGA
>CAZWIL010000066.1:8579-11415 GCA_964634175.1 uncultured Vicinamibacteraceae bacterium
GGACAGCTCAAACATCCTTCAGACGTAAATAGTTCGACAAGTACGGGTCGTGGTTCCAACGCCTCAGGCCCAACTGATTGTTGGACCACGGCCACCACGGCCCCAATCGTCACCAAAGCCATCAGCGCGAAGGCGAGTCGAAGACTACGATGTCCCAGCGGTCTCTCTCCAGAAGAAACTGTCACCCTATTTTCCTATACGGGACGCATCAAAACTTCGGTTTTTCGCATTTTTCGTGTTTACGACCTTTTCACCTAACGCATTCAAGTGGCTCTGTGAGCCCATCAGCGTTAAGATGGCAGCACCCAATGGCGCCCGCTAACGACGGCGTCTCGACTTCCAGAGGTGACATATGCGTCCTAGTTCCTGTCGTGCAGTGTTGATTTTAATTCTCTTTATCCTGACATCAGTTCCCACTTGGGGACAGACCCTCTCGACCGCCGAACCCGAGTCTGTGGGGATGTCCTCCGAACGGCTTGAGCGACTGACGAGCACACTTGAAGGCTACGTATCGGATGAGCGCATCGCCGGAGCAGTGGCCATTGTCGCCAGAAAGGGAAAGATAGCCTATCTAGAAGCCGTGGGCCTGCGGGACCGAGAGTCGAACTCCCCGATGGAACTTGATTCGATTTTTCGTATCGCCTCCCAGACGAAGGCACTAACGAGCACGTGCATCATGATCTTGCAGGAGCGAGGTCAGCTCTTGATCTCAGATCCCCTCGCCAAATACATGCCTGAGTTTGCAAACGGCACCGTGGCTATTGACAACAGTCGTGGCGGCTATGACGTGGTCGCCGCCCGCCGCGCCATTACAATCCGTGACCTTCTGACGCATACGTCTGGCATTAGTTACGGCAATGGCCTAGCTGTTGATGAATGGCGAGAAGCCGATGTCGTTGGGTGGTATTTTGCAAAACGCGACGAACCAATTCGGGAAACGATTCGCCGCATGGGCGGATTACCGGCAAGTGCCCAGCCCGGAGAGAGTTGGGTGTACGGCTATAACACGGACATCCTCGGCGCTCTTGTTGAAGTAGTCAGCGGACAACCATTCGACGTCTTTCTTCAAAATGAGATTCTCGACCCACTTGGCATGAATGACACGCATTTCTATCTGCCAGAAGAAAAGACCGACCGTTTAGTCACAGTCTACTCGTCGACCGCAGATGGAGGAATTGAACTAGCGCCAACACCCGGATATATGCAGGACCGTGGCATCTTTGGAACGGTCGGTCAGGGACAATACATTGACGGTCCCCGAACAAGCTTTTCCGGTGGTGCCGGACTTCTGTCAACAGCGCGTGATTACGCCACATTTTTACAAATGATGTTAAACGGTGGCGAGTTTAACGGGGCACGCATCCTCAGCCCCAACACGGTAAAACTCATGACCGTTAACCATCTCGGAGAAGTGTCGTTTCGTCCTGGCCAGGGATTTGGCCTCGGCTTCTCTGTTGTCACAGATCTCGGCGCGCGAGGTGCACCGGGGTCGGTGGGTGAATTCGGCTGGGCCGGAGCCTATCATTCGACCTACTGGGCTGATCCCGAAGAGGAATTAGCGGCGGTTTATCTAACCCAGTTAATTCCAGCTATTAACGTTGACGATAATGTCAAATTCAGAGCACTGCTGTATCAAGCGATTATCGACTGAGCAATATCCGTACTCGTGACAGCCGGCCGTACGAACCACACCCGCGGGCCGCTCTATTCGGGCTGCGTATCTTCCTGATCACTTTGTCGGAGGAACGCATTAGCCCGCGTTTCAACATTCTCGCGAAGATTGAGATAGAACAGCGCGTAATCGTAAACGTGGTAATTGTCACGCCCGAGCGGTCTCCATCCGTAATGACTGGAGCGAATATCAGACACCCAGAGTCGGCCTTCTCGACACGCGCCATCGGCGACCGCGATCTCCGGCACGTCGCTCTCTCCAAAATTTACGGCACCGATATTTAACTCGTGCGACGCTGCCAATCGATCCGCTCGCCATGTTAGGGGATTGACGCAGACACTCTCAGTTAAGGCCAAAAAGGATCCAACGTTGGGACCCACAGCGTTCCACGTCGCTTGGCAACCCGTCTGCGTCGGGGTTTCACAGACCGGCAATCCGTTGCTTCCGTCGATCGGAAACCCTACTGGATACGCCGCGACCAACCGTTCGACCAAGGTCGTGCCCACAATCTCATTTGCCAGCAGACCGTCGAGATGATGCGAACCCTGACTGTGACCCGCAAGCACAAAGGGACGACCTTCATTAAAATAATCCAGATAATAATTAAACGCAGTCGCTACGTCCTCGTAGGCCAGTGCGAGTGCCTCCTGTCCAGTGCCCTCTGCGTCAAAAAATGAATAGAGCGTCGCCTGTCGATATCGAGGCGCGTAAACGCGGCAACAGCCGTTGAAGACGCTGGCCTGCCCCTCCATAACAAATTCATCCGTTCGCTCGTTCGTCGCCATATCGTCTAGCGACTGGTTCCACGATTCCGCTGAGACATACGTGGTGGGGTGAACAAAGAACACGTCAACCTCGGCAAGGTCCTGTCCGTCAACGAAATCACCCGACGGTATCCGGTCGGCTCTATCGTTACGGTCTGGCAGCGCCGCCCAATGGTTTGAGTTGCTGTAGTCTGGTGATGATGACACTGAGGCTGCATCAAATTCGTGACTTGGCGCGATTAACGCACCCATGACCGTAAAAAGCACAGCGTCGCGAAAGATTATGATCGTCGCGACAACCACCACGACTCCGACGAGTGCACCAAGGAACACCTTCTTCTTGAATCTCATATACCGTCTGGCTGCATTATCGAGACTGGTTCCCGGACTCTCAACACAC
>CAZWIL010000067.1:0-11390 GCA_964634175.1 uncultured Vicinamibacteraceae bacterium
GTTTTAGCCCCAGGCCCCAGTCGATCGCTGCAGTCAGAAAATTTTCCTGGGAGAGTAGCATCGACTACATTACGGATGGAACGGGGCAACCTGAGACACGCATACAGATGGGCGTCTTCGGGATTGAGTTTGAAAACGGCGACTCGTTTTTTGCAGGAGGCACGAATAACTACGAATTCCTGAAACAGCCATTTGTGATTACCCGTGACATATCGATTCCTGTCGGTGGTTACTCATTCTTAAGTTCTGGACTGGCTTATTCTTTAGGCGGACAACGAACGATGTCTGGGACCTTCATGTTTGAACGGGGTGGCTTCTTTGGCGGGGACAAGACCACTGTGGGCTATATGATGGGTCGTATTAGTGTGACCTCACAATTGTCTATCGAGCCGAGCGCATCGTTTAATCGAGTGACGCTTCCGCAAGGTGGCTTTACAACCGAACTAGTCTCTGCGCGTGCGACGTACACCATTACGCCACGCATGTTCGTAGCGGCCTTGTCTCAATTTAATTCGGTCAGCAATGCCCTGAGTACCAACATTCGACTCAGGTGGGAGTATCAACCTGGTAGTGAAGTGTTCATCGTCTATACCGATCAGCGTGATACTCTCGCGCCACAGTTTCCGGTGCTTGAGAACCGCGCAATCGTCATAAAAATTAACCGTTTGTTTCGATTCTAGCCCGGACTTTCTCGGTTGGCGAGTTCCCATAAGGCGAGAGCTAGATATGACCGGTACGGTGCGAACTGGTCGGCCATGCGTAGTTGGCTTCGCCGGCCAATGAATCTTTTGAAGAGTTTCCGTATGGTCGCATCGCCCTCGGGCCAAACATCCTCACAGCGAAAGTAGAAAATTGACACCATGTCACACGTCCAAGGACCTATACCAAACAGTCGAACCAATTCACTAGTGCGCTCAGAATGCGTCATAACTTGAAGGCGCGTATCTGTTAATTGACTATTGCGTGCCGCTTGTCCCAGAGCGATTAAGGCTCTTGCTTTGTTCGTCGAGAGTCCACAGTTTCGAAGTCTCTGGAGACTCGCTTTTGTAAAGGTCGCAGGCAGCTGAGATTTTCGATCGCGATTCGTTTCCACGACCCGCGCCCAAAGTCGTCTAGCGATTCCGGTGGAAAGTTGTTGGCCAACGACCGCGCGTGCCATGAAGCGGCCAACGGTTGATTCTTGATGCACAGGAAAGGTAATGGGTCCAAGCTCCGCCAAAGAATGAGCGAGAGCAGGTGATACGTGGCGAGCGACAGTAGTAAGGTGATTGTGTATTTGGTTAGGCGACACTCTTTGGTCAGAGGGTTCAGGCATTGATACCTGCCGGTGAGACTATGACGGTCGTGCCGAGAGGTGAGCGAGAAGGCCAAGAATAGTGTTGCATACTGAGAAGGATTGTATTCTTTCAGCGGATTACGATGGGCGCAGTAGGTCCGTTCGTAAGTGTAGAGTTACCGTGTTTGACTGTGAAGCCGCGTGACAGAACCGACGAAAGAGGTTGGATTGTCGGCATGGTGTACAGGATTGCTATTGTCGCCATTGTCTGATGTCTGGTTCAAATGTCACGGTTGGCTCGGTTGAGTGTGAACCTCTCAGGAAATGGGAGGTTCGGAGCGAAAATCGATTTCCGGAGGTTTCTGATTAATACAATGGGTGATGATGTGGATGCAGGGAAACTCGTGCGCGTCGCGCGAACACTTTATTCGCGGTTTAGTCGATCGGCCCAACAGAAGGAAATGAGACACCTGACGCGACTGATTGAACGAGTACTCGCGAATCAGAAACAGGACGAGAAATGGCGAATGATTTTTCGTCGCCAACTGAACGCTCTGATCCGACGAGAATTTATCGGAAAGAGCGACTTGGCTGGTGCGAGAGGATTAGCGGCCAGACGGTTTCGATTACGCTCTCAAAACGAAGAGGATGGACTGATACTGGCGTTACTGGAAGCGGCAGGTGTTGCCACGCGGCAGTTTGTGGAAATTGGGTGTGGACGCAGTGGTGGAAATTCTGCGGTGCTTGCCCGAGAATTTGGGTGGAATGGTTTGATGATCGACTCCAGCCGGAAAGCGGTGGAACAGCTGCGGATGGAGTTGAAAGGGAATCCGAGTGTCGCGGTCATTAGGGCCGTGATGACACCAGAGTGCGTTAATGACGTGTTGTCTGATCACGGGGTAACGGGCGAGATTGATTTTTTGTCGATCGATATTGACAGCACGGATTACTGGCTTCTCGACGCAGTGACCGTCTGTTCGCCGAGAGTTTTAGTGATGGAATACAACGCGCTGTTTGGTCCGGACCGGGCGGTGACGGTCCCACTGGCTTCAATCCCGAAAGGTGCACCGAAAGGGTATTCTGGTGCTTCGCTTTGTGCATTAGAGAAACTGGCAAGGCGAAAAGGCTATCGGCTCGTCGTGTGTGAAGAAGCCGGCGTGAATGCCTTCTTTTTGAGAAATGACTTAGCCGAGGATATTCCGGGTTTATCACCACAGCAGGCCTATCGCCCATTGATCGATAAATATGACGTGTTTGATAGTCGACCAAAAAAGATTGATATTTATTCTCTGATTGAGAATGAAAAGCTGGAACTTGTTGAGGTCTGAGACGGCATTCTGAGTGCTTTGAATATTCAGAAAAGAGTGCCGTGTTTACCTGTCAAAGTCTGAGGTAGGCGCTGTTTTGAGTAACTTGCCTTCAGATACTACAAAAGTGATTTAGCGTTGTTTAGGAGTTATACGAATGTTGTTTGAGAGCCGTCGTTCATTAGTTCAGCGAGAGGGTTTACTTTTTTTACTGATTCTTTTCGCGCCAATGTTTTTGGCTGCCGCCGGACCACAGGGCACGGGTGAGACCGCGCAACAGGGATTGGGGCTGTTGAGGGGGCCACTGTCGGGAACGGTTGTGGTTTTGCCGTTCGGCAATATCAGTCGTGGCGTAGATGACGAATGGGTCGGAGCGGGTATTGCCGAGACGGTGGAAGTCGACTTGAGGAATACCTATGGAGTGAGTGTGATTCGACTGGACGCCACAGCCGTAGCGAGTGCGCGACTGGACCCGTTGGGGCCCGTGGCGGAATTGGTCGAGTTCGGACGTAGACAGGAGGCAAACTGGGTCGTCACAGGCGGTTATCAGCGAGTCGATGAGTTGATGCGTGTTACGGCACGGTTGATTGAGCTCTCCTCTGGTACGGTGGTCCAGACGATCAAGCTTGACGGGGAAGTTGATGGCCTGTTTGGCGTCCAAGATCAAATTGTTGCCGGATTGAGCAGAAACATTCGACCGGAGGTGCCGTCTGGCCAGGCAGGCACGACGATTCCCCGCTCACCGCGACTGACGACGGCAGAAGAGGAAGCGGCGACCGTGACGGGCCGGGTTAGTCCTGCCGATCGTGACAGTGATAGTGCAGGGGCAACGCCGCGGGCCGTTGCCCCAATCGTACCGGCCACAGCCGGGTCTGGACCACGCTCTACGCCGTTCCGGCTGAATGAAGCGCCAGAGATTGATGGACTGCTTAACGATCTGGTGTGGCGTGATGTTGTTCCTGTCTCTCAGTTTGTGCAGATGAATCCGCTCGAAGGTGCTCCGGCCAGCGAGGCGACGGACGTGTATCTTGCCTACGATAGTGACAATTTCTACGTGGCAATTCACGCGAGGTATTCGGATTTGTCATTGATCCGGGCGAATCGGGTCGAGCGTGATCAAACCATCCGCGACGACAAGGTCACGATCTTTTTTGATCCTTTTTTGGACCAACAACGCGCGTATATCTTTTCTGTCAATGGTTATGGTGTCCAGGGTGATGCCACGATGGACTCCAGCGGAATGAGCAGAGGAGGACGACGGCAACAGCGCGGTGGGGGCGCATTGGGCGAGTCGCCTGGTGTCGTGCCCACGGGGGACACGTCGTGGGACGCGTTGTTTTCGTCTGCAGGAACCTTAGTGACCGATGGTTGGACGGCAGAAATAGCGATTCCGTTCAAGAGTCTGCGATACCCGGCCCGTAGTGCGACAGCGCCTCACCGTTGGGGATTTCAGATCGTTCGGAACATTGAGAGTAAGGACGAGCGGGCCGTCTGGTCACCGGTCTCACGAGGCATTGTTGGGTTTCTTACGCAGATGGGCACTTTGGAGGGCATGACCAACCTGTCGGCCAGTCGAAATCTTGAATTTTTACCGACGGTGACCGGGTTCAAAGCCGGTTCGCTTGATCGAACGACCGGGGCGTTTCTAGAACGAGATTTTTCACCGGAAGCAGGTCTCAACGTGAAGTACGGCATCACTTCAAATGTGACAATAGATTTCACGGTTAATCCGGATTTTTCACAGATTGAGTCCGACCAACCTCAAATCGAAGTCAATCAACGGTTTCCTCTTTTCTTTTCTGAGCTTCGCCCGTTTTTCCTGGAAGGGCAGGAGATTTTTAACGTCGTGGCTCCGATTAGTTTCGTGCACACGAGGACGATTGTGGATCCGCGGGTCGGGGCCAAAATTACTGGAAAGCTTGGGCAAAGCACCTTTGCGGTACTCGCAGCTGACGACGAAGCGCCAGGGAAGCGCGATGACGAATCTGATGTCGCTTTCGGAAAGACAGCTCAATCCGTGATCGGTCGTTACCGCTACGACCTCTACGGGGCATCGTATGTCGGTGCACTCGTGACGGATCGAGAATTCATGGATGGGTACAACCGGGTGATGGAGGTTGATGGCCAATTTCGAGTGGGATCGACGAATCGATTCAATTTCGTAATGGGACGGTCTCAGACCCGGGAGGAAGACGGCACGGAACTGTCTGGACCAACCGGTGGAGTAATGTGGCGGCATAACGGGCGAAACCTTAGTTTCACCAGCTTTAACTGGGTGACGGCGCCTGAATTCAGAAATCAATCGGGTTTTGTGCGGAGGGTTAACGAGAAGACTTTTCGAGGTGACGTGTCGTATCGCTGGTGGCCGGAAAACTGGCTAGTCAATTGGGGACCGCGAGGGGGGTACCAGAGAAACTTCGATTTTGACGGAACCCTCCAGGATGAGGTGGCTAGTGTGGGAGTAAACCTGTCTTTTGCCAAGAGTATTAACGCTGGCGTTGGACTGGATCGGGCCATGGAGCGATTTGGAGGCATTGACTTCTGGAAATCGAACTATTCAACGGCTTTTTCAGTGAATACCAGTCGACTGATTTCCGTCGAAGGCGACTTCGGTTGGGGTGACGGCATATTTTTTTCCGCGACTCCGTTCTTGGGGCGATCATGGAACGGGCGGATTCTTTCCAGCATCCGCCCGTTTTCGAGATTGCAGACAGACTTGAGCATCAATTTTAGTCATCTCGACAATCCCGTGACCGGTGCCGAAGTGTTCGATGTGAAGATTTTTCGGGCGTTTACGACGTATCAATTTACCGAACGTTTTCTGTTGCGTAACATCACAGAGTACAACTCGTTTGATAGGAAACTGGATGCCAACATCTTGTTTACCTATCGACTGAATTCAGGGACAGTGCTCTTCGTAGGTTACGATGATCATTATCAGCAAGGTGACTTCATCGATTTCGGTGAAACATTGGCGGAACGATTTCTCGTAGCAAATCGGTTGCAGCGAACGAATCGGGCTTTCTTTACAAAGTTCTCGTACCTGTTTCGGTACTGAGTTAACTGTGACGGTCACAGAGATAGTTTATTTACTTTCTATGTTTCCCTATTTATGGCTAGATTGGCTTGTTCGGCCTTAAGGAGAACACGATGAGTGCTCATTTGGCGATGCGTTCTGGAAATCCGGCTCTAACGGCAGAGACCTTCTCGGGGTTTCCCGCTGTAGCGGACGACCAGGTGATGACAATCACTGGGACAGTGAACAAGACTATCCTGTCTCTTCTCATTCTTCTGATTACCGCGAGTTACATTTGGGGGCGTGGCCCATCCGACCCGTATTTCACAATTTTTACGATGGTTGGCGTCTTTGGTGGGTTAGTGGTCGCGATCGCAACGGCCTTTAAACAGACATGGGCACCTCTCACAACACCACTGTACGCGGGTCTCGAAGGACTGGCGCTTGGCGGAATTTCTGTCGGGTTTGAAGCGGCGTATCCGGGGATTGTTAGTCAGGCCGTGTTTCTCACGTTTGGAACCCTCGGCGCCTTGTTAATGGCCTATCGGTCCGGCATGATTCGTGCGACCGAAAATTTCAAGTTAGGCGTTGTGGCTGCGACTGGGGGGATCGGTCTTGTTTACCTGCTTAGCTTCGTTTTGGGATTCTTTGGGATTAATGTGCCATTAATTCATTCAAGCGGTACGTTTGGAATCCTGTTTAGTGTGTTTGTCGTTGTGGTGGCGGCTCTGAATCTGGTGTTGGATTTCGATTTTATTGAACAAGGTGCCGAGCGTCGGGCTCCAAAGTACATGGAGTGGTACGGTGCTTTCGGTTTGCTCGTGACATTAGTGTGGCTCTACCTCGAAATACTTCGCCTACTTGCGAAGCTGCGGTCGAGGTAACGGCTGAGGTGACCGGTCGCTGTCCTGGGTCGTGCGGTAGGGTGTATAGGTAACTGCATTCTCTGAAGGAGGGAAATCAATGGAGAAACCGCGAGAACAAGATATTGATCCGAGAGTGTTTGACTTATACGACGAATATTGCCACGGGCATATTACCCGCCGGGAATTCCTTAGTCGAGCCGCGGTCCTGACGGTTGGTGGAGTCTCGGCGCTCTGGATGGCCCAGGCCTTGATGCCGCGATATGCAGAAGCGCAGACCATTTCGTTTACCGACTCACGGATGACGGGTACCTACGTAGAATATCCATCCCCGGGTGGTACGTCGGGAACGATGCGAGGGTATCTGGTTCGCCCAACAGGCGAGGGTCCTTTCCCGAGCGTCCTCGTGATTCACGAAAATCGTGGCCTCAATCCTCATATTGAGGATGTTGCTCGACGGGCGGCTGTGGCAGGGTTTTTGGCTCTAGCACCGGACGGATTGTCTCCCGTTGGTGGGTATCCCGGCAACGACGACGATGGTCGGACATTACAACGAGGTCTGAATCCTGAAGAATTGGACCAGGACATGATTAACAGTGCGCGGTTTCTCAAAGCCCATGAATTGTCTAATGGACAACTCGGGGCTACGGGATTTTGTTGGGGAGGCGGTATGACCAATCGTCTAGCCGTTACGCTGGGAAGTGATTTAGCTGCCGGCGTACCGTTTTATGGTGCATCAGCCGCGACTGCCGATGTGCCCCAAATAGAGGCCTCTCTGCTGATTGTTTATGCGGGAACCGATCCACGAATTAATGCGATGTGGCCAGAATACGAGGCGGCTCTCCAGGCCAATCGGGTTGATTACGAGATGCGGATGTTTGAGGGTACGTTGCACGGGTTTCATAATAATTCTACGCCTCGGTATAACGAAGCTGGTGCTGCGTTGGCGTGGAATCAAACGATTGGATTCTTCCGAAACCATCTAGTTGGCTAGGGCGAGCTGTTCCACCCGTCTGTTGTTCTCGACATAGTGAAAGGATAGTGTCAAAAATGCCACTTGAACCGGAAGTACAGGCAATCCTAAAAGGGATGGAGGAGGCTGGGGGTCCGGCGATATCTGAAATGACACCCGAAGTAGCACGACAGGCGTTTGAAGGACTGTTGCCGCTGCAGGGAGAACCTGAAGTCGTTGCGAGTGTAGAACAACGTGAGGTTCCGGGGGCGGCGGGTCCGGTCACCGTTCGTGTCTATCGGCCTGTCGGCGCGTCGGGGCCTATGCCTGTCCTCTGTTTTATTCACGGTGGTGGATGGGTCTTGATGGATCTTGATAGTCACGATCCGGTCTGCCGGGCGCTCTCCAATGCCGCGGAGTGTACGGTCGTAGCAGTTGACTATCGGCTTGCACCCGAGGCTCGGTTTCCTGCGGCGGTCGATGACTGTTTTGCTGTCTTGAAGTGGATTGCTCAAGAAGCTGAAAGTCTCGGTATCGATTCAACGCGCATCGCCGTTGGCGGCGACAGCGCGGGGGGGAACCTCGCGGCCGTGATGGCACTCTTAAGTAAGCGCGATGGTGGTCCGAGTTTGGTCGCACAAGTCCTTCACTGTCCGGTGACTGACTATTCATTTGAGACGAAAAGCTACCGAGAGAACAGCGACGGCTATCTGCTGACGCAAGAGGCGATGCGCTGGTTTTGGGCTCATTACCTCGGAGAAGGAAATGACGGCAGTGACGCCCTCGCGTCTCCTCTACGGGCAGAGACTGTGACTGGATTGCCAGCTGCGTTGGTTCAAACGGCAGAATTCGATCCCCTGCTCGACGAAGGTCGCGCATATGCGGACCGCTTGCGCGAGAGTGGGGTGCCAGTCACGTACACAGAATATTCAGGCGTGGTGCACGATCCGTGGTTGATGTTTGGTGTTGTTCCGAAGGGGCGTCAAACCGTCGATGAAGCTGGGGCGTTTCTTAAGAAGTGTTTTGACGACTAGATGATTTGGTGTTTAGGCGTCACGGAAGGACCCGTTGGGTAGGCTGCGAAAGGTTCGTTTGAGCATAATGAGTGAAATCAGAACGAGGAACGAGCCGAGATAGAAGGGGGCGCCAGGTAATACGAACGGAGCCCGGTCTGAAGTAAAGAAACTGAAGAGGCCGGCGGTGAAGATTAGCGGAGCAAGCACACTGGTCAAGCTAACCAGAGACGTCAGAGCTCCTTGAATTGCCCCCTGCTCCGATTGATTGACTGAGCCAGCCACGAGGCTTTGAATCGTCGGCAAGGCGATTCCGGATAGCGATCCCACTATGATGATGATCAGAACAATCCAACCCTCGGAAGCCATGCCATAACCAAGTAAAGCCAGCATTGAAGCTGTTAATCCCAAGACGATCGTTCGGCGTTCACCTATTTTTGCAATGACGGGTTTCAGAATCAGACCCTGTACGATGACGGCCATGAGACCCACTAGCGCCAGAGTCAGTCCATTCGTTTGTTCGTTCCAGCCATATCGATAGCCGGTATAAAGCACCCAGACACTCTCTAATCCACGTTGGGCGAGTGAGGTGAAGATGACGGTTACAGAGAGTCCCGCCACGAGAGGATAGTTTCTCAATCTGAGGATACTGCTGAGAGGGTTAAGTTTCTGCCAAGAAACCGATGAACGGCGTTCGGCAGGTAGTGATTCTGGGAGAACAAAAAAACCGTATATCAAATTGATAAGTGATAAAAGCGCCGCCACGATGAAGGGAAGTCGAAGGTTGATTCCCCCGAGGAGACCGCCCAGTGCTGGACCAAAGATGAAGCCGAGTCCGAATGCCACGCCAGCCAACCCGTAGTTTCGAGCACGTGTCTCGGGTGTCGAGACGTCAGCGATATAGGCGTTCGCTGCAGTAAGACTCGCGCCCATGATTCCTGCAATCAGGCGCCCAACGAATAACCATTCAACCGATGGGGCCCATGCTTGGATGAGGTAATCCGCACCCAGTCCGAGAAGAGAAAGAAGAATAATTGGACGCCGCCCAAATCGGTCTGATAGCGCTCCCACAACCGGCGCAAAAAGAAACTGCATGAGGGCATAGACTGCGATGATGACACCGTAGTAATAGCCGGCCCTCGTGACATCACCGTCAAGGAGTATCTTGATCAGCTCCGGGAGGATTGGAACGATGATTCCGATTCCTAAGATGTCGATAACGAGCGTAATAAAAATGAAAGTCATTCCCGCTCGTCGGTTTGTCCCGCTGTCTAGCATCCGAGTTGAGATCATGACGTAATAGAGTCACTGTGCCAATACGACGAGTTTTGTTGTTAGCTGTGCCTTCCAGTCGAGGAACGTTTTTACAGCTGGCCATTTGAAAATGCCCGGCGGTGGGGTGGATGCCTCCAAAGGAAAAATGCGACATACGGGAGGCGCGGTCACGTAAGAGAGGTTGTTCTGCTAGGATTTGTATTTATGGGGTCTTTGAAGGCAAGAGTTGCTCAAATGATTACGGACGGGTTAGGGCTTAACGATCTGGTTGCCAGTCGAGTTGACAAGCGGTTGGCTGTTCAGCGTCGCGACCAGGAGAAATATCAAAAACGAGAGGAAGGTCGATCTCAGAAATATTTTGAGCAACTGAAGACATTGGTGACGGACCAGGATAAACGTCTTCGCCAAATAGAGCGGCGGTTGGCGACGAGTACTGAGAATTTAAAGGAGCTTGCAAAGTTTCAGAAATCCTCAGTCAAGGGGTTCGAGAGTCTCGATAGACGAGTGCAACTCATCGGTCGCGTGCGGCACTACGACCAATTAACAGTAGAGATCGAGGGTTTTGAGGCCCGGTATCCGTTGTCAGACGTAGCAGCGCATGTCAATACTGCAATCTCTCGGGCGCTCTTGTTGACCGACCCATGTCCCCACGTTGTAATTAATGACATTCTGCCGACTGAGATGTATGAGGCGATTAGCGGAGAACTCCCGCCACTGGAGTTTTGGCGTCAGGGGCAAGCGGGTCGAGACAATTGGACAGTCGGCGAGGACAACGCTCCTGTTAAACCAGAGGCCGCTTGGAGTTTCATGAACGACGTCGTGGCTTCTAGAGTTGTTATGCCGGCACTTGTAGACAAGTTTGAGGATTACTGGCCTTCGACCATGCCCGATGAAAACGGAGAGAAAGCTAGTTCAGTTAAAGCTGGCTACAAAATGTATGACGGGCGGCTGATGCTTAGACGCCCGGGTTACTCACTCGAGCCACACGTGGATCCCAGACGGTCGATGCTGACTGCCTTAATGTACATGGGCACATCCAGTGGCAGTGACGATCACGGCACGAAACTGTTTACCTCAGATCGGGATCTTCCGGCTAAATATAGTGGCATTTACTACCCACTGCGGGAAGGGGCAGGGTGCACCTTGGCGAAGTCTGTTCCGTGTCGAAGGAACTCGATGCTGGTGTTTGCGAGCCGGTTCGGTATTCATGGAGCAGATATTCCATCTGATGCGGAACCGTCAACATTAACACGGTATACCTATCACTTTTTTGTTGGAATAAAGAAGGCCAAGAAGGCCGTGTCTCACGACAGTCCTGACATGCATTGAGAATGTTCTCGCTGCATCCAACCAGTGAAGCGTCAGCGTAATGAGTAAGTTCTCTCTTCGAGTTCTTCAGGCGATTATTCGCCGAAGTGGTCTGTCGACCGTGATAGACGACCACATTCGTCGTCGGTTCAAGCAGGCTGAGCGCCCACGAGACGAACAGAATATCGGCGAAAGGCAAAGACGCCACATAGACAGGTTGAAAGCGTTGATTGCGGTTCAGAGAGAGCAAATCAAAAGCCTTGAACATCGTGTGAAGGCGAATGCACTGCAGTTGCGAGAGATATCGCCTCTGGTGAATAACGCGGTCCGTACTCTCGAAACGGTGAGGAGAAATGACCCACATCGAATGGCGATTGTGG
>CAZWIL010000068.1:0-11229 GCA_964634175.1 uncultured Vicinamibacteraceae bacterium
CTCCTTGAACAGCGACGCCAACCCACCGGTAAACCGACCCCAGAAGGGAGACCGGTTACGTTGAACAACTTGATGGTGACAGGCATACATTACTAGGCCGACTGACGTAGCAAACGCTGGAGTGTTCACATGATCGTTTAATCGGCCAAGCCCATCGGGATGTCCACGTCGAACCGGCGAATCAAAAATCTGTTCAGCGATTTCTGGTATGCCATCCAACATACAGGCACCGCCGGTCAGAACGATTCCAGAATTCAAAGCCCGTTGATAACCAGCTTTGTTGATCTCATCCCACAAACTTTGAAAGATTTGCTCAGCGCGAGGTTGAATACAGTCTGAAAGTGTACGT
Organism: uncultured Vicinamibacteraceae bacterium; assembly: GCA_964634175.1. GTDB lineage: Bacteria > Acidobacteriota > Vicinamibacteria > Vicinamibacterales > UBA8438 > CAUZIB01. The sequence continues at coordinate 350 of CAZWIL010000068.1, forward strand.
TTTAACATCACTCTCGGTTCACGTCCCCCGACACTGGCCACCTCAACTGTCTCCTCTTCACCAACCAACGCTGTCATAGCACAACCAGACCGCCGTTTTGTTTTCTCCGCCTCAGGAATTGGCGTCCTCAGCCCAATCGCAATGTCTTCAGTAAAATGGTCTCCACCCAGTGGGACCGTATCTGTGTGCCAAAGGCTGCCCTTTTCGAAGATCGAAAACTTCGTTGTCCCGCCTCCAATATCTACAAGTGCAACACCCAAGTCCTTCTCGTCTGGAGTCAAGACCGCTTCTGCAGCCCCTAGCTGCTCCAGCACGGTATCTACCACTCTCACACCGGCACGGTTGACACAGTTCACAACATTCTGGCTGGTCGACATGCTCCCAGTGACTACGTGGACATTGACTTCAAGCCGGGCTCCGGTCATACCAACCGGAGCTCCTATCCCGTCTTGTTCGTCGACAACGAAATCCTGCGGAAGAACATGCACTATCTCACGCCCACTCGGTAAGTTCACTGTCTTGGCTGCATCGATCGCCCGTCCGACATCTTCTTTGGTAATTTCACGGTTGCTACCAGCTACTGCGACAACACCGCGACTGTTAAATGCTTTGACGTGCGCTCCTGATAGTCCTAGGTGAACGGAACCGATCTCGACGCCAGCCGTTAATTCAGCTTCTTCAATTGCTTTCTTAATCGATTCCTGCGCGGCATCCATTTTGACGATAGCCCCAGCCCGAATTCCTTCAGCATCTGCGAGACCGACGCCAACGATGTCAAGACGATCGTCATCAGGAACTGGCTCCCCAACAATTGCAGAAATTCTGGAAGTCCCGACGTCAAGACCAGCAATAAATTTTTCTCTACGCGCCACACACCCTCCGATAACTGGTCATTGAATCTCGACCGTCCTTGAATTACTTGACATAACCAGCTGTGCAGATTCGAAGCCAGGTTCCGCGGGTCCAAGAAAAAGTCTTCGATCGAATCGGAAATCGATGTAGTCAATATCTATGACATGACTGCGAAGTGCCGGTAACAAATCAAGATATTCTTGAAGTCGTTCGGCAAACTTGTCTTCTCCCAGGTATATCAGCGTAGGACTATCGTTCAACAAAACGACGGCATTGTGGGGATCTGACACATCGACCTGTGACACTTGTGACAATAGCTCTGGATAAGGGTGTATTGATGAAATCAGCCTTGCGGCAAGCTGCGCACGAGTCTCGTCGACGCCCCTCCCCGACCCAAGTAACAGACCATCAATAATCGGTAGATTGTGATCTGTCAGAGGCGCACCATGCTCAGCAATAACAGCCCCGCCACTATCTATAAGGTAGAGGCGATCGCCCAACCTAGCTAAACCGACCGGGCTTCTCTCTTCTACGGCAACCTCTATCGTCGACGGTAAAATTCGTCTTAGCGTGACAGTTTGTACCCACCCAGAAGCCATCAAGTACTGACGATAAATGTCCAAGTCTGCGGTAAGGATGTTTTGGCCTCGTAGCGGACCAAGAAGAGCCAAGATTTCACCTTGTGAAACGTGGGTGTGACCTCTCACGGTAATGCTATCAACTCGAAAAACTCCAGTGCTCCTAAACATACTTGGGAGTAAAAATGAAGTCAGTGCGACGCCGCTAATCAATACAATCCACAGGGCCAGTCGTAATACTGTAGCCGACGTCCGGCGTCGCCTGGACGGCTTCACATGCGCTCGGTGGAAGCGTCGATCAGTGCGTGTTTGAACTACCATTAAACAGAGCTCCCAACACACCGGGTTTGTAGAACTTCGGTTATTCGTGGTGGCAATACCCCAATCGATCCTGCGCCAAGTGTGACCACAACATCTCCTGGCCGCGCATCCCTTGTGACAATCTCAACCGCTGCATCGAATGTCTTCGCGAGGCTCACAGGAACGTTTCCATACTTAGCAATTGCTTGAGCTATATCCACTGAGGTCGCACCAGAAATTGGAACCTCGTTTGCTGCATACACCTCGGTTAAAATCACTTCGTCAGCCTTGGCTAACACCTTTCCAAATCGGTCTAGCAGGCGGCGCGTTCGACTGTACCGATGTGGTTGGAAAACAACGCGAAGTCGACGTGGCGCGCGCAATCGAACTGTTTCAAAAACCGCCTCGATCTCGGTTGGATGATGTGCATAGTCATCAATAACAACGATACCGCTGACTTCTCCGCAAATCTGTAACCGCCGCTCAGCTCCTGAAAATGTTCTCAGCGCCGTTGACAGGCAAGCATGCGGTACCATCAGTTCACTTCCCACAGCAATAGCTGCCAGTGTGTTCTCAACATTGTGTCGCCCCGGCGAGGCCGTACTAATCGAAATATCGTCGACCTTGACATCATCACGATTTATCACCACTCTGAAGTCGGAACGAGACGGCTCAAGCTTGACGTCAACCGCTCGAATATCCGCTGACGTTTCATCGATACCATAGGTCACGATACGTCCTTCAACCCTAGACAGCACGGTTCGCAGCCGAAAATCGTCAACGCAACCAAAAATACAACCCCGCTCGGCTACACTCTGCGCAAATGTTTCAAACGATTTTTCTAAGTCGTTGATACTGCTGTATGCATCTAGATGTTCATCATCAATATTGGTGAACACTGCCATTTCAGGAGAGAGTTCCATGAATGACCGATCGCTTTCATCGGCCTCTACAATCATGAAATCACCTCCGCCAAATCTGATATTGCTTCCTAAACTACTTACCCGACCACCAATGATTGCCGTTGGATCCAATCCTGCATTTTCAAGCACTACAGTCACCATAGCGGTCGTGGTAGTTTTGCCGTGAGAACCAACGACCGCCACAGTTCGCTTGAGACTGGTCAGTTCAGCGAGCATCACACCACGTGAAACTGTAGGAATTCCCTGTTCAGCCGCGGCTAGTCTCTCCGGGTTGTCAGCAGGTATCGCCGTAGACACAACCACCAGCTCCGCCGCGGAAACATACCGGCCATCATGGCCCTGTTTACAGTGAACTCCTAGACTCTCGAGACGTTCCGTAACTAGTGACGATGACAAATCAGAACCAGTAACCACGTACCCTAACCTCACCAGTAGTTCAGCAATGCCACTCATACCCGCGCCACCTACGCCCACAAGGTGCACTTGTTTAATGTCCTCGAGCACGCCAGGTTTAGCAGTCAGAGTTCAGTTCTCCCGACCCGAAATTAGATATTCCATTCGATCGACAATCTGAGCCGCTGCTTCAGGTGCCGCAAGGCAGAGTGCAGAGGCAGCCAGTCTCAACCGCCGATCGTTATCTACAACCAGATCTATCAAACGTTCCGCTAATATCGTTGCAGTCAAATCGTTCGGATCAATCACCTCAGCCGCCCCGTTCTTTTTGAACACCTCGGCATTACGTCTCTGGTGATCATTGGCGGCTGCGGGATAAGGAACAAGAATGGCCGGACGCCCGGACGCTGCCAACTCAGCCAAAGTTGTCGCGCCGGCACGGCAGACCACAACATCTGCGTCCGACATCTCAGCATCCATCTTGTTAAGAAAGGGTTCGACCCGAACATCAACTCCGACCGATTGGTAGGCGCTTTCAACCATCTCAAAGTCGTTCTGGCCAGTTTGATGCGTCACACGGACCACGCCAAGTGAGTTCACAAGACTCGATACTGCCTCAATCATGGCAACATTGATCGCATGAGCACCCTGAGACCCGCCGATGACTAGAATCCGTGGTTCGGTCACGGTCTTCCGAGGTGGTGCCGACTCAAAAAAACCCGTTCGAACTGGATTACCACTCACAAAACCCTTGTGCCCGAAGCAATCCAATGTGTCTTGGTACGAAACGGCGGCAGCTCGCACAACCGTCCCCAAAAGACGATTCGTGACACCGGGAACCGCATTCTGTTCAAGAATGAGCGTTGCAACACGCTTTGCGGCAGCCAACAACACAACCGGCCCTGAACTGTATCCACCCAGTCCAACAACTAAATCAGGTTTGTAGCGACGCAACAGAACTCCCGCATCAAGAAACGCAGCCGGCAATGTTGTCACACCCTTTAACATCGCGAACGGCGAGCGCCCCACAAGGCCAACCGCCCGAACTCGTTCAAACGAAAAGCCTTCGCGCGATAGCACTTGCATCTCTAAAACACGACCGGCCCCTACAAACGTGACTTCTGACATCGGCTCTCGGCGTTTCAGTTCCCTAGCCACCGTGATACCAGGAAATAAGTGGCCACCGGTTCCCCCGCCCGCAAACAACACTTTCAAACGTCGCTCCGTAACGGCCAAATCTGAAAACCTTCTCCTCAAGTATCAGTCGCCGAGTCCTCATACCCTCGCCGAGGCTTGCTGGGAAATGTTGAGTAATACTCCCATCGCCAAAAGACTAACCAACATAGAGGATCCACCCGCACTGACGAACGGCAACGGATACCCTGTTGTCGGCATCAAACTCAGAACCACACTGATATTCATGAATGCCTGAAGTGAGACCATCATGGTCAACCCAAGAGCCAACAACGATCCGAATCGGTCGGGTGCCAACATAGACACCCTCAATCCACGACACGCTATAACTAGAAAACATACTAAGAAGAACGATGCACCAACCAATCCTGTCTCCTCTGCAATAACGGCATAGATGAAATCTGTGTGAGGATAAGGAAGATAGAAAAGTTTTTGCACGCCCGCCATAATGCCCTGGCCGAAGACTCCACCCGTGCCGACCGCAATCAACGACTGAATGATCTGAAACCCAGATCCCAGAGGGTCAGCCCATGGATCAAGAAACGTCACTAGTCGCTCACGGCGATAGGGCGCCCATACCAGCACAAGATAGAGCAGCGGGCCAACGATGACCGCCAACCCCACTATGTAGCGATAACTGAGCCCGGCCGTGAAAACCATGGTGCCGACAATCAACACTACCATCGCCGCTGTGCCATAGTCTGGTTGCAGAACAGTAAGAACTCCGATTGCGCCGACCACCATAGCAATTGGCAACAAAGAATAAGAAACCTCGTCAATCCGCTTCATTCGGTGTTCAAGCACAGCGGCCGTAAACACAATGACTGCCACCTTGGCCAATTCTGAAGGTTGAACTCCAACGCCACCAATCGCAAACCAGCGTCTAGCGCCGTTGATTTCTGGCCCCATCAGATAAACTGCACAAAGTGCTACTAGCGATCCACCGAGCAATGTCCAGACGACAATCGGCTGTTTTAAATGCCGGTAATCAAGACGCATTGCGGCCAGTAACAGACATAACCCCAAGACCACCCATGTAACTTGCCTGAACAGGTAATAGTACGGCTGCTCAAATCGATCCATCGCCAAGGCATTTGAGGCACTAAACACCATAACCACACTGCTACAGACCAATAACAGAACTGGCAAAAACAACCACTTGTCCGATTTCAGTTTTCGCGCCATACTCTGCGTTCACCTGCGCTGACAATTACCTGGAAGCTAAAGTTTTTAAGCTGCCAAACCGACAAAACAGTTACATATGAGCCGTCAGCAGTCATCAGCTAGCGCCTTGGGTGAAGACACTCGCCTCGCAGACCGGGGCAGCCTGCGTTCCCAGCGGCTTGCTCTTCACCGCATTCGCCCAGCTGATGACTGCTGACGACTCAGGGTGCAACTTAATTTTCCTTGACTTGAAGACGACCAACCTCTGCTTTGAATGCCCTCCCTCGTTCCGCATAGTCAGTAAACATGTCAAGACTGGCACACGCTGGTGCCAACAAAACCGTTCCTGATGGCCGCGCAACATCGAATGCCAGACGCACGGCATCGGCCAAATCATTCGCCTCCTCTAGTTCGATCAATCCGCCAAAAGCCTCTCTCAGCTGTGGCCGGGATTCACCGATAACGATTAACGCCTTCACTCTGGTCTTTAGGACTGGCCTGAGGTCTTTCAAGTTACCGCCCTTGAACCGTCCGCCCATAATTACAACAAGATCGTCGTCAAAACACTCCATGGCAGCACGTGCCGACAAAATGTTCGTTGCCTTCGAGTCGTTAATAAACTGAACGCCAGCGACTTTGCCCACAGGCTCCAAGCTGTGAGCCAACCCGGTGAAAGATTCAACCGCCGAACACATTCCGCGCGCCGAAATTCCCACAAACGTGCCTACCGCCGCCGCCGCCAACACATCACTCAGATAGTGCCGACCGGGCACTTGAACCGCCGATACCGGTAAAAGCGCACGGTCACCAGAACCTGTTCGATGCGCGACAACATCGCCGGCTACCACGACTCCTTCATCGAGCGATTGGCTCACGGCAAACATCAAACGCTTTGCCCGACTACGTCGAGCAACTTCAAGAACATGTGGATCGTCAGCGTTGATTACAATCGCGTCCGAACTCGTCTGATTCGCAAAGATTCTAGCTTTGGCATCAACGTACTCTTGATAATTCGAATGACGGTCCAAGTGATCAGGAGACAAATTCAGAAGAACAGAAATCCATGGGCGAAAAGTCTCCGTCAGCTCCAATTGAAAGCTACTGGCCTCGACTACATGAATTAGGTCCGGCGATGACATTTCGACTTGACTGCTCAATGCCGTACCAAGGTTTCCGCCAACGAGCGCACGACGACCATCGGCTTCCAACATGCGACCGGTGAGAACAGTTGTTGTTGACTTCCCTTTTGTGCCAGTCACGGCAACGACTCGACCACGTAACCATCGCGCAGCGAGCTCGATCTCGCTAATAACAGGAGTGCCCTGACGGCGAACGCGATCTATCGCAACGAGTTTTGGCGACACTCCAGGACTGAGAACGATCAACTCAGCACGCTCTAACGTCTCCTGACGATGGCCGCCTAGTTCCAAAGTAATAGCCGACTTCCTGATCCGGTTCGCTTCAGTGATCGAATCCTTAACATCAGTCAGAATGACCCGCGCGCCGCGTCGCACCAACAGTTCAGCCGCAGCGACACCACTGCGGGCAGCCCCGACAACTACGACACGAAGTCCGTCAACTGAGTACTCACTCATGCTTACATTTCACTCTGGTCAGCGAAGCTTCAATGTTGCCAAGCTGAACAATGCAAATACAATTGCAACGATCAAAAATCGGGTTATGACTTTAGGTTCGCTCCAGCCGATTAATTCACAATGGTGATGCAACGGGGCCATTCGAAAGACTCGTTGACCAGTTAATTTAAAAACTCCAACCTGAACAATCACGGAAAGTGCCTCAAGCACAAACACTGCTCCAACAATCGGCAAGAGCAATTCTTGCTTGATTAACAGCGCCACAGTGCCAAGAGCACCTCCAAGCGCCAAGGAGCCAACATCTCCCATAAACACATCGGCTGGGTACGAGTTGTACCAAAGAAAACCAAGACCGGCACCGACCAGCGACCCACAAAAAATCGTGAGCTCCGCGGCTGGCGAGAAACGTACGAGCAGAAGGTACTCCGCAAACACAGCGTGACCGGTAACGTAAGCCAAGGCTGTAAACGCCACCGCCGCAACCGTAAAAATACTGATGGCAAGACCATCCAAGCCATCGGTCAGATTTACCGAGTTGGACGCTCCAACCAGTACCAGTATCGCGAAGGGCACATAAAGCCAGCCCAAGTCTGGCATCAAGCCCTTGAAGAACGGAAAGATTAACTGGGTGTTATACAGTCCACTCTCGCTAAGGGCCAATAGGGACAAACCGACAGCCGCAGATACCACACATTGCCAGAACAGTTTGTAGCGAGGACGTAAACCATGGTGGGACTTGTGGACCACCTTTAGATAGTCGTCGGCGAATCCAATCAACCCAAACGCAAGTGTCGAAACGACGGCCACCCACACGTATCTGTTGCGAAGATCGACCCAAAGTAATGTTGGAATAATCGCCGCAAAAAGAATTAATAAACCACCCATCGTCGGAGTTCCAGCCTTGGGCTCGTGCGTCTCAGGGCCGTCCTCACGAACAATCTGGCCAATTTGAAGACGTCGTAACACCCGAATAACCCAAGGGCCAATAACAATGGAAAATAGAAACGCAGTAATGCTTGCCGCCGCTGTCCGGAACGTAATGTACTGGGTGACGTTTAGTAGGGACAGTTCCGTATGAAGTGGATAAAGCAAGTGATACAGCATCACCCAAACTCCAACGTTAGGCGGTCTACAATTCGGTGAGTGCCGATTCCGCGAGAACCCTTGACTAACACCACATCACCGGATTGAATCAGTCCACCAATATGATCAGCCGCCTCCGTACTTGTGCCACATCTCAGGACGGAAGCGCTGGGAAGCCCAGCTGCTATGGCCGCGTCAGCCAACGCCTGTATAGGCGTTCCACCAACAACGAGTAAAACGTCAAATCCGCCAGAAACAACAAGGCGTCCACAATACCGGTGTAACGCTTCTGAGCGCTCGCCTAATTCGAGCATCTCTCCCAATACCGCTATCCGGCGACCACTGACACGACTTTGTCCGACTGCAAACAGAACCCGTTCCAACGCCAAGGGACTCGAATTGTATGAATCGTCGATGACTGTAACGTTTCCTAGACGGATAACTTGACCACGGTGGGGTTGTGCTTCGAAGCGCTTTACTCTGGCGAGAACCGTCTCCAGGGGAAGCTGAAACTGAAGCGCGACCGCAATTGCCGCCAAAACATTCGCGACACTACCTTCGCCCAGTAACGATGTGCGCAATATCTGTGTACCTTGAACAGTTTCGACCTGAGCTTCCATACCGTCTAAACCGAGGAAGCGAAGGCCAGTTGCTTGAATATTTGCGGGCACATCAACTCCAAATGTTGTGACTTCACCAGGAAAATCTTTTATTCGACTCATTACACGTGGGTCACCAGCATTTACGATCAAATGATCCTTCTCGGTAGCTCCTTCTAAGATTTCAGCCTTCGCGTCAGCAATCGCTTCAACCGACGAAAAGAACTGCGAATGAACCTCGGCTACGTTGGTCCACACTCGAATTTCAGGTTCCGCAATTTCGACAAGAGTTCGAATTTCCCCTGCGTGGTTCATGCCAAGTTCCACGACTGCTATTTCTGGTCGGCGACGAAGCTCAAGTAGGGACAGTGGTAAACCTATGTGATTATTTAGATTTCCTTTCGTCCGACTCACGTCGAAGCCGTCCGTCAACACCGACGCCATTAATTCCTTTGTGGTCGTTTTACCTACACTCCCGGTTATTGCCACAACGCGTGTACCCGAAGCTCGCCGCACAAAGCGACCCATTAGCTGTAATGCACGCACTGAATCCGGCACTACAATCACAAAAGGTTTCTCTTCCTCTGCTACCGCCGTATCCTGAAATTGCAGAATCGACTTATCGCTTACGATTAGCCCTGCTGCACCTTTACTTACGGCCTCCCTAATAAACTGGTGTCCATCAAAGCGCTGACCACGAATTGCCACAAACAAATCACCGCTGCCAACACGCCGACTGTCGATTACTACACTACGAACTTCGACATCTCGATGTCCGACCATTAACTGGCCGCCGACGACTTCACTTAATTTCCCAGACCGAAGAATCACTGGTGGCGGCACAGTCATCAACCTCTCATCCCACTGGCGAGTGAGACCGGCGCCGCGTCAGAGCATTACGTGCGACGGCCACATCTTCGAAAGGCAAAGTTGATGTTCCAATAACTTGATAACGTTCGTGTCCCTTACCTGCAACCACCACCAGATCGCCGGATCTGGCGTTGCTAATCGCACCAACAATTGCTTGCTCTCGGTCGAGTTCCACCTCCCACGGTGTATCGTTGTCAACCAACCCGCGCTCTATGTCCTTGACAATCGACTCAGGATCCTCTGAGCGCGGGTTGTCGGAAGTGAGAATCACGTGGTCACTTAACCGTGAGGCCACAGCTCCCATCAGCGGGCGCTTCGTTGTATCTCGGTCACCGCCGCACCCAAAAACGGCTATCAGCTGCCCCTTCGCGAATTGCCGCGCTGTCTCGAGTAGACCTTTTAGAGCATCATCTGTATGGGCAAAATCGATGAGAACATTCACATCATCACTCGCAGTCGAGACCACTTCCATACGTCCTGGCACACGGTCGACGGCGCCTATGCCTCGTTCTATCGTTCGAAACGGCAACGCCAATGCGGCCCCAGTGGCAGCCGCAGCCAGCACGTTATAAGCATTGTTTCGCCCCAGCAACGGCGACCGGAGGTGTAGAGGCCCTCTCGGGGTTCGAACATCAAGCTCGATTCCGTCGAGCGAAAGGTCGATTCGCTCAGGCGTGATATCCGCAGACCTGTCAATGGCATAGGTCACGGGTCGAGCAACTGTCGTTGCTAATTGCCGACCATAATCGTCGTCGATATTTATGATGGCTGGTGCCGTATCTGTGAGCATCTGAAAGAGCTGACTTTTCGCGGCAAAGTAGCGGGACATATCACGATGAAAATCAAGGTGGTCACGTGTCAGGTTGGTAAAAAGGGCCGCATCAAATCGAATTGCGTCAACACGATGCAGTTCAAGAGCATGCGACGACACTTCCATTACACACGCGCGACAACCTTCGGTAACCATCTCGCGCATCAAACGTTGGAGTTGGGGTGATTCTGGTGTTGTGCGTTCGGCTACCGTTTCGCGGTCTCCTACGCGATAGGACACCGAGCTAATCCGTCCACAAGAAATTCCGCCTTCTTCCAGAATCCCTTCTACAAGATATGTAGTTGTGGTCTTTCCGTTGGTGCCAGTCGTCCCAATGACTAGAAGTTCTCGGCTCGGATCAGCATAAAATGTGGCAGCTAAGACTGCCATTGCCTCTCTTGCATCACCAACCTGAATCCATGCTGCATTAAACCCAGCCTTGGGAACATCCTCTGCGACAACTGCCACCGCACCTCTTGCGAGCGCATCTTCAGCCAAGACGAGACCGTTGAGGTGTT
>CAZWIL010000069.1:0-11194 GCA_964634175.1 uncultured Vicinamibacteraceae bacterium
TGCGGCAAATTTACATTATTGTGATTGGATTCGGGCGTGGACGGATACCTGTCTAAAAATTTATGGCGAGATAGCGGAGCGGAACCCCGCGTATTTTCGACAGTTTGACGGAGACCCTGATCAAAACTAGGGGTGGTGATGAGACATCTGAAAGCTGTAAACGACAAGGCGAAGCGCATTGAGCATCTGGTCGAAGTGGCAGAGGCCACCCGACGGGGCGGAGAGGTCGTTGCGCTACAAGACCAGCCGGGAGGTCCACCGCAACAGGAAGGCCCTCATATCCCTCTGGGTTGCACCTTCGTCTTTTCGCCAGGCTGGGAAACTGATCGCAACGGTGGTACCGCTGGTTTGTGTCAACCTGTTGAGCGTGATCTATTTGACTGCCATCTCGGTTGTTTTTGGCCGGCACACGTGCCAGACCAGATGAACCACGCGCCCGATTGGACAAGTCGATGTGCAGCTGCACAGAAGGATTGGCGAAAGATTGACCTCGTGTTTCCGTAAGGGACTTTCAGTTTATAGAGTGAAAAACATGATCTTCGTTCAGCGCGCAGTAATGGTAGTGTTCTTGGTCGGTGCCGTCGAATCGACCGCTTGGGCGCAGTCGGACGGACGTCTGTCAGGTGGAACGGGAACCTTGTATCTTGGATCGTATCCCCAGCAGATCACGGTCGTTGATGAGGCGACAGAGCAAGTCATCGATACGATTCCCGTCCGCAGCGGCGTGCCGAGAAATCTAACGCTTTCCCCGGATCGTTCACGTTTCTACATGAATGATTCAACCTTTGAATGGTTTGAGGTCATCGATGTGGCTCGTCGAGAGACTATTCACACCTTTACGTTAAGCGAGGGGAACCGAAAGGCAAGGATCCGGGCCTTCACGGTGCATCCGAACGGTCGTCACGTGGTATTGGTGGTAGATACTGCGGTCAAGCTGATCGATCGATTTGAGATAGAAGAGCGAGAACTGTTGCTGTATGACATTGAGCAGGATGCAGTGGTGAGACAGTTGACGTGGCCCGATGGCCATGCTCATGGTTCAACACGAATGCTGTTCTCTCCAGATGGAAGATTTTTGTATCACTTTGGCGAAGATGTAACGGTATTTGAAACCGAGAACTATACTGAAGTGAACCGGTGGGTGACGTCTGAGCCCATTGAGTCGGGTTTAGGGCGACTTGGTCTGAACTTCAGGCCCGATGTAATCAACGAAGAACCTGGTTTTTTTACAGGCATCGTTCGAGTCGAGGACGAGACCCAAGATCGCGAGTTAATGGGAATCGCGAGAATCGACTTGCTGAACCAGGGTGTCGATTTGTACACATTGGGGCCGGCGGTCAACCGATTATCCTTTGCCTTGGCGCCTGGACGCCAGAAGGCATACGGCGTGTCGAGTGACATTGGGCACTACGAATTCTGGGTTTTTGACCTTGAGCGTCGCCGGGTAGAGGCGCGTCAAGCATTTCAAGGGAGACCTCGGATGGATCTCCATGTTAGCACCAACGGCCGTCTTTTATACATTTCACAAGCAGGCGAGACTATCGATCTCTACAATGCTGAGACGCTGGAGTATCTACGTACGATTACGTTGGATGGAGACCAGACAACCGGCATGCTTGTGGTCCCTTAGTTGTTTTCCAAAAGTCCCGTGCTCGAGCCAGCCTTCCGTCGGGCCCTCACTTACGTCATTCCCTACTGGCGACGTCTGCTTCTAGTCGCTGTTCTAAGTCTGGTGAGTACGTGTGTCTCGTTGTATCTCCCGTTACTTGCGAGAGATTTGGTTGACGAGGCATTGATCGGTCGGGACTCAAGCGCATTAGTTCGTGTGGTGGTGTTACTTGTCGTCTTTATGCTGATTGGGTTTGTACTGAACGTGGTTAGCGGTCTTCGCTATACGCGGGTATCGGCAGAGATCTTGTTCGACATGCGGTTGGCGCTCTATCGGCATCTTCAGAAACTATCTCCAAGATTCTACGCGCGAACACGGCTAGGTGATGTGGTCTCGCGGTTGAATAACGATATTGGCGAGATCCAGAGAGTAGCTGCTGAAGTGGCACTTGCGTGGGTTGGGAATGTCCTGTTCCTTATTGGTGCGGTTGTTGTCATGGTTTGGCTAGACTTTCGATTGTTCTTGGTCGGAATCGCATTAGTGCCGATCAGTCTATGGGCACTTGTGCACTATCGCCGACGGCTGGAGTCGCGAGTAGCAACTCTCAGGGATCGAAGCGCTGATATAGGCAGTTTTTTAATTGAGACGTTACAAGCGACTATGGTGGTCGTGACGTCGAATGCACAGGCGCGAGAGACAGAACGCTTTGAAGGTAGAAATAATCGTTTTATTGACGCCTTGATGGCAATGCAGCGGGTGACCTATTTATCGGGTGGGTTACCAGGGTTAATTCTGGCAGGCAGCACAGCACTAGTGTTTGTTTACGGTGGACAACGTGTAATCGCTGAAACTTTGACAATGGGCGACCTGGTAGCGTTTATGGCATATCAGATGCGGTTACTTGCGCCGGTCCAAGCGCTGATGGGGCTCTACACGAATCTGGCTACGGCTAAGGTGTCTTTAGATCGTGTTCATGAAATCAGTGATGCCGAGCCTGAAGTCAATGAAGTGTCTGGTGCATTTAAATTAACCAATGTGCTGGGGAGTATTCAGTTTGAGAAAGTTAGCTTTTCTTTCGATCGACGGGTTCCAACTTTGGAAGACGTATCGTTCAACATTCAGCCTGGCGAAACTGTCGCTATCGTGGGGGAAAGCGGAACAGGTAAAAGCACCATCGCTTATCTTCTGTTGCGGCTGTTTGATCCTGATGACGGAAGCGTGTTGCTCGATGGACACAATCTTCGTGAAGTTACCTTGACCGGTCTTAGACAAAGTGTGGCTTTTGTGGATCAAGAACCTTCGTTGTTTCATACAAGTGTGCGGGAGAATATTACTTATGCGTGTCCGACTGCACCGATGTCCAGTGTTGAAGCCGCCGCGGCCGCGGCAGGCATCCATGACTTTATCAGCAGTCTGCCACAGGGCTATGACACGGTCATTGGAGAGAGGGGTGCTGCCCTGTCGGTTGGAGAACGTCAACGTCTTGCAATTGCACGAGCGTTGTTGATGGAGCCGTCCGTTCTGGTTCTCGATGAACCCACGGCGTCCCTTGATCCAGCGACTGAACGTCATGTTCTTGATGGCTACGCGGGAATCATGGGCAACCGGACCACGATTGTTATTTCACATCGGCTCGAGCTCGCTCATCGGGCTGACCGTGTTTTGGTGCTTCAGAATGCCCATATTGTCGAGAGTGGACCGGCGAAGCAGTTGTTGGTTCCCGGTACGGAATTCTCGCGGCTCTTTGCTTCGCCTAAAGCGAACTTGAAAACTGAAGAGAGTCGGAGTCGGTGATTGTGGCATGAATGCCGTTTGCGTGGCTGTGGTCGATAGTGGTATCCATGTGAAGCATCCCCACATCCGAAGCGTTCTTCATGGTATTTGTATCGATTCGAGAGGACGTGAGACGCCTGATTGGAGTGACCGGCTCGGTCATGGAACTGCAGTAGCGGCTGCCATTCAGGACTGTGAGCCATCGGCGGAATTACTGGCTGTCCGGGTATTCGAACGTGCGCTAACGGCGTCAGTAGCATCTCTCGTGAGGGCAATTGAGTGGTCAGTGTTGCATGGTGCTGACTTGATTAACCTCAGTCTCGGAGTAAGTGACCCCAAACACATCGAAGTGATGAGGGAGGTAGTCAGGGACACTGCGAAAGCCGGTAGCATCATTGTCGCGGCGGGTCGTGAGGCTGACGTTGACTGGTTACCCGGCTCCTTGGAGGGGGTTGTGCGTGTGGAACTTGACTGGGGTATTCCGCGTGGGCAATTTGCATCTGTTTCTGATTCGGAAGGTGCTGTATTTCGTACGTCAGGTTATCCTCGGTCGATTCCTGGAGTAGCCCCTGAACACAACTTGAAGGGCCTAAGTTTTGCTGTTGCTAATATGACTGGTCTAGTTGCTCGTGAGATGACCAGAAAGTCAGTTACTGGCTATGCGGACCTGATCGCTGTGTTACACCAGCAGGCCAATCAGTAAGTTCCTCATCTAGAATTTCGTTTATTTTGATAATCAATTGGGCGTTCACCTCTGGCGTCCGGTATGCTATTGGCGTCTGTGGGTTTTCTGCTGCGACTGCCAGTTGTTCGCGCCCTCCACAAGCGACAGCTATTGTTTCCGATCGTTCTCTTAATCATAGTGGCGGGTGTCCTTGTCCAAGGGGCACTTGAACGCAACAAAACTGGAGACGAATTCGGCGATGGAATAGGCGCTCTAGTTCCGGTGACGCCACCACGTCCGATTGTCAGAGCTGATTTAGAGAAGACTCCCCTTACCTACTTTTCAGATTATTGGAATCAATTAGGCGGCGGTCTAGGAAACAATTTCGTTGCTGTTGGCCCCACTGCGACGCCCGCTATATTGATCGGTACGAACTTGGCCTTGACTAGCTCACGAGCGGCGGAAGCCGTCCTAGAGGAAGTAAATCGCTCCCGTTTAACAAGTGAAGATTCGAACACGAATGACCTGGAAGCTGTGCCTATTGCCGCTAATGAAATTGATGGCGAAGGAAGTGCTCAGGTTGTTGATTTAATCGAGGATGCGGTGGAAGAGCCCCTTCCATACGGTCTTCAGGCCTGGGATGACGAGTTGGGCTTAGCGTTATTTGAAACCAACAGTGGAGGTGGACGCGGATTCACGCTGACTGATTCCACGGGGTTACTCTCTGGGTCGTATATTGCTGCTGTGACACTTGACGCTCGCGGTGAACCGACCGTTACACCCGGCTACTTCGTAGGCGAATTGGCTAACACTGATCAAGCTGCCGGGGACTTGGTTATTGCGATGGACCTGCCGTCGACCTTGTCGGTGGCGGCAATCGTGGATCTTGATGGTGCCATGCTGGGTGTGGCCTATACGTCGCAGGAAGGTCTACGAGTCGTGTCTGCTCGGGCGATGCTCGGTTTAGTCGATCGGCTTCAGGTCGAAACACTCTGTCGAAGCATTGAGGTGGCTAATCTTGACGACCTGGTAAAACAGCAACTTGAGATGGAGACTGGTGTATTGGTCGAGTATGTTCGGCGTGAGTCATTTACCCAAGAACCGGCCTTAAGGGCTGGTGATATCTTGCTTGAGTGGGGGAATATTTCACTGGAATCCCTAGAACAGTTTTTAAGTTTATACGACGCTCAAGTGCCGGGCTCACTTGTCCGTTATCGGGTTCTACGTGGTGGTCGCCGTGTGACCGGCGGCACAATTATGCCTCCCAGTAACTGTGAACCCTCGGCATCAGAGCCAGTCCGACTTCCCAGGTTCGGCCTAGCTGTGCAATGGATGGATGCAACAGGGAGCGGTGGCGACGACCCCAGTAGCGGTTGGCAGGTGGTTGCGGTTGCTCCGGGAGGACCCGCGGAACGTGTTGGTATCGAAAAGTT
This sequence comes from uncultured Vicinamibacteraceae bacterium, assembly GCA_964634175.1. Classification (GTDB taxonomy): domain Bacteria; phylum Acidobacteriota; class Vicinamibacteria; order Vicinamibacterales; family UBA8438; genus CAUZIB01. The sequence goes on from CAZWIL010000069.1 coordinate 5,480, forward strand.
AGACCGCCTTCGATCCATCGATGGACGGTTGTTTGAGGACGAAGATGATCGTTCCAGAATCGAAACGGTCAGTGCTTCTGATGGACCACTCGTTATCTCACTAATTAGGGAGAGCCGAGCCAAGCTCGTTGCCGTATCACCTCATGTGAGTGACGAAATCGATGTCGAACTTGACGCAAGTCCTGAGTAATCCGGAGGTGGTCTAGTTGTTGTCGAGGACAGCACTAGGAAACTGTCATTCTTTCTGAGTCATGAATCAGGAAAGCAAGTTTCTTGCTCAATTAATTCGTTTGTTTCAGGCGGTCGGTTCTCTATTGAGAACCCGGTTGTCCGTTTGGAAATGGGCCAAGGTTTGGCTGCGGGCGTCTTTTCTTCCTGAAAAAAACTATCTCATTATTTTGGCGGTGCTAGTCGGCATTTTGACGGGACTTGGTTCCGTCGGGTTCATTTATGTGCTGGAGTTTGTAGCCGACTTTGCTCGAGGACCAGTCTCGTCTTTATTGTCCGCGTTTGGTCCGGCGCAACTGGTGTTGTTACCGACCCTAGGAGGCCTCTTAGTTGGCCCGATCGTGTATCGGTTTGCCCGAGAAGCTAAGGGACACGGGGTTCCGGAAGTGATGACGTCGCTAGCGTCTCACGGCGGGCATATTCGAAAACGTGTTGTCACAGTCAAAGTAATTGCTTCGTCGTTGACCATTGGCTTCGGAGGGGTTGCGGGTCGAGAAGGTCCGATGGTTCAGATTGGTTCAGCAATCGGTTCAACCGTAGGCCAGTGGACCCATCTGACGACTAATAATGTGCGAACGCTGGTGACCTGCGGTGCGGCTGGTGGTATTGCTGCCACTTTCAACGCGCCGATCGCAGCAGCCATGTTTTCGATGGAAGTATTGATGGGGCGTGTTCACACCGATTTCTTGTTGGTGTTACTCACTTCGCTGAGTTCTTGCATGATCGCTCGGTATTTTCTTGGGAATTTTCCGGCCTTTATGTCTCCTGTTTATGACTTGGTGAGTCCTGCCGAGCTGCCGTTGTATTTTTTGATGGGCGTTCTTATAGGGATTGCAGCTATCGGATATGTAAAGTTGCTGTATCGCTCCGAAGACCTGTTTGGTGCCTGGAAGTTTCCCGATTATCTCAAGCCAGCGGTCGGCGGTCTTGTGGTCGGAGTGATTCTACGTTATTTTCCAGAAGTCTACGGATCTGGTCTTCCTGCCGTCGAGTCGGCGCTGTGGGTTCGCTTTCCATGGGAACTTCTTCTCGCCTTGTTTGTAGCCGAACTATTGGCTAACTGTGCAACTCTTGGTTCAGGTGGGTCGGGAGGTGTGTTTGCCCCGAGCTTGTACATGGGTGCCATGCTCGGCGGGGCTTTCGGTTCATTAATACACGCGATGTTCCCCGAGTGGACAGCGGCGTCGGGTGCTTATGCGATGGTGGGTATGGCGGCTTTCTTTGCGGCAACAGCCAAGGCGCCGACAACGTCGATCCTGATTTTGTTTGAAATGACGAACGATTATCGAATTATGCTTCCGCTAATGGCTGCGGTGGTTGGCAGTGTGTATGTGTCACACTTGCTCTCTCCCTTCAGCGTTTACACGCTTAAGCTTCACCGCAGAGGCATTTCGTTCCCGCCGAGTGATCCCGTGGGGGCGGAGGCAGCCAAAACTGCCAGTAAAATTCCCCCGACGGAACCAGCGGGCATCTAAAGGACGGCTACGGTTTGTCGTCGACCACAATCTGTTGAAGCGCGGCTTCTTCGGTCGGGAGTTCAGAATCACCAGTCGGGTATTCGTTGGCCTGTAGTAGAAACGCGATAATGTCGACGTATCCTTGGGAACTCAAACTGGCTGGTGCCCCCTGAGGCATCGTGGTTCGAATAGCAGCGTACATGTCACCTATGGACAGTTCACTCCACCGGAATGAGAAGGGAACACCCAGAAGCGGTGGAGCAATCCCGTCACCCAGTAAATCATCAAGGTGGCACGCCGCACACTCTTGCATGTAGGTGTCTTTGCCTCGTTCCGCCTGCTCATCGGTAAAGACCCCTGCCGAAGTGACGGTGCCTTGTGTTAATTCCTCAGCGGATTCAGCAGCAACCATGGATGTGGCCACAGCCAAAAGCCCAGCCACTGCTATGCCTAGCACACTATAAAGCCGTCGTCGTCTCATCAACTTGCTGTTCCTCTCTTCATAAAAGATCGTCTGATCACTATACCATCAGTGCCTGCCTTCGGGGGATCAGGTCACTTGAGTCCGAACATCAATATTAAGAAAATCACTAAGTTAATTCCATGAGAGGTGAAACATAACGGACATGCGACCCTGTTGATGAACAAGAGCGCATAACTGAGATACATACCTAGTATTACAGTCACGGTACTGGCTGCTACATAGAGAGTGGCGATTAACTCTGGCCCGGTAATCCAGTTCAACAACGTTCCTGCGATGAGGAGGACGTAGAACAGTTGGCCAAGCACTGAATTCGGGAGAGCAAAAACACGCGCTTGGGGTGTAAAGACAATCGATGCACACGTTCGTTCGTCCATGCGACAAAAAGATGGAATCCAGCGAACATCAGGTTGCACCCAACGGTAAGCAACCGAAGTGAAATAAGTCGAAATCATGAGTCCGATTACGGCAAGGAAGATGAGAGCGATAGACATTTCGTTCAGATGTCACTCACCAGGGTCTCACGCCACGGGTGAGAACGGGCTTAGGCGAAACACAAGATGGTCGACGTATTCAGTTAGCTACGATCATACTCTGGTCGCCGGTACAGCCTGCCAAAAGGTCAGGTAAAAGTGGGTCTTGCCGTCGTGCGAGTTCAGTTCCTGATCCTTCTTTATGTAGCTTTCACAAAGGCGGGGCATTCGATTCTTTTCGTTCTGGTTGCTTCTCTCAGAATGGACAGTCGTCTCCTTCAGCCTTTTAATTCCCACGCTTTTAAGACGCGTCGGCAAGTGCAGAATCGACCGAGGTGGCACAGCGCTACAGTGGTAGCAACGAAGTGTTCTGGTTCTACAAATGCTTCGATTGTGCCTATTCCGAGTGTGACATGTGGTTCAAATCGTTCGAATGCGAAGTTCTGTCGAAATTTTGAAACCCACGCAATGTCGGCTGGTCGGGGTGTGTCTGGATTTGCCCAAACCGCGTTGTGAACATTTGTTGTTACGACGAACGGGAGTAAGTCAGTCATCAATTGGCGATGGAATGTCATGAGTTCTGGACTCAGAGTTACGCCCAGTGTGGATGCAGTACGCGGGGACGACAATTGGGTTGTTTGAAGGTGCAGTGGTAAATGGCGCTGGATTCGTTGTTCGATGATGGAATTTAGTGCTTCCAAGTCAGTTTCGCGGACAAATTGTTGCGCAAGTGTTAGATGCGGGAGATGGTCTAAATCGAAAAGAAATCCTTCGGGCGGCGGCTTTAGTCGTCGATTAAGTTTTGTTACCGAACGGGTCAGAAGCGGTGGAAGCAGAAGTGCAAGGTCTACAGCAAGAAGAGAAGTATGTGGCACATTCGATACTTGCCCGATGGAACAATTGAGTCAAGTAAAGGACTACCCATCCTGACTGTGAAGAGATTCAACTGTGACGAGACAGAAGACCCAGATGGCGTTAGTTTCCAGTCGAGATGAACTGTCTAGACGATCGAGGTCTGGAGAGGCATAATCGTCAGGGTTAAGGCTAATCAGAGTCCTGGGATTACGGTTCAGTCAATAAGGAAGGCGATTTTCAATGAAAACGATTATGCGATCTATCGTGGTGTTGTGCTGCGTTGTTCTCGGTATCTCACCCGCCACGGCTCAACCTGACGGCTGGACGACGCCCTTTCCTGGGCACCGTGTTATCGGCAACCTGTATGCGGTTGGGACCTACGATTTGGCGAGTTTCTTGATTACATCGGCAGACGGGCACATTCTCGTTAATACTGGATTGGAAGATTCTACGTCGTTAATCCGGGAAAATATTGAATCGCTTGGATTCCGCTTAGAAGACGTGAGGATTCTATTGACAACGCAGGCACACTGGGACCACACGGCTGCCTTAGCTGAGATCAAGGAGATTGCTGACGCAGAGATGTGGGCAACTGCTGGTGATGCGCCTGTGTTGGAAGACGGAGGTTTTAGCGACCCACACTTTGGTGGCAGAGAATCGTTCGCGCCAGTAAAAGTTGACCGGATTCTCATGGACGCCGAGGTGATTGAGGTGGGTGAAACCCGACTAACTGTTCTTGAAACGCCCGGACATACCGTCGGGAGTTCAAGTTACACGATGACGGTCCGGGAAGCAGGCCGTGACTATGCCGTTGTCATTGCCAACATGGGCTCGATTAATGCGGGTAAACGGCTGGTAGTTGAACCGACCTATCCCGGCGTGGCGGAAGACTTTGCTGAGACATTTCGCAGACAGAAGCTGCTTCCGGTGGACGTTTGGGTCGCGTCGCATGGGTCGCAATATGGATTGCACGAGAAATATAAAGCGGGGCAGCCATACGATCCTGACACTTTTGTTGATCCCGCGGGATTTCTTGCCGAAGTAGAACGTCTTGAACGCGTGTATTTAGAACAGGTCGCTGCAGAGCGGCGCTAAATTCGTTTGTCTACTCACGACGGAGGTGCCCTATGAGAGTTGATCGCGCAACGTCGCTACCTATTGTCGTTCTTGGAGTCGGGCTGATGGTCATGTCGAGTGTGTCAGTTGTTGCACAGGACCGTTCAAGGTTGATGACACCGTGGGGTGACCCGAATTTACAAGGGACGTGGAATAACATCACGGGAACGCCGTTGGAGCGTCCTACCGAGTTGTCGGACAAGGAGTTTTATACCGAGGAGGAAGCGGTGGCGTTTGCTGAGCAGACGCTTCGTCGAGTAGACCGAGATCGCCGAGATGGCGCGATTGAAGCTGATGTTGGCCGAGCCTATAACGAATTCTGGTCCGATCGGGCTACAAAATATTTAACTCAATTGAATACACGTACGTCACTGATTGTGGACCCTACGGATGGACGCTTGCCGAGTCTGACTTCGGGCGGCGAAGCTCGGATTGCTGCGCGTCGATCGGCCCGGGAACGTAATCACTCGTGGAGTGACCGTAATCTATGGGAACGATGCCTGACCCGTGGTGTGCCGCGGTTGCCGGGTTCGTATAACAATAACTTCATGATCGTCCAGGCACCGGGTTATGTTGTCATCCTTGTCGAAATGATTCATGAGACTCGGGTTATACCGCTTGATGGGCGTTCGGCGATTTCGTCAGAGATCCGGCAGTGGATGGGACATTCTTTGGGACGGTGGGAAGGCGATACTCTTGTCGTGGAGACTACCCATTTTAGGGACGAGCAGGAGTTCAGAGGTACGAGTAGAGACTTGACGTTGATCGAACACTTTACACGAATTGATGATGACACCATCGACTACCGGGCTACAGTCGACGATGTGTCGTCTTACGCACAGCCGTGGACGGTAGCTGTTCCGATGAAGCGCGTCGATGAGGACGTGTTTGAATATGCGTGTCACGAAGGGAACGTCGGGATGGAGGGTATCCTTGCGGGTGCCAGAGCGAACGACGCTATCGTCGAATGATGGTTCCACCCGCGCAGAGATTTATCTACTGAACTGTGATTGCAAGGTCTTTCGTTACGGTTTCGAGTCCGTCTGACGCTTGAATACGAAAGAGATAATCATTTAGATGAAAAATTAGATAAATGGAAAGAATC
>CAZWIL010000070.1:0-10923 GCA_964634175.1 uncultured Vicinamibacteraceae bacterium
CTCCGGCATCGCAATTGCTACGAATCGCGTGGTCCGATAAGGTGACAGCGGCTCAGACGCCGCGCTTCTTCCAGTACCGCGCGAGACCCAGCCAACACATCGATAGCGGTGCTGCTGAGTCGTACAAAGTAGCGGTCGTCGGAGAAACGTGACGTTGGATATAAACACGCATCTTCCTTATAAACGCGTCCATGCGCGCATCGGGATCTTCGTGGGCTTCAAGGCTATGCCGCGCAATGGCTGTCATTGCATCCAAATGTTCAAGGAACGCATCAAGATGCGATTCAACGTCATCGTGGGGACCAAAATGGGTAATGAAAAGTGTCGCCGGCTGGCGTTGTCGTATTAAATCGATACTCTGTTTCCATTTGTCGATATCAATGTCTGGTGGGGGCGTAGGTGGCATCGAAAACAACTCATCACCAATTCGCATACCGGCTGTGTCGCCCACAAAGGCAATTCCACTCGATTGGTCAAAATATCCGACGTGATGCGACGCATGTCCAGGCAGGTAAGCCACATCAAGTTCTCGGTCGTTTACATTAAGTCGCTCTCCGCCTTTTAGGAGTCGAATATTTTTCTCCGGCACACGAAGAAATTCACCCCACAACCGGTCCATGTCCTCGCCATACAGACGACTGGCACTAGCCAAAAGCTTGGCTGGATCCACCATGTGCGGCGCGCCATACTCATGAACATAGACTTCCACATCTGGATTTTCTTTCACGATGGACCCTGTCGCACCGGCGTGATCGAGATGAATGTGGGTCAGTAAAAGTTCCCGCACATCGACCAAATCAAACCCATGGTTAACAAGTGATTCCCGCAGCGTATCTAAGCAACTGGCTGGACCCGGATCAACCAAAGTCAGACCATTAGGTCCCTGTAAAACAGCCGTCGCAATGACTCGTGGTTGGCCCAGGAACTTTAAATCCGCGAATTGAACGCCTCTGCCAATCGTTTCCATGACTGCACAGATTGTACTATGCGGCCGCGTCGCGTCTTGACCTGCTGCGGCGGTCAGTCGAAGATAGAAACGTGGCCGATCAAAAAATACCCGGCAGTACAGCACCTGGCGGCGAAGTGCTCGAACGCCAACAACAAAAAACAGAAACACCCAAGATGTACAGAGTGTTACTCCTAAATGACGATTACACCACCATGGAATTTGTCCTGAGCGTGCTTGAAGAAGTTTTCCAAAAGAGTCCGGCAGAGGCTTTTCGTCTGATGATGCAGGTGCACACTCAAGGAAAGGCCACGTGCGGAATTTATACACACGAAGTTGCTGAAACGAAAGTGGAAATGCTTTGCGAACTAGCCCAGCGCGAGGAATTCCCTCTACAAGCTATGATTGAGGAAGGTTAATTCGCCTTATGTTCAGTGCATCACTTGAGCTAATTTTAAACGTCGCCTACCGGGAAGCTGCGTCCCGGCGACACACTCATCTAACGCTGGAGCATCTTCTTTATGCACTAGCACACGACCCGGAAGGCGAACGGATACTTGCAGCTTGTGGAGTCGACCTCCCTAACCTTCGGGTGACACTTGACGAGTTCTTGTCTTCACTCGAAACATTCGGAAAAGAGGAACGTAGCAGAGAGCCAGCTCAGACACTCGGTTTTAGACGTGTTTTGCAGACGGCGGTCCTTCACGTCCAGAGTGCCGGCAAGGACGAGGTCAGGGCGGGAGATGTGTTGGCGGCTATTCTGCAGCAACCCAAAGCATACGCCGCTCAGTTGCTTGAAACACAAGCCGTCACAAGGTTGGACGTTCTCAATTACATCTCCCATGGAATTTCCAAGGTTCCGCCAATCTCTGGAGAAAGTGAGCTAAAAAGCGTCACAGTTAACGCGGGCGATGAAGGTCCCACGAAGACTCAAGAGCCACTGGAAGCCTATACGATAAACCTGACGCTCCGAGCTCAGGCCAATAAACTCGACCCCCTGATTGGGCGTGATGCCGAGTTGCGGCGAACGATGGAAATTCTTTGTCGGCGGCGCAAGAACAATCCGGTCTTTGTCGGTGATGCAGGGGTAGGAAAAACCGCCTTGGCAGAGGGCCTAGCTATTCGCCTACTCGACGATGACAGCCCCAATCGACTGAAAGGAGCTGAGATTTTTTCGCTTGACACGACCGCGCTTTTAGCCGGCACCAGGTTCCGCGGGGATTTTGAAGAACGGTTCAAGGCTGTTATTGAAGGGCTTCGCGATCACCAAATGCCCATCCTCTTTATAGACGAAGTACATACGGCGGTCGGCGCCGGCGCTACGACCGGTGGAACTATGGATTTGGCGACATTGATAAAACCAGTCCTTACGGCTGGAGAACTACGTGTGATTGGGTCCACCACTTTCGAAGAGTTTAAACAGATTGAAAAGGACCGCGCCCTAGCCCGTCGACTACAAAAAATCAGTGTCGACGAACCTTCCGTGGATGAAACGACTAAGATTCTCGAGGGTCTCAGGTTACGCTACGAATCACACCACGACGTCGAATACGAAGACACAGCTTTATCGACCGCTGCCAAACTGGCCAGCAGACACCTCCGTGACTCACGCTTACCTGACAGTGCTATTGACGTCATAGACGAAGCAGGCGCTTTCTTGGCTCTCCGGCACGAAAACCAAGACGATGTTTCCGTTGGAAAGCCGCTTGTCGTGACGACTGATGCCATTGAACGTGTCGTGGCCCGAATGGCTAGAATCCCTGAAAAGCAGGCATCTTCATCAGACAAGGAACGTCTCAGAACCCTAGAAGAATCGCTGCAACGGGTTGTGTTTGGTCAAGCAGAGGCCGTGGCCGCTGTAACAGCATCAATAAAACGTGCACGCGCGGGCCTTGGCCTTCCAGATCGACCAGCGGGATGTTTCTTGTTCACTGGCCCGACAGGTGTCGGTAAAACAGAACTGGCCAGACAACTAGCAGTGCATCTCGGCAACGAATTCCTCCGGTATGACATGAGTGAGTACATGGAAAAACATGCGGTGTCGCGCCTTATTGGAGCACCGCCCGGTTACGTGGGATTCGAGCAGGGCGGATTACTCGTTGATGCGGTACGGAGCCATCCGTACTCTGTAGTGCTATTGGATGAAATTGAGAAGGCCCATCCAGACATCTTTAATATCCTCCTACAAGTGATGGATCACGCCACACTCACAGACAACAACGGACGAAAAGCTGATTTTCGGCATGTTGTCCTGGTCATGACATCAAACGCTGGTTCCCGTGAAGCCAGCGTAACCTCCATCGGCTTCAACGAGGACCAGAATGCATCGTCGAGTGGCCGGATGAAGTCAGCGGTTGAACGCGTGTTTAGTCCCGAGTTTCGCAATCGTTTAGACACCATAGTCAACTTCGGGCCGCTCACACCCGCCGTAATGCAAACTATCGTAGAGAAGTTCATTATTCAGCTTGAAGCGCAGCTAGCGGAACAACGGGTTGCAATCAGCCTCGGTTCCGACGCGCGGAAATGGCTCGCCGAAAAAGGTCACGATCCGGTTTATGGGGCCCGACCGCTTAACCGGCTGATTCAATCTGAAGTTCGAAATCCGCTCACTGACGAAATCCTGTTTGGTCGCCTTGAGAAAGGGGGAACCGTCAATATCGGATTGAATTCCACAAGAGACGGTCTGGAGTTTAGTTACGAGGTGCTGAAAACCACCACGCGTGACCCGGAAGCGTCAATTTCTCAAAACGACACCATCCAGGAGCCTGCGGGTGAGTAAACCACCGATCGAAACTGTAGCGACAGAAGAAACCCAAGACATTCAGAACGACCACGGACAAACGGCAGCCACCGATCCAGACCCCACACTAGAACCAACAACCGTAAAGGTTGTAGACAAACGATGGCATGCTCGTGAAAATGTCGGTGCCGGCACAGAGGCTCAGTCAAGCAAACCAAAATTCTTAGAGGAACTAGAACTTAAGTTGGCTGAGAAGGAGAAGCTACTTTTCGAGTATGCGGAACGATACAAGTCGGCGACTAAAGAGTTTGAAGAAACACGTACACGGCTTCGTAAAGAGGTTGCCAAAGACGTCCAGCGAGAGAAGCGCGCTGTTTTGACATCGTTTCTAGAGATCCTCGACAACCTTGATCGTGCCATTCAGGCCTCACGCACAGCAGCAGATGTTCACCCAAACGTAGTTGGCCTTTTAGAAGGGGTGGAAATGGTTCGGCTTCAATTTCTTTCAACCCTAGAGAACCATGGGGTCAACTCTATCGATGCTGCAGGAATGCCGTTCGACCCCAATGTTCACGATGCAATCTCCGTCGTGGCCGTCACCACCAGCGACCGTGATGGTCACGTCATTGAAGTCATGACACCTGGATATCAGACGCCAGACGAGGTCTTGAGACCTGCAAGTGTTACAGTGGGAAAATTTACTCCAAACTCTGAATGAGTTCTTGAAGTTCTCGGACTTGATTTTGAGCCGCATAGAGAATCGCCCGACGCTCTTGAAGCGTTGGCATACTCCACTCCTCGCCGTCGAATCGAACTTTTCCGTTCTGGTTGAATTCCACAAGATCAGCGTCCATGGTTTCAACGTGGAGTCTCATGGTCTTAAACTCCGGCAGTCATTGAAGCGCGGTCGATATCATCCACTGCAACCACAACGGTTGCGACTCGACCGGGGTCAAAGGAGGAACCGTAAGCATATTCCACGTTGACCCCGGCGCTACTAAGGAGGCGGGTCGCCGCACGCAGAGCACCAACCTCATTTGGAATCTGTACACGCAGGACTTCTCGCTTTTCGATCAAATACTCGTGCGTCGTCAGGATGCCCGCCGCGCGGAGTGGATTATCGACGATCAAGCGAAGGGTGCCAGCTGAATCCAGCAAAAACGCTTGTATTCCAACCTTCTCATCTGCCAGGCGTTGGACGACCCTCTCTAACTCTCCAGGACTGTTGGGCAGTTTCAGCGCGATCTCTGTACATGTGGCCATGATGAGGAGCTTACTATGGTTAAGACGCAAAAAAGTACTTCGGCAGAGGACCTAACAGGTCGGACACATCCGATACAATCAGTATCATGCCAGTAAAGACGGCCACCCCGATCCCAGTGGCTCACCGCCTCAAAGGCTTCGACTACGCCATCAGAAACATCGTCACCGAGGCACAAAAAGTGGAAGACCGCGGACGGCCAGTTCACTATCTCAATATCGGAGATCCAGTCTTGTTTGGATTCGAGACACCCCCGCACTTGGTTGAGGCGGTAGAACGGGCAATGCGTGACGGACAAAACGGATATACCCCGGCGGCTGGAATCATGGGCGCGCGCGAGGCCGTCGCAAACGAATATTCCACATACGGCCTTGAAATGACTGCTGACCGAGTCGTCCTAACTTCTGGCACCTCCGAAGGAATAGAACTGGCCTTGAGTGTCATTGTTGACCGCAATGATGAAGTGCTCATCCCGGTGCCAACATATCCGTTCTACACCGCCACCTTGACGAAACTCGGGGCCAAGGCTGTCTACTATCCGACAGATCCTGCCCGAGGATGGCAACCCGATATCGATCGCCTGCGTAGTTTGGTTTCGCCACGCACGCGGGCGTTGGTGGTGATTAACCCTAACAATCCCACCGGTGCGGTCTATGCGGAAGAGACGAGATCGGCTCTTGTCGATATCGCTGACAAAGGAAACTTCGTCCTTCTCTCTGATGAGGTCTACACGGACTTGGCGTACGCAGGACCGATTCCACCGATTGGAACGATCAATCCAGACGCGCCGGTCATCTCGTTTTCGTCGGCGTCAAAAGCGTACATGGCGCCTGGTTGGAGGACCGGCTGGATGGCTGTCGGACAGACTGAACGTTTAGATGCTGTTTTGGCAACCATTAAAGAACTCGCAGATGGGCGGTTGTGCACAAACGGTCCAATGCAACACGCAGTGGCGGCAGCCCTCTCCGGAGATCGCACTCATCAAAACGACTTCCGATCCCAGCTAAAAATCCGCGCTGAATTGACATCGCTACGCTTGAACAACATTCCCGGCATCTCTTGCGTGCCGCCGGCGGCGGCATTTTATGCTCTGCCTAAGGTCGACTTGCCGGATGGACGGACGGATGAAGAATTTGTTCTTGGACTGCTTCACCAGACGGGCATCCTGTGTGTCTACGGCTCGGGGTTCGGCACGGATCCTGCTGACGGATTCTTCAGGATTGTTTTTCTTGCGTCCCCGGACAAATTGAATAATTACTGCGACTCGATCGAGGAGTTCGCCATTGATTTCTTAGCTAGTTGACGGGTGTCGCCTAAGGTAAGAAACTAGTGGACTGTCGGTTTGTGACAGAAAGGCTAATGAAACTACCGCATCCTATGAACGAGGCTTTTGTCATGAAGTGGAAAATGCTGTTCGCCACTGTTCTTTGGCTGATGCTTCCGACCGTGACCGGCGCCCAGTCGCCCCTTACGCTCGAGGACTTCGATTCACTTGTCAGTCGACTGCAAACTGTTGCGGAAACAGGTGACCAGGATGGCTTCCTCAGTTTATTAGCGCCTGATGCGGACCGAGAAGCCGGCCGCCAATTTGCACTGACTCAATTGCGCGACATCGGCGATCGAACAGCTGTTGTAGCAAGGTTTCTAATCCCGGCCGAAGAAGAGGAAACCAACCATGAATTGCTGGTCGAGATTTTCACCGAAACTGGTGATCGTGCACGTCTACAGACTTGGAGCCTTGACGTAACCGAAACGATATCCTCCCAAGAACCTGCCGCCAGCGACACGCCGCTGGGAACCGCAAATACCCGCGCCTGGGTAATTAGCGGTCACCGCGCCATGGATAGTATCGACACGCTACATCACCTGAGACTCAACGCCGAGAAACAATTCGATGCTGAAAATGTCGTTGTCGCCGGGGAAGACATGACCCTTCAGATGTCGAGCGGCGCGGTCTTTGTCGCAGAGGTTGAAGCCGGCATCACAGCACTCGTGCTGGTCGGCGAAGGAGTAATGACCTTTGACCCTGCTCCCGAATCTGAACGTCGACAGGTTGAGATCTTCTCGGGCTCTGAAGCACTGCAGACATCGTTTACTCATGCTTTCGTAAGGGTGAACCCAACCGTGTTCTCTTCAAGAGTGTCTCCGAGTCGTCTCACTGAGACGCCCGTCGATTCACAAGCGTTCAATGAAGCCCAAGAACTTTTTGCGACTGTTTCCGAACAGTCGTACACCGTAAACCTCAGCGATTTAAGTGACCGCACATGGTGGTTGACACCGACTGTAGGGCACTTTCAAGTTGAAGTTTCAACAGAAGAGTTTGGATTGCTCACATATGCGCAGGCCCAGAATCAACCCGAAGACATCACACTCTACCAGCGTGACCCGGCGTACAAGATTATTTCGTTGTATCCATCGGCAAGACAACGAACCATTCAGGGTAAGTACTATGACGATCGGGACTCCATACCCTACGACATTCTTGATTACGATGTCGTTGCCTCATTTGAACCAGCGGGCGTGAACCAAGAGTCCCTGAGTGCGAGAGCGGAACTTGAGGGATGCTGGATTACCGGTACTACTCGCCTCGCCGTTGAAGTCACCGAGCTTAACTTTAACAATCTAACGCTGCAACTCGCGGATGAACTTAATGTTCAATCGGTCACATCCCGTGAATTCGGGCCGATGCTTTTTTTTCGGATGGGCGGTCGGAATAACTTGGTAATTAGTTTGCCCGATACGGCACCCATCGGGACGGAATTCAGTGTCACGATCACTTATTCCGGCTTGTTGCCTGCTCAGGCCGCTGATGAGAATTGGCTGGGCACCAGCCGACGACTCTATAGAGCAGACCCTCTATTCGGAATTGGCGAGCGTCGCTATATCTACAGCGGGGCCACGGCGTGGTATCCCCAAGGTGTAATCCCTGATTTCGCAACTGCCACAATGGAGTTGACCGTCCCTGCGGATTATGGCGTCATCGCTAGTGGTGAAGCCCGCCAGAACAATCTGTCTCTCGCTCCTCGTGACGAGGACCTTGGTCCCAAAACCTACCGATTCACCACGCTCCAACCGGCAAGATACCTGTCGGCTGTGATTTCACGGTTTTGGCCACATGAGACACCAACCGTGGACGTTACCCTGGATTCGCCAATCACGATGCCAGCCATTCGATCAGGCGTCATGTACGATGGGCTAGCACTCGCGATCGAAACCAATCCCCGGAGCAGCAACCAAGTCGACGAATATTATGCTCGAGCGAAGGACATCTTAGACTTTTATGGCTCGCTGGTTGGAGACCTCCCGTATCCCACTTTTACCCTTGCTCTGACTGACAGCGTCTTGCCAGGAGGACACAGCCCCGCTTATTTCGCAATACTCAACCAGCCGCTGCCGGTAAACCCAGGCGAGCAGCTATCTTGGGGTGACGACCCTGTAGCGTTCAATAATACCGACCACTTTTTTCTAGCACACGAACTCGCACATCAATGGTGGGGCCAAGCGATCGGCTGGAAAAACTACCACGAACAATGGCTCAGTGAAGCCCTCGCTCAGTATTTTGCGGCACTCTATGTACAAAAAGATGCCGGAGATTCAGAATTCCTCGATGTTCTGGAGCAAATGCGCCGTTGGTCAATGAGGCATTCCGACGAAGGCCCTGTTTACTTGGGTTTTCGACTTGGACATATTGAGAGTGACGCGCAAGTTTATCGCGCTCTTGTATACAACAAAGGTGCGATGGTCCTTCACATGCTTCGCCGACTGATTGGCGACGACGCATTCTTCGATGGCCTACGCCATTATTACGGTGCAATGCGATTTCGCAGTGCCGGGACCGACGATCTTATTCGAGCCTTCGAAACCCAGGCCGCTCGTTCGCTCGAGGATTTCTTCGACCCGTGGATCCACGGGTCTGAGTTGCCAAATCTGAATTTCAAGTACCGGACAGAAGAATCGGGAGATGAATCTCAAAGCCAATCCGAAGTCATACTTGCATTTGAGCAAATTGGACCGCTCTTTGAGGTTCCCGTCACGGTCACCTTACGTTACCGCTCAGGCGCCAGGGAAACGACCATCGTCCCGGTCACAGATCGGTTGACGGAAGTACGTGTTCCGCTGAGCGGTCAGTTAAGAGATATCGACATAAACGAGGACGACGTGATGCTGGGAGAAGTTCGCCAATAATGCCGAGCATCGGAGAGCTTGGCGGTTATAGCCATAGATTCGTGGGGATGCAGAAGGCAATTATGAAAAAAGTGTTGCTGCCGCTGCTGGTGTTTTTGATTGGTAGTCATTTGACCCCAGCCGGAGCTCAGCCCCCGAGTCCTATTTCCGTAACTACTGTCAGCGAGGCCGATGGAGTCCACGCTGGGTCCAACTATCGGGTCGCGGTCCGTGCCAGCCTTGATGACGGGTTCCACGTGAACTCTAATGAACCCTTGGAAGAAGGACTGATTCCCACTGAGCTGAGCCTGGTTCCTCCGGCGGGAATACGCCTCGCACGCATCGCTTGGCCTGAATCTTTTCTGTTCGAAGTAGCGGGTGAACCACTAGCTGTTTTCGAGGAGGAGTTCGTTATTGCGGCCGAACTGATCCTTGGTCCTGAACTTGAGGCGGGCACGTACATCATCCCCGGTGAATTGCGCTATCAGGCTTGTGACGACACAATTTGCTATTTTCCTGCAACCGCCAACCTTGAGTTCCAATTGTCGGTCATCGACAACGCCCGCCTTGCCACGCCGACTAACGCCGATCTCTTTGAAGGATTAAATTTTGTAGCAGTGTCCGAGGAGAATGTCGCCGATCCTGTTTCCGTGCCCCGCGCGCCAGCCGCTGCTACTGACAATGCCGCAGGTCGCCTAGAAGCGTTCAGCGTCTTGAGCACCACTGGGGGATATCTTGGAACTGAAGATTTCCTCCAATTTATCGACGATGCGGAATCGGGACGAGGCCAAGACGGATGGTTTGAAGGACGGGGTCCCCTCGCAATTATCGCACTCATCTTAGTTGGTGGTCTGGCCTTGAATTTAACACCTTGCGTCCTTCCAATGATTCCAATCAACCTCGCAATTATTGGTGCTGGAACTAAGGCAGGTTCTCGGACTCGTGGATTCGCGCTCGGGGGAACCTACGGTCTGGCTATGGCTTTTGTGTACGGCGTGCTGGGTTTGGTTGTGATCTTGACGGCCGGAAATTTTGGCACTATCAACGCGTCTCCATGGTTCAATCTCGGCATCGCCACACTGTTTGTAGTACTGAGCCTAGCCATGTTCGATGTGCTCTCGATCGATTTCTCGAGTCTTCAAGATCGACTGACTCTTGGCAAATCAACTGAGAACGGGTCCTTTGTTTTGGCGTTCGGAATGGGGTGTGTCGCCGCATTGCTCGCCGGTGCCTGTGTAGCACCAGTTGTAATTCAAGTGATCGTTTTTTCCAGTAATCTGTATGCCACGGGAACCAGCGCGGCCCTGGTGTTACCGTTTCTTCTCGGCCTAGGGATGGCGCTACCGTGGCCACTTGCTGGGACAGGTTTAGCGTTTCTTCCGAAACCAGGACCCTGGATGGTTCGAGTCAAACAAGGCTTCGGAGTCTTCATCCTCGGGACTGCGTTGTATTACGGCTATCTTTCGTACGGTCTTTTTAGCCAGCGCTGGGTCGATCCGCAAGATGTCACAACAAGTGTTCAAGCGATGCTCGACGACGGCTGGTTCGCCTCACTAGACGATGGTTTGTCGGCCGCCGAAGCCGACGGCAAGCTGGTGCTGGTAGATGTTTGGGCTACTTGGTGCAAGAACTGCCTCACAATGGACCGAACAACACTGCAAGATCCCGCTGTGGAGGCGGCTCTTGACGACTATGTCAAAATCAAGTTTCAGGCTGAAGATCTTGGTGTCGCCCCAGCCAGTGAGGTCATGAACCGATTCGAAGCATTCGGTCTTCCTACCTACGCCATCTTGCGAATAGCCCCTTCAGATG
>CAZWIL010000071.1:0-10770 GCA_964634175.1 uncultured Vicinamibacteraceae bacterium
CACAAAACACTTCGTGGTCCGAGGGGAGGTCTAGTCCTTTGCCGGGAAGAACATACTAAGAACCTGAACCGGTCGCTGTTCCCTGGTGTGCAGGGGGGTCCGTTAATGCACATAATCGCAGCTAAAGCAGTGTGCTTTAAAGAGGCCAGTGAACCCGGGTTCGCAGAGTATCAAAAACGTGTAGTGGCTAACGCCAAACGACTCGCGGGTGCTTTAGCATCTTCTGGTTTCCGGCTCGTGAGCGGAGGGACTGACAACCATCTATTGCTCGTTGATGTCTTCTGTAAAGGCTTAACGGGAAAGGTCTCAGAAGAAGCGCTGGGCCGAGCTGGAATAACTGTCAACAAGAACGCGATCCCCTTTGATGAAAACCCTCCGATGATCGCTAGTGGTATCAGGATCGGCACCCCGGCAGTGACAACACGGGGCATGGGCGAACCAGAAATGGATAAAATCGGAGAGCTCATCACTCGAGTTTTAGCTGCACCAGACGACGATCACGTCACAACTTCCATCCGATCTGAAATTAGAACCTTGTGTCAAGAGTTTCCACTCTACCCCGATCTTTCGTAGCAAGCACAAGGCCAAATAAGAAAGTGTCCAACAGGCGCACGGAGAAATACGAGATGGAAGGGGACTAACCAGCCGCAACAAACGGCTATGAATAACGAAAGTAACACACTAGCTGAACGACTAGCGACGGTATTCGCGGACGACGGACCTCTCGCCGACACGCTGCCGGCATTCGAACCACGCCCTGGCCAACGCCAAATGGCGGCAGCGGTGGCTGATATCTTTGAGAGTGGCGGCGTCTTGCTCGCCCAAGCTGGAACAGGCACCGGTAAAACCCTCGCCTACCTAGTTCCTGCGGTATTGAGTGGTAAGCGAGTTCTGATCTCAACCGGCACTAAAAACCTGCAAGACCAGATTTATTACAAGGACCTTCCGACTCTTCGAGATGCGTTAGGCACTCCCTTCACTGCCACCTACATGAAGGGTCGGGCAAACTATTTATGTTTACACCGATTCAGTGACATTCACGATAGTTCAGAATCCCGACCGCCGGTAGAGCGTGCCTACCTTGAAATTGTTGGCCAATGGGCAGGACAAACCGATACGGGAGACCGCGCAGAATTGGAAGAGCTGCCAGACGACGTCAAGATTTGGAATGAGATTTCGGCCACATCTGAAAATTGTATTGGATCGGACTGTCCAGACTACGACCAGTGTTTTATTACCCGGATGCGACAACGCGCCAGTGAATCGGACATCGTCATCGTCAACCATCACCTTTTTTGCGCCGATGCCGCTGTCCGGCAAGGCACTTACGGTGAAGTAATTCCGAGTTGCGCTTACACCGTGATCGATGAAGCTCATCAACTCGAAGACGTAACCACTCAGTATTTCGGTGTCGTTGTAAGCAACTTCCGATTAGAAACCCTAATCAACGACATAAACCGGTTTCTTGTGTCGTTCCTTGAGCACTACGCCCAAGCCAAGAATGAAATCCAGACAACTATCAACAAAACAAAAGACCTGGCAAAGGATTTTTTTTCATCGCTGATACTCCTGAACACGACAACGGACCGAAGTCGGATCGTGCCCCATACACTCTCACCCGTCAGCGACTCAGCGCGTCAACTTATTACTTCACTCGGCACATTACACGCTGCGCTCAAGCAGACTACCGAACAAACTGAGGACCTTGCCGATCTAACACATCGCATAGACGACTTACGTGCCCAGTTAGAGTTTCTCTTGAATGCGAACGACCCAGACTATGTATATTTCCTCGAGGTCAGAGGCAACGGCGTCTTCCTTCGTGCATCACCAATCGATGTATCGTCAATCGTTAACGAAGTCTTAATCCAACGATACGAAGGAATAATCCTGACCTCCGCAACGTTAGCAGTAGACGAATCATTTGACTACATTCGAGGTCGACTTGGAATCACAAATTCGTTCGAAATTAGTCTGCCTTCAGAGTTCGACTTTCGCCAGCAATCTGTGTTGTACCTACCAACTGAATTACCAGATCCGAGGAATGAACGGTTTCCGTTGTCAGTAGCTAATGAACTCACGCGTCTGCTAGCCGTAACGAAAGGACGCGCCTTCATATTGTTCACGAGTTACGCTAATCTTTACGCTGTCCGGAATCACCTGAGCGCCAAAACCCCTTATCCCCTATTAACTCAGGGTTCATCACCGAAAACAGCACTGCTCCGAGAGTTCCGTAACACTCCTAACGCAGTTCTACTCGCAACCTCGAGTTTCTGGCAAGGCGTCGACGTAGTCGGTGAAACTCTTAGTTGCGTCGTTATTGACAAGTTGCCATTCGCATCACCGAGAGATCCCATTATCGCGGCCAGAATAGAAGCTATCGAAGCACAAGGCGGCAATGCATTTAGTGACTACCAATTACCTTTAGCCATACTGACTCTGCTCCAAGGTTTCGGTCGACTAATCCGCCATCGCCACGACAGAGGCATTCTGGCGTTACTTGACCCTCGCATAAAGACCAAGACGTATGGTCGGCGCTTCCTTGCCAGTCTCCCTCCGTCGCCCATTACACACGACCTGAAGGCAGTCAAAGCGTTCTTTGATAGACCGGTTGAGACAATAACTGACGGCGGAGGAAGTCTACGGTAAACTGAAGCAAATGTTTTGCGCACGTGTCTGGGTCGTCGCGGCCATCCTAACCGTTTGCACGGACCCCGTAATCACCCAAAACAGCGGCACGGTTCAAGGCGTTGTTGTTAACGCGCAAGGCCAACCGCTCACTGAAGCAACCATTTCTATCAATAGCCTTCAAGGTGCTGACAATGCAGAGGCCCAGACATCCACCGATGGTCGGTTTCGCTATAGTGGTTTGATTCCCGGTGTCTACACCATAACCGCATCGAAGAACGAGTTGGGTGGTGAAGTGTTCAGGATTCGGGTCCGAGGAAATCGCACGGTTTCGGTAAATTTTGAGCTCACACCTGGCCAACGCGTAGCGGCATACCTCGGCGAAGCTGGCCAACGAGAAGCCTTATCACGTAACTTCGCGGCTGGCATTGAGGCAAGTCGGTCTGGAGATTATGAAATTTCAGTTGAAAACTTTCTCAACACTCTCAAACTGAGTCCAACCTGTCTTGAATGTCACTTTAATCTCGCGGTTGCATATACAGAGTTAGATCGCTTCACCGATGCTGAATCAGAATTTCGTGAAGTTCTTCGTCTCCGACCTGACTATGCAGCTGCTTACTACGGTCTTTCCAGTATCTATACTCGGCTTGGCCGTAATGTCGAAGCAGCTGAAGCGAGAAGTGAAGCCAATCGTCTGGCCCTCGAGCGAGTCGCGGTCGGCCGCGCTCAAGCTGAAGACTCTGTCTCAAGGGGACTGAGCTTTTTCAACGCCGGTAACGTCAGTGACGCGATCAGTAGATTCGAAGCTGCGGTTGCATTAGATTCAAGCTTCGGGACCGCCTACTATTGGCTCGGGGTTGCACTAGAAGAAACGGGGCGAACCGGTCCAGCCAGATCAGCACTCCAGCGGTATCTCCAACTTGCATCGGATGGGGACTTTGCAGCTGAGGCCAGACAACTTCTTAACAATTTAGACCCTTAATTGCTGTGCCCCCTACTACGAACTTAACTGACATCATCGCCCTTAATGCAGCACGCGTTCAGGAGCGTGTCGCTCGCGCGGCCGCTAAAGTCAATCGTGATGCTAAGAACATTACAATCGTTGCGGTGTCCAAGAAATTCGGACCAGAAAGCGTCACAGGTGCCATCGCAGCTGGCCTGACAAACTTGGGGGAAAATCGAGTTCAGGAAGCGCTCCAAAAAATGGACGCCGTGGATCCTAACAAGCATTTGGGTGTCACATGGCACTTGGTGGGTCACCTACAGTCGAACAAAGTCCGGAAGGTTGCGAATAGTTTTTCCTGGGTCCATTCCGTTGACAGCGTTGAACTCCTGCAGCGACTTGAAAATGAAGCACAGCTCGCGGGAACTCAACCGAATCTCCTCATCCAAGTAGCCCTTGCGGACGAAGCCACTAAGCATGGAGCATCGATCGATCAAACCCGCCGGATTCTTGAGGCAGCAAAGGACTGTGCTTCGGTCAAAGTACGTGGACTTATGACATTGCCACCATTATCAGACAATATCGAAACAACCAAAATCTTCTTTCGCCGGCTTCATCAACTTCGTGACCAGTTTGTGCGAGACGGTATCAGCCCGATGTCATTGGAAGAATTGTCAATGGGCATGAGCCAAGACCTTGAGGTCGCAGTTGAAGAAGGTGCCACAATTATTCGAGTCGGCACCGCTATTTTCGGATTACGGCCTAGATAAAATCTCTGTTCAGCCCAATTGGTGGAACAGTCGATTCCACCGAGTCCCGCTGAAGAAATTTATAATTGTGGAACCAAATCGCCTGATTGTCGCGCGCAGGCCGGTCTGTCGAATCAGTGGTTGATTGCCTTCATACGACCAATAAATCATCATCGCCTTACCCTTGATATAACTTTCTGGCAACGGACCCCAGAATCGACTGTCCTCAGAATTGTCTCGATTATCACCCATCATGAAATAGTGATTCTGGGGAATAGTGATGGGACCAAAATTGTCACGCCTGTCCAGCACAACCGCCCCAGATTCTAATGCCGGCAGCTGATTCGCCAAGTACGGTTCATCGAGTGTTACGCCGTCAATGTATACCTGCTTTCGACGAACCTCGAAATTCTCACCCGGAAGACCGATAACGCGCTTTATGAAGTCTCGCTCTGGTTGCTGTGGGTACTTAAAAACCAAAATGTCCCCACGCTGAACATCCGCTTCTGGCAGTAACACACGCTCAAAATCGGTCACACTTGGTCCAAACACGAATTTGTTTACCAACAAGTGGTCACCGATAAGAAGATTCTGTTCCATAGAACCCGTAGGAATTTTAAAAGCTTGCACAACCCACGTTCGGATAAACAATGCCAAAATCACGGCAATGACAATTGATTCAAAATACTCCCGAATCGTAGATTTTCTGGGCAGTTCAGCTGAACTCATGATTCTGTCCCAATCTTGAGTACAGCCAGAAACGCCTCTTGCGGAATTTCTACTCGACCAACCCGCTTCATCCGGCGCTTCCCTTCCTTCTGTTTTTCCAGCAGTTTTCGCTTACGACTGATATCTCCTCCATAACACTTCGCGAGCACATTCTTGCGGAGTGCGCGAACCGTCTCACGTGCAATGACTCGAGTACCAACAGCCGCCTGAATCGCCACATCAAAAAGTTGACGAGGAATCAACTCACGCATCTTGGTGGCTAGCGTTCGTCCACGCTGAAACGCCATGTCTCGATGGACAATGACCGACAGGGCATCGACAGGTTCACCATTTACCAAAAGATCAAGTCTCACGAGGGGAGATTCCCAATACCCAGTCAGTTGATAGTCGAGCGAAGCATAACCTCTCGAGACTGTCTTAAGTCGATCATAGAAATCCAGAACAACCTCGTTAAATGGCATCTCATAAGAAATCATGACCCGATTAGATGCATGGTATTCCAAAGTTTTCTGGACCCCTCGTTTCTCCTGACACAAAGTCAAAATAGCTCCGACGTAATCCGCGGGAGTGAGTATCATGGCGGTAATCACGGGCTCTTCGACTTTAGCAATCTTACCAGCGTCCGGAAGCTTTGCCGGACTATCAATATCGGTTACCTCGCCGTCCGTCGTTGTTAACCGATATAACACTCCTGGGGCAGTGGTCACGAGAGCCATATTAAATTCTCGCTCAAGGCGCTCTTGAACAACTTCCATGTGTAACAACCCTAGGAACCCGCAGCGAAACCCGAATCCGAGCGCACCGGAAGTCTCCGGTTCAAAGAAAAAGGAAGAGTCATTTAATCGAAGCTTCTCCAAGGCTTCACGTAGTTCCGGATACTGGTGGCTCTCAACCGGATATAGGCCAGCAAAAACCATCGGCTTCAATTCCATGAAACCCGCCAGCGGTTCCGGTGTGGGGCGGGCGCTTTCCGTAACCGTGTCGCCGATCTTTGCGTCACCTACGTTCTTAATACCAACAATGACGAAACCAACCTCACCCACACCGATGGATTCCATGGGAACTGGTTTAGGTGAAAACACTCCGACCTGTTCGACCTCGTAATCCCGCGCAGAAGCCATAAACCGAACTCGCATTTTTGGACGAATTTCGCCATCAATAACGCGAACCAGAACCACAACTCCTCGATACTCGTCGTACCAAGAATCAAAGATCAATGCTTTAAGAGGACTTCGCGGTTCACCCGTCGGGGGAGGCACACGACTGATGATCGCTTCCAAAATATCTTCAACCCCTTTTCCTTCCTTTGCGCTAGCGTGAATCGTGACTGATGAGTCAAGGCCAACAAGATCTTCAATTTGTAGGGACACTTCCTCAATCTGTGCGCCCGGAAGGTCGATCTTGTTAATGACCGGAATGATCTCTAAATTGCCATCAACCGCAAGATAAGCATTGGCAACAGTCTGTGCCTCGACACCTTGGGAAGCGTCTACAAGTAACAGGGCACCTTCACAAGCAGATAGTGATCGAGTGACCTCATACGAGAAGTCTACGTGTCCAGGAGTATCAATTAGATTAAGAACATAAGTTTGACTGTCGCGAGCAGTGTAAGAAAGCCTGACCGTCTGTGCCTTGATCGTTATTCCCCGTTCTCGCTCCAGATCCATGCTGTCAAGTACCTGAGCCTCCATCTCACGAGGTCTCAATGCCCCAGTCGCTTCTAACAACCGATCGGCAAGCGTGGATTTGCCATGGTCGATGTGCGCAATAATGGAGAAATTTCTTACGCGACGATGATTCATCAATTATTCAGTAAGGATTCGAGCCGGTTCGATCTTTACGATTACCGATGGTCAAGTTGAACGTACGCTTGTGGATATTCCGGACCAATGTACTCGGCGCGCGGTCGAATTAAACGATTGTTGGAATACTGTTCCAAGACATGAGCGGTCCACCCTGACACACGACTGACGGCAAATAGCGGCGTGAACAAAGCAATAGGAATACCAAGTAGATAATAAGTCGACGCCGAGTAAAAATCGACGTTTGCATCTAGCTGTTTCTCAGTTTTCATAACAGTTTCGATCCGTTGTGATATTTCGAACCAACGATTATTCCCAGTCCTCTCCCCTACTTCTTTCGACATGCGACGAAGATGGGTAGCCCGTGGGTCTTCGGTTCGGTAAACACGATGTCCAAATCCAGGCACCTTTTCCTTTTTCTTCAACTTTTCACGAATCAATTCGTCAACACGTTGATCGTCAGCAGCCTCTCCAATTCCCAGTAACATTTGCATGACAGCGGCATTGGCACCACCATGTAAAGGACCTTTCAGCGCTCCGACACCCGCAACAATCGACGAATACAAATCGCTTAGTGTGGCGGCCGTAACCCGACCAGCAAACGTCGAGGCATTCAACTCGTGGTCAGCATGAAGAATCAACGCCACATCCAAGGCACGAGTCTCTACGGCGGTAGGCCGCGTTCCATTCAGCATCAATAAAAAGTTTGCTGCGTGACCGATTACGGGATCCGGTTCCACCATGTTGGCACCAGCTGACAAACGGCCATAGGTTGCGACTAGACTGCCCATCCTCGCAGTAAGCCGAACAGCTTGCCGATACCTAGATTCTGGAGAATCATCTTCAGCTTCTCCGTCAAAATGCGACAGTGCTGACACCAGTGTTCGCAATCCTCCCATGGCATCAGTGCTCATGTCGATCGGAAGCGAACGCATTAACCGAATGATTCCGTCAGGGAGCAACCGTGCCGCAGCCAATTGTGATTGCAGATCGCCGAGTTCTCCACGAGTAGGAAGACGGCGATGCCATAGGAGAAAACAGACCTCCTCAAAAGTCGCGTGCTGAGCTAATTCGTGAATATCGTAGCCGCAATAAGCGAGCACTCCCTTAGCACCGTCGATATCACAAATCGTTGAAGATGTGGCCACGACACCTTCAAGTCCAGCCGTCGGTGGAAAAGTTTTTGTAGTTGTCATGTTTTCGATCGGTCACCAGAACTAAAAACCATGATGTCGGCACAAAATTTAACGACGTAGTCTATCGCAAGAACCCCGATGTCAAGACAACAGAAATTCAGTAAAAAATGTTGAAATCATTCCCCGGCAATCAATACTCGAGCAGAAACGTTACGCTTGGAAACTTGCTGTAAAAGTGATTTCAAACCTGTGTAAAGAAATCCTGACTGAAAGAGTACGAGAAATGGCAGTGTCATCAAGAGACCATGCGAAACCGCATAAACTATACCCGCCGTAAAATATAACCCTAAACCGACCTCGACGATAGGTTGTGCAACAGCGACTTGGCTATATCCCTTCGTTAACCACTCGTCGCCTTGACGTATGACGCCATATTTCGGGGTTCGCCTAAACGGTGTCTCTCTCCCCATCCAAGCGCCTATTACAGCTAGAGTATTGTTTACGGACAGACCAATGCCAATCGCCATAGCCGCGGGTATGTAGCGCATCTGCGCCAACCAATCGTCCCGAACAACCTGTTGGCTAACGGCATAAAAATTAACAATTGACAGAGTCGCGGCACAAAAAATTGGCACGTCGATCAATAGAACAGATGGTGCTGCACTCACATTTCGCACAACTAGGGCCGGAACCATAACAAGTGACAGAATTAGCATTAAAAGATGGTTCAGGTTCGCAGTGAGATGAAAAAACGCTTCTAGCTTGACGCGACTCGGGATGCGAGCGCGCAAAAGCTTCGGTAACAACTTGAAACTTGTTTGGATTGACCCTCTCGCCCATCGATGCTGCTGTATCTTGAAACCCGTCATCTCAACAGGAACCTCTGCTGGTGCAACTAAATCTTGCAGGAACACAAAACGCCACCCAGCAAGTTGAGCACGATAGCTCAAGTCGAGATCCTCAGTCAGCGTGTCATACTCCCAGCCACCGGCTGAATCGATCGCCTCCCGACGCCATGCTCCAGCGGTCCCATTGAAATTGAAGAAAAGACCGGCGCGATTTCTCGCACCGTGCTCCAAAATAAAATGTGCATCAAGAAACATTGCCTGCACACGAGTCAAGAGTGAGTAGTCGCGATTCAAGTGGCCCCATCTTCCTTGGACCATACCAACCTTGGGGTCGCGAAAAGGCACCACAATCCGAGACAGAAAATCTGGTGGCGGAACAAAATCAGCATCGAAAATTGCAATTACTTCGCCACGGGCTTTCCGTAGCCCCTCCGCCAAAGCACCAGCTTTAAACCCTTCTCGATTGTTACGATGGAGATAATGAATATCAAGACCGCGACGGCTAATTCGATCGACTGCGTTTCGAGCAATTTCCTGAGTCTCATCGGTAGAATCATCGAGGACTTGCACCTCGAAATAGTCTCTTGGATAGTTCAAATTGGCAACCGCATTGACAAGGCGGTCGACCACATATTTCTCGTTATAGATGGGAAGCTGGACCGTTACAAACGGGACTTTCTGGCGTCTAGTCGATTTCTCACACAACACAACTTCCTCGCCTGCGTCTCCTGCAACCGATCGGCGGTGTTTTGTGTAAAGATACACAAGGTAACAGCGATGTAAACCAAACACGCTCAGACAGACAAGAAGGACAAAATAGAGCCAGAGTAGCAAAGATATAAATGAAGTCATCGGCGGAACGTCGATGGATTAATGACGATTACGATTCCTCGTTCACGTTACATTTCGGTAGTTCACAAGTCAAACAGGTCAAGCTAAACCAATAATAAACCTGAGTATCATCGAATGAATCAGCAATCATTACGGAACATTCTTGAACGAGTTGAGAAGCGGGAAGTCAATATTGACCAAGCACAAGATGAACTCGTCAATGTTCTAAAACACCAACCATTCGAAGATGTAGGCTTTGCCCGAATCGACCACCACCGGGCGCTCCGCACTGGCATGCCAGAAGTGATCTATGGAGCTGGAAAAACACCCCACCAAGTAGCGGTGATTGCCGAGCGCCTCGTGGCGGCGGGACAAATACTGCTGGTTACACGGACTGACGAAACCACGTATACGGCGGTAAAACAGGTTGTTCCAAATTGTAAATTTCACTCGCAAGCTCGAATAATTACTTTGGAAAACTCAACACCGAAGACCGGCAAAGGCGTAGTTCTAGTAGTTGCGGCCGGCACCTCAGATCTCCAAGTTGCTGAAGAAGCTCGAGTGTCGTCTGAAACCCTAGGAAATAAGACCGACTCTTTGTACGACGTCGGAGTGGCAGGAATCCACCGACTCTTAGCAGAACAAACGCGCCTTCAAACTGCCCGAGTCATCATAGCAGTGGCTGGGATGGAGGGCGCACTACCAAGCGTTATTGGAGGCCTTGTCAGCATTCCGGTTATAGCAGTTCCTACAAGCGTTGGGTACGGTGCCAATTTTGGTGGACTGACTGCCCTCCTTGGCATGTTGAACAGCTGCTCGTCTGGTGTAGCAGTCGTTAACATTGACAATGGATTCGGTGGTGCAGCTATGGCAAGCGTCATCAACCATTTAGACTCAGGAACAGAGTCGTGACCGAAGAAACGCTCCGGTTGCTAGAGTTCGACCGGATCGTTAAAGCAGTAAAAAGTTTTGCCCAAACCCCACTGGGCGAGGAAAAACTCAACACATTACACCCACTAACGGACCCAGGAAGTGTACAAATTGCTCTGGCTCAGACTACCGAAGGTGTCCGGTATCTGAAAGCCGACAATCGGTTCTCCCTCC
>CAZWIL010000072.1:0-10684 GCA_964634175.1 uncultured Vicinamibacteraceae bacterium
CTTCACCATAGGCCACGAATCCAAGCGCCATTTCATCATTCGTTCGTGGTGCGTGGCCGAGTGAGCGATCGGCGTCAAAGCCTTTTCGCAGGCCATGTTCTGAAGTGTTGTCGTACCAGAAACTTACGTCGACCATGGTTCCTGCTGGGAGCAGCTTGGGTTCATTGTACCAATAGGTT
Source organism: uncultured Vicinamibacteraceae bacterium (assembly GCA_964634175.1). Lineage (GTDB taxonomy): Bacteria > Acidobacteriota > Vicinamibacteria > Vicinamibacterales > UBA8438 > CAUZIB01. Next base: position 180 of record CAZWIL010000072.1, read on the forward strand.
TCCTGCCAGGCCTGCTGCCACTTTGGAACGTCCAGTAGAAGTTCCTGGGTGCCATCGGGATAGGTCGCCGTATAGCGTGCGCCCACACCACGGAAGTGCGCATGTGGCCACCAGTTTAAAATCAAGGTGTCTTCTTCGATGAGTCGACCGGCACCGACCCGATAGCCTTCACGGTGAGCCGGAATCATGAACCCGCGGTTACCGATGGAGTCGTTCTTAAAGGCGATCTTCGGTGTTGCCTTGGCAATATGGAACCCCATGGACGCTTGATTCATGAACGCGGTTCCCGTGCCAGGCTCTTTGTTGTAGTGAATGTTAAAGCGCGCCGTCGAACCCCGTTCAAGTAAGAGGCCCCACCCATCCGGTAGTAATTTGCCTTCTGTGCCAGCTGAGACACATCCGAGCGACCCACCTCTAGCTGCGGCTTCCCCTTCGTCTTCTTCGCCTTGGCCCGCGTCGGCGGTTACCACCGTATCGGCGTCTTCAACGCCGGCGCAGAAATGGTGGATCCGGTCGCCGGTGTCGCCCGTTTGAAACTCCCAGCCGCTGACCCAGAGGCCTTCTTCGGGAATGAGTTCGTCTGGAATTTTCGTCCGGAAGGTTGTTTGCAGGTCGTAGGCATCGTCAGGAATCAGGTATTCGTCCATGGTTACCACGAAATCGGGCGTCCCGAGAAACCAGCCTCCATTTTCATCGGCAAACACTTGCGGCGCGGGTGCCTGAGACTTGTCACCTGCGGCAGACCCAGAATTGGCCCATGCCACGATGGTCTGAATCTCGTCGTCAGTCAGTCCACGTTCGTTGGAGTAGAGGCCATCGGTGTGTTCTGTCGCATACCACGGCGGCATCTCTTCGGCCTCGACTTTTCGGGCGACAGCGCGTGCCCAGGGCCGAGTTTCTTCGAACGTCATCAGTGACATTGGCGCGATGATGCCGGTGATGTTCTGGCCTGCGGGGCGATGGCAGCTCTGGCAATTTTCCTGCAGAATCGGGAGGACGTCCCCGTAGAACGTCACCTCTTCTGCTTCTCCTGCGCTGGCAGACCCAATCGCCAATGCACTGAAAGCCGCGAGGATTGTAAACAGCCGTAAAATTCTCATCGTCAGGCTCCTCAAAGTAGTGTCGAATAACCGCATCGCTTCAGCTACACTTCGGACCAGTGTGAACATCTGATCCTTTTACACCTATAAACAAGGTTTTTACCACCTCTCTTGGTGGTGGTCAAGGACAAAGAGAGAGTTACGTTTTTTGGGGTTTGTGACCTGAGTTGGCTGAGTGCGGGTACTCAAACTTGCATCCACTGATCGACTCACGTTCAATTGGTGGCACAGTTCTGCTTCGAGGCATACTTTGGTGATGAAGAAACGGCACTATGTGGGCTTGATTAATCTTGTGCGTATCGGCACAAGCGGATCTGTCCAGCTCAGTTTTCGCGCCGTAGTGGGAGCGCTTATGGTCTTTGCCGCGGCTAGTGACTTGTCGGCGCAATCCAGAAATGTCGACGCAGGAATGCCACCAGTTGTGTTTACAGAGGTAACTGAGCAGTCTGGTATTACCTTTGTTCATAAGAACGGTGCTGTGGGTGAAAAATGGTATCCAGAGATCTTTGGCGGAGGGGTAGTGGTCTTGGATGTCGATTCAGATGGCTGGTCCGACCTGTTGTTCATTAACAGTGGGGATTGGTCACCGGGTGATGTCGCGTCAACTCACGGACTCTATCGTAATAACGGCGATGGAAGTTTCATCGACATCGCCAGGGGTAGTGGATTTGACACGTCCGAGTTTTACGGCATCGGCGGTACCGCCGCTGATTATGACAACGATGGCCGAGACGACGTCTTCGTCACCACTGCAGATGGTGGGCGCCTGTTTCACAACGAAGGAAATAATAGGTTTGTGGACGTTACAGAATCCTCTGGAATCACGAACCCGCACTTTGCGGTCAGTGCGGCATGGCTGGACTACGACCGTGATGGGTTGGCGGACCTCTTCATTGGAAACTATGTAGACTGGGCGCCCGAGTTAGAGGTTCCCTGTATTGAGCAGGGAGTGCGAGGCTACTGTGGCCCCGATGCTTATGCGCCGCTCCCACCAGCGTTATACCGTAATGCAGGGAACGGACGGTTCGAGGATGTTACCGACTTGGCCGGATTGAATGTCCCGACGGATAAGGCGATGGGCGTTGTGGTATTCGACTACAACCAAGACGGTTGGCCGGACCTCTTTGTAGGTAGTGACCGGGTTCCGGCCAAGCTGTATCGCAACAACGGCAACGGCGGATTTGTGGATCACGGTCTTCAAGCCGGGGTTGCGCTGAGCGAATTAGGTGTTGCTCGCGGCAACATGGGTGCAGACGCAGCGGATTACGATCGGTCTGGAAAACCCGACCTGGTCGTCGGAAACTTTTCCTATGAAATGCTTGGGCTGTATCACAATGAAGATGGACTGACCTTTGTCGATCGGGCACCCCGATCGGAAGTCGGTCGATCCAGCTATCTTTCAACAACGTGGGCTGTCTTTTTTATGGACTACGACTTGGATGGTTTTCCAGACATCTTTGCCACCAATGGTGCCAATGACGAGTCACAAGTTATGCGTGACTCGAGATTACAGATTACTCAAGTGCCACTGTTACTGTGGAACCGTGGGAATGGAGCGTTTACGAATGTGACGACGGGTCTCGGTGAGAGTTTCAATGAGCCCATCATGGGCCGGGGGGCGGCCTATGCTGATTTCGATGGCGACGGAGACCTCGATATAGTCGTTGCCACGTTGGCGGGGCGGCCGCGTCTATTTCGAAACGACGGTGGCAATCAACACAACTGGCTGCGAGTTCGTTTAATGGGATCGTCCTCAAACCGCAGCGGGTTAGGTGCTGTCGTGCGGGTGACGTCAGAGTCAGGTATGCAGTGGCAAATGGTGCACAGTGGTTCAAGTTACGCTTCCCAGAGCGAGTTGACACTCACGTTTGGTCTCGCGACGGACGCACAGGTTCAGACACTTGAGGTGGATTGGCCGTCAGGGGCGCTACAAACCTTCGAGGAGGTAGGGCGCAATCAGCTGGTCGTCATCGACGAGGTCGAGGGGCTTACGTCTGTTCCGTAACGACCCGCGATGTTTTCTGGTCAGCGTGCGGCCGGAGATGCGGTTTGCGCTGCGAGTTCTTCCTCAATCAGCCGAGTAAAGAATTCAAATGGCGGGAGGAAAGCCGGGGGTGCGGGAGCGAACCGGCCGTTGATCAGAAAACTTGGACTTCCTTGAATGGCATATCGTCTGGCTTCTTCGACGGCACTTTGCACCGTCGGCCGAAAGATGCCATTGTCCAGACATCGATCGAACTGGTCACGGTCCAGTCCGACATCACTGGCCAGTTGTTTGAGACGTATCGTGTCAAAGATGCCCTGTTGAGCCAATAGCAGGTCGTGGTAGGACCAGAATGTATCTTGATCTTTGGCGCATTGGGCCGCTTCTGCAGAACTGAGTGCCGCTGCACGGTCCAAGGCTGGAAGATTCTTGAAAACGATACGCAGTCTGTCGCCGAAAGTCTCAAGTACCCGACTGAATTGCTCAGCGAATCGAGCGTACTCGGCGTTCTGAAAATCGCCGAACACCACGAGTTCGATGGCCGCGGACTCAGAACCCATCACCGCGTCTTGGTCAGTGCGGTCGATTCTTATCCTGGGTGCAACGAGAGACATATTGACCTCGGTTGAGACCTGCATTAGTTCTTCGATGTAGTTTGCGCGTGCAAGCTCTGGTTCGGTCACCTTGCTAAGCCATGCCCGCAAAGCCGGCTCCAGCTGCTCGAAGGTGTTTCTTCGTGTCGCGGGACCTAGGCCCTGATACAGGGCCCGGACCGCTGCGTCTGGCATGGAGACGGTTCGTGGCGGGAGTTCTTGTTCGAGCAGTTCGTCCACGCTGATGCCACGGTTTCGGGCCTCAATGGCAAGTAGTTCATCCGCGACTACGCGGTCTGCGATTTGCCGTCGCGTTTCGTAGGTTTGCTGTTGAAAGGCTATGTAACTGGCAGGATCGGCACGCTGCCATTCATTGTCGATTTCGTCAACTGTGATGACCCGGTCACCGACTTGGACTGCTACTTCACTTTGTGCATCGCTGCGGATCATGGGCAGTGTCTCGCCGTCAGTGGGAGCCTCCGCTAGCGCGCCAGTCGTGGTCTCAGGGCTTGTGCTCCCCAGGAACACGTCGAACGAGGCATGTTCGCTCGCGCTGGGACCTCGGCTGACTGTCAGTAGATACTCGCTCGCTGGCATCAGACTAATTGGTGCCACTGCGACAATTTGTGTTTCGGTGGCCTCTTCGATTCTCAGAGGGACGAGGTCCAGCGTGACCACCGGCCGGGTGCCAAAATTTTCGCCTGAGACTGTTAACGTGTCAGCGTCTGAATCTGGACGGGCTTCGGTGATGACTAGCTGACCGAGTGCCGGGGATTGTCCGGTGACGACGACGGTGAGGAACGAAACAAGAACGAGCGTCACAACCGCGGTGAAGCGGCACAGTCTAGTTAATTGAGTCATTGCGATTGCCTGTGTTCAGGATACCTTGCGTGTGTGGGGTTCGCAATGTCTCCGCAGGGTTCCACATGCCTTGACACACCCAAAGTTCGTGGACACACTGAAGGCGCTGATTTCGCTCGTCTCACCAATTGTAGAACCCTATTGCGGGGAGGGTTATGATGCGTTTGATTATCTCGTTAGCCATTGGCGGTCTCATGGTCGTCGGAGCCGGACCCCCGCCGCTAGGATTGCTATCCTCACCGCAGGTTCTGGCCACAGCGTTTGCCTCTGGGAATCAAGGATCGGCCGATCCCCAAATTGAGCCATTTACCATTGATTTGCCGGCGGCGGCCCTCGAGGATCTGCAGGAACGATTGGCGCGAACCCGGATGCCAGATGAACCGGACGGTGTTGGGTGGATGCTCGGGATGAATCAAGCGTATTTACGGCAACTGCTGGATTATTGGCAACACGAGTTTGATTGGCGGGTCCAGGAGCGCCGCCTGAACCAATTCGAACAATTCAAGACGCGGATTGATGGCGTCGACATCCATTTTATTCACCAGCGATCGACAGAACCAGATGCGTTTCCGCTAATCCTGACTCACGGATGGCCTGGGTCGTTCGCAGAGTTCTCGAAAGTGATCGGGCCTCTCACCGACCCGGTCAACCATGGCGGACGCGCAGAAGATGCCTTTCATGTGGTTGTGCCGTCCATACCCGGTTATGGATTTTCCGAGCGACCGCGGGCATTGGGTTATGGACGGGAACGGACCGCAGCAATCTTTGCCCAGTTGATGTCTCAATTAGGATATGACCAGTATGGCGCGCAGGGTGGGGACCTAGGGGCTGGTATTAGTCGACAACTGGCCATGGATGATTCCGACCATGTGGCTGGGCTGCATCTTAATTTATGTAGCGCTGGTCCTCCCGATCCAGAGAATCCGAATGAAGGGCTGACTGCTGACGAGATTGCGTTGATGGAGGAACGGGCAGCCTTTTGGACTGAGGAAGAACGAGGCTATAGCCATATGCATGGCACCAAACCGCAAACATTGGGTTATGGGCTCAACGACTCTCCGGCTGGGCTGGCGGCGTGGATTGTTGAGAAATACCGCAGTTGGTGCGACTGTGAGGGAAATCCAGAAACGAAGTTTTCTAAGGATGAGCTGTTAACTACGCTAACGATCTACTGGGTTACGCAGACGGCCACCTCCGCGGCGCGCTACTACTATGAAGGCCGACACAATCCGACGGGTGAACCAACGCGGGTCGAGGTTCCGACGGCGTGCGCGGCGTTTCCGAAGGAGTTTCGGTTTACTCCACGGCGCTGGTTGGAGGCTCGTTACAATCTTCAACGTTTTACCCTGATGCCGAGTGGCGGACATTTTGCCGCGAGCGAGGAACCTGTTCTTTTTGTTGATGACGTGCGGGCGTTCTTTCGGGAACTAAGATAGTTAGATACATTGGTTGCGAAGTGGGTTGCAACGGGGGTCTTGCTTACTGATACCGATTCGAGTGTCTGGGAGGTTTGAGAAAATCAACATGTGTTGTCTTAGGCGGCCCGGGTCACGTCGCGGCGAGATGGAGTCGATCTGCTACACTCCGTTAATAGGTGTGAGACTGCCGATGGCCAGATGGTGAGAGCACACAAAGTACCCCTTCTTTTCTTTGCAGGCTGTCTGCTGCTCCTGCTGAATTCGGCCGTTCTCGCTGCATTTCCGAGCGCCACACTTTGGTACTACGCGAATGTCGCGATTCATCCGTTCTTGGGGATCGCGCTCACGCTGTTCGCAATTCCTCGACTTCTGAACCGGGAATGGCTGGGTGGGCCCTTGCTTACCACTGGCCTCGGTTTGGCTGGGGCAGGTCTCATTCTTGGTCTTATCGTTTTAGTTTATGGAGCGACAGGACCCTACGAGGTCGTTCTTCAGGCCCACATTGTGACGTCTCTCTGTGGGGCTGCGTTGCTGGGTGTGTGTGCTTGGCGTGCAGTCGCCAATTTTGACGGTGCGCGGTCGATTGTTCGCGGCAGCCTGGTTGCGGTCGTCTTAATCGGTGCTGTGACGCCGGTGCTTCGCGAGAGCCTTGATGCTCGCTGGCGACAGTCGTATCGGATCGAGAACCCAATCCGACCGCCGGCGACAATGGACGATGAAGGCGCCGGTCTCGGGAGTCCCTTTTTCCCGTCCTCGGCGAATACCAATACGGGAGATGTCATTCCGGCAAATTTTTTCCTTACCAGCGAAGCCTGTGGTCGTTGTCATACTGATATTTATGAGCAGTGGAGTGCGTCCACTCACCACTTTTCATCTTTCAATAACCAGTGGTATCGCAAATCGATCGAGTATATGCAAGATGTCGTCGGACCCGAGCCGGCGAAGTGGTGTGCCGGATGTCATGACCATGCGGTGTTTTTTAATTGGCGCTTTGATCAGCCGATCCGTGAGCAGATCGACACCCCGGAGGCGCAAGCTGGTTTGGGCTGCGCTTCATGTCACTCAGTGGTGCATGTGGGGAGCACCATGGGGCAGGGGGATTTTGTCATCGAGTATCCGCCGCTTCACGACCTAGCCGCCAGTGACAATCCGTTGCTTCAGGCGGTGCACGACAAGCTGGCCTATCTGGCACCGGAGCCGCATCGGCGAACATTCATGAAGCCGTTTCATCGAGAGCAGAGTGCCGAATTTTGTTCGACCTGCCACAAGGTTCATCTCGATGTGCCGGTGAATGACTATCGCTGGCAGCGCGGGTTTAACTCGTATGACAACTGGCAGGCGTCCGGCGTGTCGGGAGAAGGGGCTCGTTCGTTTTACTACCCGTCGACGCCTCAGACATGCCGAGATTGTCACATGCCACTCGTAGCCTCAGACGACCCTGCGGCTGATGATGGATTAGTCCGTTCACATAGGTTTCCTGGTGCGAACACAGCGTTGCCGTTCGTGAACGGTGACGCAGAGCAATTGAAAGTAGTACAGGATTTTCTTCGCGATGATCAGATTTCCGTCGACATCTTTGGGATTACCCGAGTGGCTGAGGCGAGTCCACCGGTTGGGGGAGCCCGTGGCGGTGAACCGAGGTTGTCGAGCACCTTTGCGGTTGGTGAAGAGTCTCTGCAGTTTGGCGCCGGTCGCGGGCTCACGTCGAGTGGACCAGTGGCGGAGGTTGTGGCGCCAATTGACGGGACCAGCGTGGCGGTGCATCGGGGTGAATCGGTTCGTGTCGAGGTAGTTGTCCGGACGCGAAAGGTTGGTCATTTTTTTCCTGGTGGCACGGTCGATGCCTTTGATGTGTGGGTCGAATTCGAAGCTGTAGACGAGCAGGGGCGCGTGATTCTTCACAGTGGGGCAGCGGAAGATGGTGGCAGTGGTCCTGTCGATCCTGGCGCACATTTTTACCGTAGCCTTCAACTTGACGAACGGGGAAATCCGATCAACAAACGGAACGCGTGGATGACTCGATCAGTTGCGTATGTGCGATTGATTCCGCCAGGTGCCGCCGACACTATCCACTATCGATTGCAGGTGCCAGAGGATGTGGGCGATCGTATCTTCCTTCGGGCGAAGGTGAACTACCGTAAATTTGCGTGGTGGTTAACGCAGTGGTCGTACGCTGGCGTGCGCGACCCGCGCCATCCGGAACCCCAGTTCGGACCCTCGTTTGACGATGGGCAGTGGGTTTTCACTGGAGACACTTCAGATGTTTCCGGCGACGTCAAGGCCATTCCCGACATTCCAACCACGGTAATGGCGGAAGATGAAACATCACTATTAGTCGTTGATGCTGAGTCGCCGTTGCCGGCGGTGGAGCCGTCTTTAGACGGGACGCTGCGGGAGCGATGGAACGATTACGGGATTGGGTTGTTGTTGCAAGGAGACCTCCGTGGGGCAGAGGCAGCGTTCCGGCGGGTGATGGCTATTGATCCCGAGTATGTCGATGGTCCTGTGAACGTGGCGCGTGCGCGCTTGCAAGAGGGGGATGTGGATGCGGCCATCCCGTTGCTTGAACAGGCGCTCGAGCTAGAGCCAGGATTGGCCCGAGCTCATTTCTTTCTCGGCACGGCGCTGCGTTCGCTGGGAGAATATGAAGCCGCCATGTCACATCTAGAGACGGCCCGCCAAGCCTATCCGAAAGACCGGGTTGTCTTGGGGCAAATTGGTCGCCTTTACTTCTTGCAGCGACAGTTTGAAGAAGCGATTTCGACGTTTGAGGAAGTTCTTCGCATTGACCCTGAAGATCTGTTGGCCCACTACAATTTGATGCTGTCGTATCAGGGGGCGGGCGACCCCGAACGTGCCGCAGCCGAACAGGTGCTGTATGAACGGTTCAAAGCGGACGAGGCGGCACAAGCGATCACGGGTCCATACCGTCTCGCATCGCCGGAAGACAACAACGAACGACAATCGATCCACGAACATGGAGCCTCTCCGGGTTTGTGAGAAAGTTCAAATAATTATGATGCGGTGGGTCGCGGCTGTATGTGCTGCTCTGTGTGTAACCGTGGTGATCACTGCCACGACCTCGGTTGTTTTCGTAGATGTGACCGACGAAGCCGGTTTGCGCTTCCGCCACATTAGCGGTGCGTTTGGTCAGAAATACATGCCGGAGACTCTTGGGGCCGGTGGTGTGTGGCTTGATGTAGACAATGATGGATGGCAAGACATTGTTTTGGTGAACTCTTCCACATGGCCAGGACAAAGCACTAGCGACACACACGCGATGTTGTACCGCAATAACGGTGACGGCACGTTTGATGACATCAGCTCGGGGTCTGGTCTCGACACTCCGCTTTATGGGTTCGGTGGTGCGGCGGGTGACTTTGATAACGATGGACAGACGGATCTTTATCTCACTGCCTTAGGACCGAATCGACTCTTCCGAGGGCAAGGTGATGGGACGTTTGTGGATGTCACCGAGGCTAGTGGAACTGGTGACCCTGGATTTTCGACAAGTGCTGTGTGGTTTGATTATGACAACGATGGCTCTTTGGATCTTTTTGTCGCCAACTACGTGGAGTGGACACCAGAGATTGATCTGTATTGCACTCTTGATGGTGAGACGAAGTCTTATTGCACGCCGGAATCCTATCAAGGGCAAAGTTCAACGCTGTTTCACAATCTGGGAAATGGCACCTTTGAAGATGTGAGTCTGCCGGCAGGGGTGAGTAACCCGACCGCTAAGGCGCTATCGGCCTCGATGTTTGATGTCAATAGTGACGGCTGGATGGATTTGTTCGTTACGAATGATACGCAGCCGAACCAATTGTTCCAGAATCAGGGTGATGGAACTTTTGATGACATTGCGGTCGTTGCAGGAGTGGCCTTCAGTGAAGCCGGGATCGCGCGCGCCGGGATGGGTGTGGATGCGGCCGACTACGATGGGTCAGGTCACCCGAGTCTAATTATCGGAAATTTTTCAAATGAGATGATGGCGCTGTACCACAACGAGGGAAACGGCTTATTTATTGATGAGGCGCCGCGGTCGGCACTGGGCCGGGGCACACTCCTAACGCTGACATTCGGCTGTTTCTTCTTTGATTACGACCTTGATGGATGGCTCGACGTGTTCGCCGCGAATGGGCATGTCGCTGACGATATTGAACAAGTGCAGTCGCGTGTCACGTATGCCCAACGACCTCAACTGTTTCACAACGACGGCCGTGGTCGATTTGAGGAAATTGTCGACGAGGCGGGTGACGCTTTGCAGCAACCAATGGTCGCGCGCGGGGCGGCGTATGCTGATTATGACAACGACGGCGACTTGGATATTTTAATGACGTCGAATGGAGGCGCACCGAGGCTACTTCGGAACGACGGTGGGAATACGAACAATCTACTTCGAGTCAAAACGGTTGGCACCGAGTCCAACCGAGACGGGATTGGCGCGAGGGTCGAGGTGACCGTCGCTGGTCAGAGCCGGTGGCAGATGGTGAAGACAGGGTCAAGTTATGCCTCACAGAGTGAGGTGCCCCTCACGTTCGGGCTGGGT
>CAZWIL010000073.1:0-10676 GCA_964634175.1 uncultured Vicinamibacteraceae bacterium
TCGATCTCCGTTGCTGAAAACCAACGACCATTCAGCATGACGCCTGCACGATTAGCGACGTTGCGAATATCTTCAAATGGATTACCCGTTACAAGAAGCAGGTCCGCACGCTGTCCCTCTGCCACCATGCCAAAATCATCGACCGCATCGAAGTACTCTGCCGGGCGCCTAGTGGCAATCTCAAGTACTTCGTATGGCGTCATACCCAACTCAACGTAAAGAGCCATTTCATGGTGCATCGCAAAACCAGGCACGCTAAAGATTTGCGGTGAATCCGTTCCGAGGGCGATGTTCGCGCCACCTTCATGCAATGCCATCAACACGGAACGCCGAAGTGCCGCAACGCGACGATTAGTATCAATGTCGGTAGTTTCAAGTCGATCATCCACCGCCTTAATCCACCTCTCAACCGTTTCTGGTGGCATGTATTTTGTTTCGGGCCGCTCCGATAAAACCTCCACCGAGCCCCTTTCGTTGAAAAAGGCCGTCTCCCATAAAACCATTGTCGGCACAACCCACGTACCCGCATTGACTGTAGCCTCGACGAGGTCGGACATTAGCGATTCATCCACGATGGCCATCAGCTCCCCGACACCACGAAGCCCAACAGGAGAATCCGGTTGAAAAGTCTCAGGGACAAGTGCCTCGATGTAATTATCCAGATGGTCTATCGACTGTTGGCCGACAGCTAATGCAACCCGGAGTCCCACCGCATCTGGTACGTGCCCCCCAAACGGAATATCTACTTCCTTTGCTGTTTCAGCCAATGCATGAAACGCTTCGACGGTCAAGCCTTCGTGGACTTTGAGCAGGTCGTATCCGTCGACTTTGTACTCGCGAACCCGTTGCTCCGCCTCCGCCGCTACCGATACGCGGTCCCCGTTCATAGAAATGCTACCGAGATACAACTGAGGTCCTGTCAGAAGCCCATGACGAATCTGTTCCCGCATCCTAAACTGTGATGGGTCCCCTTGCATGCCGCGAACCGTGGTGACTCCGTTTGCAACGTACAGAAACAGCACGTTCCTGATATCGACATCTGACTGCCTCGGATCTGGCAGGTGACCATGCATTTCAGTCAAGCCGGGCATCAGATAAGAGTCGTCGCCATCAATAACCTCAACCCCTTCCTCAGGGCCGATATCGTCAGCACTACCGATAGCTATAATTCGGCCATCCTGGATAACAACAACTTGGTCTTCAAGCACATCCTCGCTGTCCATCGGCAACACATTGACGTCGACGAAGGCTATGTCACCAGCAATCAAAGTATCAGGTCCACCGCAAGCAGACATGACAAACGACACAGCGAGAGTAATCAGTAAGCAACAAATGCGAGTGCGCTGCCGTGCGAACGCAATCATCGAGTCTGCCTCCTCATCTGAATTCAAGACGTCGACGGCGAAGGGAACACGCGCCGCGTTTCCGGTGTACAACCTTGCTTATAGACCATAAATGTTCGCTGAAACTCGATCACAATCGTGCCGTTCTGATTAGATCCTGTCGTTCGAACCGTGACAATGCCCACGTTTGGTCGTGACTTTGACTCTCGTCTCTTGAGCACTTTACTCTCGGAATAAATCGTATCGCCCTCGAACACAGGACTTGGCAGGCGGACGTCATCCCACCCGAGATTAGCCATCACGTTGAGCCCCAGATCGATGACCGACTGCCCGGTCACCAAGGCCAGTGTGAACGTCGAATCCACTATGGGACGACCGTACTCAGTTCCACCAGCATAAACATGATCGAAATGGATGGGGTTGTTGTTCTGGGTAAGCAATGTGAACCAAACATTGTCTGCGGCGATCACGGTTCGCCCGACAGGATGCCGATAGACATCGCCGATCTCAAAGTCTTCATACACCCTTCCCGTCCATCCCTCTTTAATCGTCATATCATCGTCCGAGTGAAGTCACACAACCCCCGCTGACCGCCAAGATTCCACCGCCGAGTCATCGTAGCCAAGTTCCCTGAGAATGTCTCCTGTCTGCTGGCCAATCTCGGGAACGGGGTCCATTCGTGGTACCACATTCTCGATACTCCACGGCGGATAAAGAGCCCGCAGCGGGCCAACGGGCGAACCGACATCAGTCCAGCGTCCGCGTGCTGAAAACTGCGGATGTGCGGCAAAATCCTCGACCGTGTTAAAACGCGCGTGCGCCACTCCGGCTTGGTCTAATCGAGCAATGGCCTCTTTCGCCGATAGCGCAGACAAGATTGGGTCGACGATATCGTGGAGTTCAGTCAGGTGCTTCACTCGCCTGGAATTGCCGTTAAACCGAGAATCGGCGGCCAGGGCCGGTTGGCGCAAAACCTTTTGACAAAAAGCTAGCCACTCCCGCTCGTTCTGAACACCGAGATAAATCACTTCCCCATGAGCAACAGAAAACGGTCCATAAGGCGCGATCGTTGCATGCTGCGGACCTGTTCGTGACAACGGTTTGTCGCCGTAGCCGCTGTAATATAAGGGATAGCCCATCCATTCACCTAGAGCCTCAAGCATCGAGATTTCGATCGCCGCCCCGATGCCCGTGCGAGACTGCATCAGCAGTGCACTCAGGATACTGGTTAACGCATACATACCTGCCGAAATATCAGCAACCGAAATCGCTACTTTCGCCGGTTCGTCCACCGAACCGTTAATAGACAACAGGCCCGTCTCGGCCTGTACCATCAAATCGTACGCTTTCTTACTACCATACGGCCCATCGGAGCCGTAACCTGAAATGTCACACGCTACCAAAGATGGAAAGCGTGCTCGCAATTGGTGAGCACTGACCCCCAATCGCACAGCCGACTCTGGACTCAAGTTCTGCACAAAAACATCGGCTCGACCTATTAGTCTGTCCATAACTCCGATAGCTTCAGGTCGTTTAATGTTGAGCGTTAATGACTCTTTCGACCGATTGAGCCAGACGAAATGACTCGACATCCCGCAGACACTCTGATCATAGTCCCTGGCAAAGTCCCCAGTTCCAGGTCGTTCAATCTTGATCACCCGAGCACCTAGGTCAGCCAATTGACGAGTTGCGAAGGGGGCCGAGACCGCCTGTTCAAGTGCAACAACTGTGGTTCCCTGCAGCGGTCGCATTAGAAAACTCGAATGTTCAATCTACCGTGCATCATTCTTGACACCTTACACAATTCACAATTAGAAATGCTCAGATTCCCTATCGCCAATAGACTCATTCTCTCAAAAAACTAGCGTGTAGACTCTAATGACCTGTCTCATACAAGAATGCACCGAACGTGAACCCATTTGGACGCTAGGAAGATAAGAAGACTGATTATTTTTCACTTATGACCACTCAGACTTTAGTTGCGCTTGGCTCGGACCAATTATTGTCATCCGATCGACTCAACGGACGAAGCGTGGGTGTTGTGTGCAATGCGGCCTCAGTTGATTCAGAGCTCCATCATATTGTCGACCGGGTTGCAGCCGACCCGGACTTAACGCTCACAGCTTTGTTCGGACCTCAACACGGTTTCCACTCGGTCGAACAAGACAACATGATCGAGACCGCTAACGCCAGGCACCCCATCTATGGAATCCCAGTTTACTCACTGTATGCCGACACACGGGAACCCACCGCTCAGATGCTGCAAGGTCTCGATGTGCTCATCATCGATCTGCAAGACGTCGGAACCCGGGTATATACGTATGCATACACCCTAGCTAATTGTTTACGTGCTGCAAGTCGCCAGGGCGTGGCCGTGGTTGTGTGTGACCGCCCTAATCCCATCGGTGGCCTTGTTGTAGAAGGACCGACACTCGAAACTGGCCTCCAATCCTTCGTAGGTCAGTTTCCGATACCTCTTCGGCACGCCATGACAATCGGCGAACTAGCCCGTCTATTTAATACACATTACGGCATTGGAGCCGAACTTGATGTCATCCCCATGAGCGGCTGGACCCGAGATAGCTACTACGAGAACACTGGTCTCACTTGGGTAATGCCATCGCCAAACCTTCCAACAATTGACAGCGCAGTGGTCTATCCCGGCTGCGTTCTTTTCGAAGGCACTAACGTGTCAGAAGGTCGAGGCACAACCCGGCCGTTTGAATTGATTGGCGCACCGTGGATAGATGCAGAAAAACTAGTGAACACGTTGAACGTCCTACAATTGCCGGGAGTAGTTTTTCGACCAATACAGTTTCAACCTACTTTCCAAAAACACGCGGGGCAGGTATGCAGCGGATGCCAAATACATGTCGCTGATCGCAACATCTTTCAATCAGTTGAAGTATCCGTAGCGCTGTTGCAAGCGCTGCGACAGCAAAATCCTGACTTATTCGAATGGCGAAGACCTCCCTACGAATACGAACACGTGAAAGCACCAATCGACATCCTTGTGGGAACATCCGGCTTTCGTGAACAGGTTGAGAGTAACTTGTCCGCTCACACGATTGTGGGATCTTGGGCGTCAAGTTTGGAAGAATTCGAACCTGTGCGCCAACAATTTCTTCTCTATGAATAAGGAACAAGAATATTTTTTAGCATGTTACGATTTGCGCTTTACCCATGCGAGAAACCTCAATATGTCAATTCGAGCACACAATCCATGTAACCGCAGCGCCGACTAAGGTCATAGCCGCGTTCTTCGATCCAACGTCACTCGCAGCGTGGTGGAAAACTGCGCGCTCCGTAACCACGCCCCGGCCACTTGGAATTTATGCCGTCGAATGGGAACAGACCCCCTTCCAAGACGCAGTACTCGGTTCCCTTGGAGGCGTGTTCTACGGCACAGTGATGGAATTTCGAAACGGCCAAGAGTTTCTCGTTGCCGATGCGCACTGGCTGCCACCAGAAAGTGATCCCATCGGTCCCATGGTTCTTGAGGTTACTTGTAAGGTGAGTGGCCCCGCTACCGCCCTGACAGTACGTCAGAGCAGTTCGGAAAACGGTGAGCGCTGGTCCCGATATTATGACTTGCTCGCATCCGGATGGATTGATTCGCTAACCGGCCTGAAACGATACCTCGAACACGGTGGTCAACCACGCTTGCCTGCGCGCGGTTTCGTGTTTCGATGATATCTCAACGTATCGTCATCATCGGGGGAGGTGTCATTGGCTCGAGTATCGCCTTCCACCTCCTGAGTAGTGACAGCACGCTCGATGTCATCGTGATCGAACGTGATCCCTCTTACACTCGAGCCTCCTCCCGCTTGGCCATGGGAGGCATCCGCCAGCAATTTAGCTCACGAGTCAACATTCAGCTTGCCCAGTACGGCGTGAACTTTTATCGCAACTTTGACGCAAGGTTTGGACATCTACACGAGAGTCAGGCGAGCTTTCACCAGCGGGGATATTTGTTTCTCGTAAATGCTGTGCGAGCAGAATACTTTGAAAAACGCCTATACCGGCAGCAACAGCTTGGCGCATCTGTGGACCGACTCGAGGTTGACCAAATTCAGCGCCTTCTACCTGACGTGGTCCTCGATGACATTGAGTTCGGAGTGTTTGGGCCCCAAGATGGATACGTAAATCCTAGCGCTATCCTTAACGGCCTTAGATGTGCTGCCGCCGAAGTAGGCACCCAATACCTGACCACCGAGGTAACTAACATCACAATGAATTCTGGCCAATCGTCAACCGTATCACTTAAATCTGGCAACCAAATCTCAACCGGGACGGTTGTGATTGCCGCAGGTGCCTACTCGGCCGCCCTTGGACAAATGATCGGTATCGAAGTCCCCGTCGAACCGGTAAAACAACAATTGTTTCGCTGCGCCCTACCACAACGATGGCCATACCGTTTCCCTGTTGTTGTTGACCCAACAGGCGTACATTGGAGACACGAAGACCCGGCCGGACCACACGCCCCAGACAACTTAATCGTCGCCTGCACCAAGACTAACGAACCACCTGGCGAGGATTTTTCGTGTGACTTCACGCGTTGGGAATCCGAATTCCGCGAGCCGATGGTCCGGCGAGTGCCTACGCTTGAGAATGTTCGGCTCATCAACGGGTGGGCTGGACTTTACGAAATGACCAATGACCATAATCCTGTCATAGGCGAACACCCAGACCTTTCAGGACTATTTCTAGCAACGGGATTCAGTGGCCACGGCTTAATGATGGCACCCGGTGCAGGCCGCTCAGTGTCCGAATTAATCCTTACTGGCCAATCGTCAATCGATATCTCAGCTTTTGACGTGACCCGATTTAAACACGGCGATCTCTTCTGGGACGATGCAATGATTTAATGCTGAACCAGATGCCTTCCATCAGAGAACTCGCCCGGCAGATCAGAAATGGACAAACGACCACCCTACAGATTGTCGATCAGTGTCTGCAGGCCATTGCTGAACATGAGAAAGATATCAATGCCTTTATAACTGTCCTCACCGATGAGGCACAAGCCCAAGCGCGCCGAACCGACGAGGAAATCAAACGTGGCGAAGACCGAGGACTCTTACACGGCATTCCAATCTCCATTAAGGACATCATCGATCTGGATGGAGTTCCTACGACCGCCGCGTCCGCGGTTCGACAGGGACATCGTGCGACAAGCGACGCGACAGTAATCGCTCGACTCAGAGCCGCAGGGGCTATCTTTATTGGAAAATGCAATCTTCATGAGTTTGCATACGGAACAACTGGGGAAGATTCTGCATTCGGACCAACACGCAATCCACGTGCACCCGATCGCTTGGCGGGCGGCTCCAGTAGCGGATCAGCAGCATCGGTAGCAGCTGGAATGGCACTCGCCTCAATAGGAACTGATACCGGTGGTTCAATCCGTATACCAGCCGCGGCATGCGGAGTCGTTGGTCTTAAGCCAACACAAGGGGAACTGATCACCGAGGGAATTGTCCCTCTAGCGCCAACGCTGGACCACGTTGGGCCGCTGGCGAATACAGTCGGCGACGCCGCGCTCATCTACCAGGTAATGGCCGGCGGGGCGAGACGAATCGAGACAGACGACGTGTTGTGGCACACAAAACAACCGCGCAGGCAGCTAGGTCTGCTTCAGCCCTATTTCTTGGATCAACTCGATGCAGATATCCGCCGCAGTTTCGAAGAAACCGTCGACCACCTGCGGAAGGCCGGTTACGCCATTCGAGAACTCAGCATTGGCCATGCAGATACCATCGCTACTACCTATCGCCTCACTCAGTTATACGAAGCGTTTCAGATTCACGAACATCTCTTGGAGACGCGATTCGACCACTATTCACCGGATGTCCGAGACCGACTTAGTTTGGGACGACACGTGTCTGAAGACGACTATCATCGAATGCAGGTCGACCGAGCGGTCTTACAAACCGAAGTCGATCGAAACCTGGATGGTATCGACGCGCTCATTCTACCGACCCTCGCAATTCCCGCACCAAAACCCGGCTCTACCCACGCTCTAATTGACGGACAATTGCAGGACCTTCGGGCAGTCTCACTGCGTTTAACACAACTTTTCAACTTGACGGGGCACCCAGCTATCTCCCTACCGACTGGCACTACGGCCGCTGGTCTCCCGTCAGCGACCCAGCTGGTGGGACGACGTCATCACACCGAGTCCCTCTTACAACTCGCTTCAGAGTTCGAAGCAACTCTGGGATCGTAACAAGCCTTCAGTCTGGACTGACTACCTTTTGCTGAAGGGCCTGATACGAATTTTCGGTTGGAGCACCCTGTTCGACAGGAAGCCCGGCATCAACCCAACCTTCATTCCTTTCACCGGTGATTCTGTTCTGTGCCCCGCCGAAGCCCCCAACAACATTCGTTATGTCTTGATAACCCGCTGCGATCAGGATTTGACCCGCCTGTGTCGACCGACCTCCCATCTGACATCCCACAAGCAGCTTCGAATCGCCTGCGTAGTTGGCCTGTATGACGGCTAAGAAATCAGGATTTGGCTGCATCTGTCCCGTCCGAGAATCCAAATTTAGCAGCGGTACGTTATGAGCACCAACTGGATGACCGTTCTCGAATTCAGGAATCGAACGAACATCAATGTATGTGTAATCGGCATCACACTGTAGCTTGTACGCCGTCTGGACATCAGCCTGTTTGAGACTCATTCCACGCAACTCCTTTACTAGTTTCTAATATCTGTTAGCTAATTTTACTCGACGTCTCTCAAGACCTCATCTGGCATGTGTCCTTCAATCGCCAACAAGGCCCGTTTTATAGTCAGGCCACCTGTAAACCCACCCAATTTTCCGCCATGAGCAATCACGCGGTGGCAAGGAACAATGATTGGAATCGGATTTCGACCCAAGGCTCCTCCGACGGCCCGCGCAGCCAGAGGGGAACGTATGGCACTTGCGATACCTCCATAAGTCTTTAAGTGTGCAAACGGAATACACCGAGTGGCTAGGAGAACCCGCCGGGTGAAATCGGTAACACTTCGCAGGTCGATTGGAACTGTAAACTGGGTGAGTCGACCCTGAAAATAGGCCTCAAGCTCAACTATGGCCCGCTGTAGAGCATCTCCGTCACCAGAAACATTGTCTGCTTGTGAGACGAGATAAGACCGGTAATCCTTCTCGCTTGGTCCGTCGAAACGAACATTGCAGATACCTTGCGACGATGAGGCAACGAAGACGTTCCCTATCGGTGTTCGAAGCGAATCAAACCTTACCATCAACCTAGCAATGCCTTGCAATTCACGATCGGAAGTCACATTCAGTATTCTCCTATGCTACCCTCACCGCCAGCTATGACGCCCTCAGAATCCACCCCGCCCACGGGGGCGTCATCAAGAAGCTCTCAGGATAGCCAGCACGGGTTAAACCATCTCGCGCAGTCAGCCCGAACCATCGGTGCCGCAACATTAACCAGCCGGGTGCTGGGCCTTGTCCGTGATCAAACGCTCGCCTATTTGTTTGGGGCCAGTAACGCTATGGATGCGTTCAACGTAGCCTATCGGATCCCCAACTTAATGCGAGACCTATTTGCCGAAGGTGTAATGAGTGCCGCTTTCGTTCCAACGTTCACACGGCGATTGACATTGCAGGGCAAAGCTGCGGCATGGCAAGTTGGCAATCAGTTAGTGAACGGCTTGATCATCGCTACCGGCACTTTGGTGGTACTTGGAATCATTTTTGCAGATCCTTTGGCAAGACTGTTAGCAGGGAACTACGCGCAGGTTCCAGGAAAACTTGAACTTACGATCTTCTTGACCAGAATCATGCTCCCATTCTTGACTTTGGTCGCCATCGCGGCCGCAGTGATGGGCATGCTTAATTCACTTAATCGCTTTCTTGCACCCGCACTGTCTCCCGCGATGTTCAACGTGGGGGTCATTGCAAGTGCAGTCTTACTCGTCCCCGTAATGCCTCGGTGGGGATTCCACCCGATCACCGCCATTGCTATAGGTGCACTCATCGGCGGCTTCGGCCAAATTGTTCTACAGCTACCAAGCCTCTATCGAGAAGGCTACCGATATCAACCAGAATTCAACCCAAGAGATTCCGGCCTCCGCGAAATTCTAGGATTAATAGGACCTGGCACTATTGCTGGCGCAGCGCTTCAGGTCAACTTGTTAGTCAACATGGTGCTCGCTACCGGAGAAGGCACTGGAGCGGTCTCGTGGCTAAGCTACGCCTTCCGTGTGATGTATCTTCCGATCGGACTGTTCGGCGTATCGATTGCTACGGCCACGCTACCAGCCATTTCGAGACAAGCAGCCCACGAAGATTTACCGGAATTTCGAAAAACAGTTTCCAACGCCATGCGTATGATGCTCGTACTCAATATTCCAGCACTGATTGGTTTGATGGTTCTAGCCGAGCCAATCATCGGCTTAATCTTTCAACGAGGAAGTTTCGGACCATCTGACACCACCGCGACAACTGCTGCACTGCTGTTCTATGCACCTGGCTTGGTTGGCTATTCGGCTGTTCGAATTGCTATTCCATGCTTTTACGCGATGCGGAACAGCCTCACCCCAGCGCTAGTAAGCCTGATGTCAGTTGCTCTTAACATCACCCTCAATCTTATTTTGGTTCAGATTTTAGGATTCAGAGGCCTCGCCTTAGGAACCTCGATTGCAGCCCTATTCAATGCGTTGGTCTTAGTCGGACTCCTCCACCGACGCTTACACGGAGTAGACCTCATTCGAATTCTCAAGACCGGCTTCAAGATCACCGTGGCAGCAGCCTTCATGGCTGTGGCAGTTTCAATCGGCCATAGCTGGCTTGTGGATTCTCTACCCGGAACCGGCCTTCTAGCACGGGTGTTTCAGGTCTTCGGAAGCGTTCTCATTGGCGTAGCCGTCCTCGCTGCGAGTGCCAGACTGCTGCGGATTTCAGAGTGGCAGGATTTAGAACGACAATTCGTGCCCGGCCGAAATCGAATAGCTTGACTGTTACGCCTAGGCTAAACAGAACACTTATCAGCTACGTCCGTGGTACGATTATCTAATTCTTAAACTAGTTGATTATTTAGATGCTTAAGTTCGGCAAAACTCTCTGACATGCGATATCCATATTCCTCGAGCCCAACTCACCATCAATTTGGTTCGGGTCTAAGTCTAATGACGCCAGTCGTCAAAGCTCTCATCTGGACAAACGTTGCAGTATTTTTGATTACCTCGCTCATACCACCGGCTTTTGGCTGGCTAAGCTATCTCCTCGGCTTGACACCTGAACTCGTTTTAACGCGGTTCATGCTCTGGCAGCCCTTAACGTATCTCTTTATGCACGGTGGCGTGGGTCACATCCTCAT
>CAZWIL010000074.1:0-10663 GCA_964634175.1 uncultured Vicinamibacteraceae bacterium
TTCTGGAGATCAAACAAAAGTTCCATCACCGAGTCTCCAGTGTCTCCATCCAGGGCTAATGCTGAATCAGCGTACAGGTTGTCACCTATTCGCACATCCCCGTTATAGTCTGGACCTGGATTCCCGGTCCCCCAATACACCAAGTCAAGTTCCGGGTCATAAGACCCGGTGATCCACGTGGGCGAGCCACCAGTGCGCCACGAATCACCAGACCAACTTTGGTTGTCAGGATTATCAGGACCAGGAATCGTATAGGTGCGCCAGTCACGCGTGCCCGTCGAGGCGTTGTAGGCATCAAGGAACCCACGGATCCCAAATTCACCCCCTGCGATACCAGTGACCACCTTGTCCTTAACAATAAGAGGCGCGGCCGTCTTGCTGTAGCCGGACCGATAGTCAGCCGCCGCAGATGCCCACAAAAGATTTCCAGTTCTGGCGTCGATAGCCGCCAAGTGTGCATCGAGCGTGCTCATGTAGAGAGTATCGCCAAGAATCGCAACACCGCGGTTGTTCCGGCCACAACAAATGCGCAGATCTTCTGGCAACTCGTGTTCATACCGCCAATACGGTCGTCCAGTCGCAGCGTCAACGGCAAGCACGTTACTGGGAGCTTCAGTGATAAACATGACGCCGTCGACAACGAGCGGTGTCGTCTCAGCCCGGTCCAATGCCGACAGTTGGTGTGTCCATTTCAGTTCAAGTCGATTTACATTTCGAGTATGGACCTGGTCGAGCCGACTGTGGCGTTTGCTGTCAAAGGTGCCGGAATACATGAGCCAATTTTGTGGCTCCTCTTCGGCGTTGACAAGGCGTTCCCAAGTGACAGGTTCAAAAGACGACGTCTCGATTTCAGAACTCGGCACTTGGCCGGTGGCAACACCACCAAGACCAAACAGGGAAAGCGAGAGGACGATGGATAGACGTTTCATGAATTCACGCTCCTCGCTGGCGTAGGCTACCTTAGGGCAGCCAAGGACAACAATAGTTTCTCAGTGAAGAATATCGCTCTTTTGCGCCATGCTGATAACAATATCCGCATCTTCCTGAAGCAAGGTTCGCTGAGCTACCGAATCCTGGGCCGCGCGGCGAACTGCCTCTACGAAGCCGTCATGATCGCCGTACCGCTCTTCAAGTGAACGTCTCGGGTCACCGTTCGCAAGTCGCTCTGCACGGGTCTTGGCAAAGGCAAAAAATGATCCTGCCAAACCGCACAAATCCCGTTGACGTGGACCTGAGGGATAGAGATTCCAACCCGTATTTGTACCGACGGGAACAGCAACGTCAACTGAACGAATTCCTGCAACGTCGTGCCCGTCTCGATCGACCGTAGGAATAAGCGCTTGATAGGATTGCCCACGTGAAGGCGGCAAGATGGTCTGCCGTCCTCCCGACGAACCAAACATTGGCCCGAAGTCAAGCACCCGAAGCTCATTAACACGCGTAGGAAAAACCACGCCAGGAATATTGGGAAACGTTCGAGCCACTTCTTCAACTGTCGAGAGTGTTCCGCGTCGGATATCGGGGTATTTAGAACTCGGCGGTTCAACTCCTTGGTCGGCCCACTCGTCCAGTGCAACCAAAAGCGCTCGCATCGTGGGCGCGGTGCTGCGATAACTGTTCGTTACGTACTCGCATGCACCCCGATCTGTTGGAACTACCCCTACTCCTGTAGCGCCACCGTGCGGATGACTAGACATAAAGTAAAACCGAACGTTTTCAGGAATCGGTACTGGGTTACCGACACCATCGTGCACGTTAAGTGATGCCTTCATCTGCCAAAACTCATTACTGGTGTCAATGTGGAATACAAGTGGGTCTGTCTCTGGTCTCTTCAGGATACCGTCCCGAATGTTGGTAATCGGATCCGTTGTCACTGCATAAGTGAGCGGCGGATACGCGGTTGAAATAAAGTCAGCAGTTCGGTCTTGGCGTGAATAGATATTCGGGTCTGCAAACTCAACGTTCGCGAAAAGTCTGTGGGTTCCAGGAATGTGAATTCGAACCGCGTCAAAGACTTGCCGATGCGCTTCATCTTCGTTGAAGCCAAGATAGAGAAAATCCCGTAAATACATCCCGGTCGACGAAATCCCGAGTCCATAAACACGACGAATGCCCTCGATAGCGTTGTTAGTAAACAGTGGGTTCGGCGCACCTGCCGCGTCGGCAGTCTCATAACGAAGGAACGCAGCCAAATCCCGAGTCACGGCATAGCCCAAACCCATCACCCATGGATTCTTGGCTGGATAGATAAGTTCGTATATATGGTCACGCTTCAATCCATCAAAAATACAAATGTCTCGAGTTGTTGGTGCATGTGATGACTGACCGGTCGAGCATGTCCCAAACGCCCAACGGTCAGAAGCAATCGACTGTCGTACACCGTCGATCGAATCGCGCACGGTCAATGTTGAGTTGACCGTGCGAGTGTCAGCAGTTTCGTAAGACACAAACCGGTCCGTTCCCTTGAGCGGGAGCGAATAGCTCGAAATCATGTCATCGCCACTTCCGGTAGGGCCACCAGGCGAGTCAGCCGGATACTCGACACGAATGTGTGAAACGATCGGACTCCCATCAGGCTGGACAGCCACTGGAAGATTCGCCCCAAGGCGCGTAGCAGTCGTCACAATATCACCTGCCCAACCTGCATCGACAAGTGTGTAACCAAGCCGAAAAAACAGACCGTCAGCTGACTCAGGAGACGCACCTGGTGGCAGTGGTGGAAAAGTCTGGAAAGGAATCTCAATCGCATTACCGCGATTATTAATTCCATAGAGAATCTTGCGATTCCCACGCATCATATCCACCGGCTTAATGATGACGAACGGCGCACTAAATTCCACCAAGCCATCCGAGTTCCGTGGAACTCGTTCAATATTGACAATCACATCATTGAGCGCATTGTCCGGATCGATCTCCATATACACGGTCCCCTCTAAACGTTCAAAGGAACCGACAGTCCCGAAACTCTGACCCTCATTGTAGGGTGTGGTCCGCTCAACCACGATTCGGACCACACGTGCCTCGACACTCACGGTCAGACACCCCACTATCAAACCAACGATCAAGAATGTGCCACGCGGTCGTCTTGTCATTTGTTCGTCCTCCAGCATTAGGGCGAGAGCATCTCGGAACCTGTGAGCCCTCTCATTCAGCATCGTCATGAGCGCCAACACTGATGAACTCTGCCACTGACTGCTGTTCTTGCGAAGTAAGCAACTGACCCTGCTCCTGCATGAGCCCGGTAGTGAGCGTCATCACAATCAACTCCGGTCTCCACCCCTGCATCATGTCAAGGGGAGGCGCACGTGGAAATAGAGGGTCCAGATGACACGAGGCACAGTGGTCAGCAAATACGACAGCACCATCAGGTTCTGGGGCACAGGCGAGCGACGTCAGACTCACAACTGCAAGTGCGAGAGTCAGCAACCAAAATCGAAAAAGCCGACCACCGACGTTAACGCGCATGAATCTCTAGTAACGGCGAGAAATTCGACCGTGCACGAATCCCCCATCGGCCATTTTCGTTGGTGACCAAATTGAGCGCACCAATTTAGAAACGTAAATGATGCTCGGCGCGCATAAGGCTATTGTTCACTACTGCACACCTCCACCAAAGTCCGTAGCGGTATCTAAAGAAAACGGATCAGGGCCTCGACCTGACGCAAACGCCTGTTCTTCGATCCTGGCACCAATCAACAACGCCGGAAGCCCGTAATTGCCTTCGTGGCAGCGCGGTTCATAGTAGATTCTATTTTGCTCATCACTCTGACGTTTAAGTTCCTGCCGAACAGTCCAAGCTGCCGCCCACACCGTCGGATCCGAGACGGTCACTTCGTACTCGAGGGTGTCGTCATCAACACGCCGATACCGTTCGATCAAGGTTCGGTTCCCACCTGATGCAGCACCTCCACGAACTGGCGAAAACGTGAACTTGGGTGAAAAATTTGTCGTCTCGATCACTAAGGTGTCACCTTCCCAATGGCCACGCGAGTCGCCATGTCGCAAACGAATTCGACTCGGCGGATGTTTGCCACTCAAGTTGACGACACGCTGGTAACCTTGACCCTGTCCCGTGTCATAGGCCAGAGCAATCGAACCTTCGCCCTGGACGATGCGACGAAATCCCCGAAACTCAGGTGTGGTCCCCGACATGCAACGGTCGCCCATACTTTGATCCTCTGGACCATCATGGCGGTTCATACGGCTGGTGTTATAGAACGGAGCAATATCGTAGCGCCGCGGCGACGGTGGTCCATATTCTCCACCAACACAGGCACGCGCTTCATATTGGCAAGTCTCAGTATTTCGTAGAAGCATGAGACGCCACTCTCGCTGCACGACGCTCTGTCGCTGAGCCTCCTTTGTCAGTTCGGGTATTCTCCCATTCGGCGGATCGACGACCAATGACGTCCGTGGACCGGCGGGCTTGGCGGAAGTGTAGACAGCGTTATACGCACCGGCAACATCCTGCTGGCTCCCGCGCGTCACGCGCCGATTACGCCCGGAACTGCCCATACGCGCCTGATCTCGTTCGGCCCGCTCTTCGGCGGTCGTAAATTCTCGGTCAGCGAGTTCAGGCGCCCGTTGAAACGGTGTATCGTAAACATCGAGCCAAATACCTTCTAGATTAGGGTGACCCCACGTCGTCGTATCTTGAGTTTGCCCGCCCACATCAACTGTCGTCAGTTGGAGCGCTACGGCGATGGGACCAATGACGATGCTTGCACCGATTAGTTTCAGCAGTCGCTCCTTCATGTCCAGCCTCCTACAACCAGTCGATTTACTTAGCCACAACTTTGCCGATTACTCCACCAAAACATCCAATCAGCACATGATAATTCATGGTTCATGGATAGGATAGCAAGAGACCCCAGATCCAGTTCACACTTGTGTGAGTCAGAGCCGAAGCCGTAATTCTTCCGGTCCGCGAATATACCCACCCGTACGCAAGACCAGCCAATGTAGCAAGGAGGACATACCGCAGGTCGGGCAGGTGGGCCAGTCCGAAAATAATGGCCGCCAGTATTAGGCCGATCTTTGAACCGCAGTAGCGCATAAGAATATTCTGCATCACACCTCGGAACAGAAACTCCTCTGGTAGAGCCGTGATCAAATAGATGACAATCGGCGTCACCAACAGCCCTCCAATACTGACATCCGGTCGCCAAGCCAGAAACCCGATGGTAAGCCCCAGCGGAAGTGCCACTAATGCGTAGATCACAAAAGCCGTACCCGCTAATTTTAAATCGTCCCAGCCAAACGACAGAGAATAGCCAATCCCTTTTAATGGCCACCCGACAAGAAACAGATAAAATGCCGCAACAATCGCAACGACCCGACTAACGTCGTAGCCATCCGGAGGAGGAAACGGCAGTGAAGGCAACAGGTCAAACTCTATGGGCATCCAGAAAAGAAGCGCCGCAGCCAACCCCCACAGCGACGTCGATGCGCTGCTTCGACAACAAAGAAGAATCAACACGGGAGGCGCGAAAAGATAAGCGGCGTAAACGGTAACTCGCGGTTCCATCGGGAGCCCGTTTGTCCAGGCATAGGCAAGTGCAACTATAAGAAGAAACCCTGGGCCAATTAAGAGACGTCGGGTCGAACCGCCCAGTAGAAACCATATCCGTTCACGTGCATCGCTGACACTGAGTCCGAGATAGGCACCAACAAGAATGACAAACAGAAGCGAGACACTCCAGACATTCCCCGTTGGATCAAGATCAGGCAATACAGTGAACCAGAGCACTTGAACAGACGCCAGCAGAAATAAGATGGAAGCCGCTACAAGTTCACCACGTCGCGACGCCTGGTCCGCATGGGCCTCTGCCATAGAACTGTTCGTGGTTCTCGCATCCATTCTCGTCATTATTTGGGTACTTCAACCTCTCGGTTTGCTGGCGCTCGATTTCAGCATTCGCTTCCTAGTTGTCGCAGCGATGCTAGGTTCCAATCTTTGGCACGGTGATTCTCTGAATCGTCTCGGTATCAGACTTGACAATTTTGTCATGGCCGGCCGGATGATGCTTCGACCAACTCTCGCAGCAGGCGTTGCACTGGCAATGGTCAGCATAGTGCTCGTGGCACCTGAAGCGGATATTGGACGAACGATTGTTAATTTCTTGTATTACCTAGTGTGGGGATTTGCTCAGCAGTATGCACTCCAAGGTTTCGTTCTCCTCAGACTGCTTGATACCGGACTTAATCGATCAGCCCCGATCTGTGCCGCTACCATCTTCGCTGTTATTCATGCACCGAACATGGGACTCATGGTTCTAGTCTTTCTGGGAGGATGGCTCTGGAGTAGCCTGTTTCGGCGGGAGCCAAACCTTTTCGCTCTTGCGATCAGTCACGCCTTTCTGGCCAACGCGGCTGATGCTTTTCTTCCAAGGTTCATCACTGGTGGGTTTCGATTAGGACCGGCCTACTTGACCTGGTTATCAGGTTAGGTCAACAACGCACTCACACCTACTGAGCGAAACTTGCAAACACAGCAGCAATAAAGACCTCACGGCGGACCACTAGCCAACAGACACGCTACCACGCGTTCGACAGAGGCCTAGAACTCAATATCGGATCCGGCGAAAAACACCCAGCGACCAACCTCGGTCATCTTGTTGACAGCATATCCAACATCGAACCGAGCCGAACCACTCGACGACAATCGATTACTACCTACCAAGAGGCTTCCCCCGACGGCCGTCTTTAAATCAGAAAGGTCGACAGACTCCTGGTCGCTCCACGCAAACCCACTATCAATAAAAGCTGCAAGACCCAACGAAACGAGCTGTAAAACGTCATCCGCAATGAACCATCGCTCCTCGGCACTCAACAACAGAGAACGAGTTCCGGCAAACTGTCGAACCGGATATCCACGCAGGCCAGTTGCAGCACCCAATAGGATTTGGACTTCGTCATCAAGGTTATGGCCTCGATAAATTTCGGCCTTCCCTACGAACGCAGTTCTCGTCGACTGTTTTTGCAGGTAGCGAAGACGAAGATGAGCAAGCCCATTGCTCCAACGCCCCCATTGATGCCGGCCGCCAACGCTGCCACCAAGCATCAGAAAGTGCCCTGGCCCAAAGTTGAAACCGCGAGTATGTCCAGCCGACGCAAAAATCGCACGCCCCTCTTCGCCGCCGAATGCTGTGGTTGACAACCCAATTCGTCCCCACGATTGAGCTCCCAAGTTGAAATCCTCGGGTTGTTCGAAACGATTCACGTGGGTCAACTGAGTGAATCGATGCTCTAAGGATTGAAACCCGACCTCGACAATACCAAAATCTCGTACATCTGTTCCGACCCGGTCCAACCTGGACCGGTAAGCCACGTGCATCCGGAACGCGCTCGTAGCGCGCCGCTGAACGGCTCTGCCGAACTCGAAGTCGCTCGACTGGCTGTGATGGGGCAACACCGCCACCTGTCTCCCGTTGTCAAACAGCGAATCCATGCGGTTGAACGTATTGGCCCTGAGTGACACGGACCAAGGATCCGCCAACGAGACGTAGGGACGACCGATCACCAATGAACCTTCAGCGCCGTCACTTAAGCTGGCGGCAGACGCCGTAAGTACAAACCGAGACCCCAGTAACTGCGGGTCGTGGTACAAAGCGCGGTCGATGGTTCGGTCCAAGTTCCGACGGCGACTGACAGTGAGCTCTTTGCCAAACCCAAGCACACTTCTGTTCATGACACCAAACTTCCAAATCGAGTGATTGTCGATTTGCCGAAAATGAATAACTGGCTCCAGAGACCACGTGTCCCACGTTTCCACCCGAACATCGACACGTTCCGCCTGACCATCACCGTTGTCATCAATCGGTGTCGCTACAACACGAGCGTTCCGCAAAAATCTTAACGACCGCAAGTTGCGTTCCGTTTGTTCGATTAGTTCTTGATTGAATGGATCGCCACTTTCAAATAACAATTCTCGCCGAATCACATGTTCGCGGGTTCCCGCATGAATACGGTTGGCGACACGATAAAGAAACGATTGTTCGTCGGCAGTCCCATCGAAGACCTCATTGGCAATCACCTCGATAGTCCCAATTGCTAACGCCGCGTCGTCATTTGATGAGTTGGTCTCGGCGGAAATTACGGCTGTAGCAAAGAGTATGAACGGCAGCACCAGTGAGCACGCGCCCCTTGGATTGATGACTTTTGCAACCCCTACGCCGGTGTGATTCAATCGCAATTGACCTAGCCGGTGAATGCCTGTCAATAATGTCTGAGTAACTATGTCCATGGAGCGTAATAGAATCGCCCTACCGTTAACACGCAGCACGACAGGGATTATATCGACCGAAAACCCAGTGCCGGGTTAGGGCACGACGAACTCATCCGAGTGAATCACTGCTTCATCAAGAGACCGTAACTCGACGCGCCACCGACCGCGTTCTTCAGTCGACACGGTGTGGGAACTGTAGGTTCGATATCCCGGCCCGGCGTTGGCTCCAATCTCGAGCGTAACCGAATCGACCAGGGAGTCATTTCGAAACCACTGATGCGCAACAGTCGTACCCCGTGGCGACCTGATGCGCGTGTAGAAAAACAACTGTCCCGGAATCGCTTGGTCGCCGACAGCGTCACATCTCCATTCTGCCAGCGAGTTCCCGTCGTTGTTACGTGTTTCCAACCGGGAACAAACCTCAGCGGTCACAACGGTAACAGTATCTGAACCACCCAACGTCGTGCGTGACCCGAGTGTTCCCACACTTCGCGTCAAAGACACGTCATCTTCTTCTCCACCAGAGGCAATTGCTTCGGCTGCCGACAACTCCACTGTCCGATCCGGAGGAGAAGAGAGTGACGCGCTTAGGTTCTCGCGGCTTGACTCGGACCCCGTCGCCGTAATCGCAGTTGATAGCGGCGGTTCTGACTGGTCTGTCTCACGCGTGGGAATCGCTTCCCCAACACCGGTGGAGACATCATCAGTGGACAAACGCGGTGGTTGCGAGGTGCGGGTGCCCTCTTCACTAGCAGAGTCAGTCACTGGATTGCGGCCCAAAAGTAACCAAATAACAAGTAACCCACCACCAACCGCCAGCAGAACGAAGCCCCCGACCCATCTGGTGAACCATTTACG
Organism: uncultured Vicinamibacteraceae bacterium; assembly: GCA_964634175.1. GTDB lineage: Bacteria > Acidobacteriota > Vicinamibacteria > Vicinamibacterales > UBA8438 > CAUZIB01. The sequence goes on from CAZWIL010000074.1 coordinate 9,086, forward strand.
TACCGGAGACTCCTCCGTCTGGCTACTGTTATCCGGTCCAGAGTGACTGGATTGAGCAGAAGCGACCACACTCTGCGGCTCCGCGGACGCCGTCGGTAGTGCGGGTTCATCTGGAATGACCGCACCCACTTCAGAACTTGGTGTGTCGAGACCAACAGCTCCACCACTCAAAAGTTTCGCCAATTTCTCAGTTTTGCCCTGAGCTCGGTAAAGCTTTGACAGATTTTCTACACTTTTAGCTACAGAGGTGTGATCCGGGCCAAGTGCGCGCCGTGCGATACCAAGAGCCCGGCGATACAAAAACTCAGCCTCTTCGGGTCGACCGAGACGATCACAAACAACGCCGAGGTCATTATGCGTGTTCGCGACATCAGGATGAGACAACCCAAGGTCAGCTTCCTGTAAGCGAAGTAGTCGGCGGAGCGTTCGCTCTGCAGTGGCATAATCTTCGGCGGACGTCGCCTCGGCTGCCACCTTGATCATCTGTTCGATCTGATCAGACTCCGCCATAACACCTCGAACTCGCTACCATTAAAACACTAGGATGGGGTCGAAACCGCCACTCACAGACTGCGTGCTTGCACCACCAAAATCTAGAACATGGCCAAGGCGTTCAGCGGTGACCCGGTCCCACCTTCGACCGGAAGAGGCGCAGCCACCAACATGAACTCCCATCGGTTCAATTCAGCCGCAGTCTCGGCTAAGTCTTCAAGATTCTGATTGTCAAACAAATCAACCCCCATCGCTACAATCGTTAAGATGTGCACCGGAAGCCCCACGCCCTCGACCTGTGAAGGCGCGACATCGGCCGCCGCGTCACTCCCGAGAAACGATACATCTCGAGCCTTCACCCAGGGCATCGTTGAGGCGTGAAGTCCCGCCGCTGATTCGGACACGGCCCACGGTCCATGCTCCGCCCGCCGGGCCCATCGGCCGGTTCGAATGAAAATTGCATCACCCGGACGAACGGTCACACCAGCCATCTCCTCCCAAGCTTCGAGATCTTCCATGTAAATAGGAGTTCCTGGCTCCAGATAAGGGACGCCCTTGAGACGTGGGATGTCAAACAAAACACCCCGAGTGACAATACCTTCCCTTAGGTTATCGATCGCCGCATTCGAACAACCGTCCTCCGTGATGGTGTCCTGCGACACGCCGTTGTACATCTTCCCCTTGTACATAATGTGGCAGAGCGCATCTAAGTGACTATGAGAGTACCCGTGATAACTAATACCGTGGTTGTCGCTGACGCCTCCCATAAACGCTGGTTCAGCGTCCAAGTCCGGGACCCCAAGCATGCGGTGCTCAAAGGGGCTCGGAACATCTGCAGCTTCTGTTGTCAAAAGCGGTTGCGCCAGTGACACGGTAATGCCCTCAGTTACTAACGCAGTAGCCTCTAACCGTTTCGCAGGAGTAATAAGATTCGCTGCGCCTATCTGATCATCTGGTCCCCAACGTCCCCAATTGGACAACTCCTCGATCAATCGTTCGATATCCTCCTGCGTGAGATCATGGGATTCAGGATTCACAACCGGAGGACTGTAGTCAGCCACAACCGGGTCAAGTTCGTTCAATGAC
>CAZWIL010000075.1:0-10590 GCA_964634175.1 uncultured Vicinamibacteraceae bacterium
AATGGACCGGCTAGGCTACGAGACGTATGGTGCACAAGGGGGTGATTGGGGAGCCATCATTAGCCGTGTATTAGCCTTTAAATACAGCGACCGATTGATAGGGTTGCACTCGAACTTTGTTACCGGCGGGGTTCCGCGTGACATGGAGAATCCGGAAGAGGGTGTTCCAGCGGAAGAGTTGGCCTTACGGGAAGAACGACTCAGAATTCGGTCGACCGGGCGCGGATATTCTGAGATTCAGGGGACCAAACCACAGACTGTCGGTGTTGGTTTGAACGATTCTCCTGCGGGATTGGCAGCGTGGATCGTTGAAAAGTTTCATGGCTGGAGTGATCATGGCGGAGACATCGAACGGTCGTTTACGAAGGATGAGTTGCTCACGAATGTGACGTTGTACTGGGTTACGGGGACCGCGACGTCGTCGGCCCGCATCTATTACGAATCTCGTCAAGCGCGGAGTTCGGTAGGGTACGTGGACGTGCCAACGGCAGGTGCGATATTTCCCGAAGAAATTTCTTTTACTCCCCGCAAGTGGGCGGAAGCGAACTACAACATCGTGCGCTGGACGCGGATGCCGGAAGGTGGCCATTTTGCGGCACTTGAGCAGCCAGACCTTTTGGTCGATGACATTCGAACATTCTTTCGCGAGTTGGATTAGTGACGCTTCTTGAACGGTAACAGAGGATGCGCCGCCAGCTCTTCTCTCGGATCGACGGAGGGGAGGTGGTTTCGGGCCTCCGGGATTTGCCGGTAGAGGGTGGCGCCGTTTGGAACGCCGAAGACTGACGCAATTCGGTCGAGCACACCCCACTGGGCGACAGATACGTGTTCAACTTCTGGCCCCTGTTGCTCTAACAAGAGCACGTCTGAGACGTCGACACCAGCCTTTCGGGCTAGAGATATTGCGGTGAACCCCTGTTGTTCACGAATCTTCCGAATGACATCCCCGAGATGCCATGACTTGACCAACCTAGTATTTTTGTTCATATGAGCTCTACGACCAATTGCAACGCTGTGTATTTTGGTGAATTAGTGACAGCAGGGACCGTTTCCAGGCGCGGTTCGTGACTGTTTCATTCATCTGGTTCTAGATAGGTTTATCGGAGTGCCAGGCGGTTCTCTTCATCGCGTCGCGGTATACTTTTTCTCACAATGACGCTCAAAAATGTTTTCAGCCTCTCATTTTTTGTCAGCATGCTCTTCGTTTCGACTGTTCCAATTGTGGCCGGGCAAGATTGGACGCAATTTCGTGGCCCGAGCCGCGATGGGGCGGTGTCTGCGTTCGACGTCCCAGACACGTGGCCGGAAGTGTTGCAGGAACAATGGAAGATTGATGTTGGCCTCGGCTATGCCACTCCGGTCATTGTTGGTGACCGTCTATATATGTTCTCGCGGCAAGATGGCGACGAGGTGATGCTGGCCATTGAGATGGAGACGGGCGAGGTTATCTGGCGGTCTGGCTATGCTGCGCCATTCGAGTTAACACCCGCGGCGGCCCGACACGGTGCTGGCCCTAAATCAACGCCAACCTATGCTGATGGACGACTGTTTACTTTGGGCATGAGTGGCATTGTGACAGCGCGGGATGCTGAGACTGGCGAGCAACTGTGGCAGATGGATGCCCCCGCAGTACAGCCGCTGTATCACACCTCCATGTCGCCACTGGTCGATGGAGACTTAATGGTTGTCCACATTGGAGGTCAGGACGACGGTGCCTTGACAGCGTTTGAGGTCGCTACTGGGGAGGTTCGATGGAACTGGGATGGAGATGGCCCAGCGTATGGGTCTCCGATCGTGGTCGACCTTGAGGGAGTGCGCCAAGTCGTAACATTTACGCAGGAGCACATGGTCGGTGTGGCGCTGGAGACTGGAGCCCTGTTGTGGAGTCGTCCTTTCGTCACACAGTCTACGACGACTTCACAGACACCATTGGTCCACAATGGTCAGATTATTCAGGCAGGTCGTGGCAACGGTATCACCTTGTTTCGCGTTGTTCGCGAGGGTAACGCATGGACTACTGAAGATACCTGGCACAACGACGAGGTCTCGCTACATATGACCAATGGCGTGGTTGTGGAGAATGTGTTGTATGGTCTCTCGCATCTGAATAGCGGGCAATATTTTGGTTTAGACCTGGAGACAGGAGAGGTGCTCTGGACGAGTGATCCTCGTCAGGCAGACAATGCATCGATTCTTGGTGTGGGCAATACGATTGTTTCGTTAGAGGATGACGCCGAACTGCTTGTGTTACGTGGGAGTCGCACCGAGTTCGCACCCGTGACGCGATACGATGTGGCGACAAGTGCAACGTGGGCTCAACCGACGTTACAGGGCAATCGAATCTATATAAAAGATGTATCTTCGTTGACGTTATGGACACTCAATTGACACTAGTTAAGAAGTATCGATATGGCGAGCGTAGCTTTAGCTTGAGTTAATTGGTCCGCAGGAGGAATCATGCGAGTGGTCATGTGGGTGGTGTTGGTTGGAAGTGTTCTAGTGACGGGGTGTGCTGGTGAGCCTGACCCTCCGGAATCGCCATTTCGGCCGGTGGCTGATGTCGGTCAACTTATGCGAACAATCATAGATCCCGCGGCAGACGTCGTTTGGGATTCGGTTGGCATGATTGTTACCGAGGAAGACGGCGAAGTAGTCACTGATAGTTGGCAGCCAGAATCCGATGAAGAATGGGCGGCCGTGGTGAGCGGTGCGATGACGTTGGCGGAGTCGGCTAATCTGCTTATGATGGAAGGACGCGCGCGAGACCAGGATGCGTGGATGCAGCTGTCTCAAGGAATGGTTGCGGCGGGCATGCTTGCAGTTGAGGCGGCCGAGAGTCAGAACGTCGACGCGATTTATGAAGTATCGGCGACGGTCTACAATGCCTGTGATAGCTGTCATCAGTTATATTGGGTTGGCGATGCAGACCGTGGCCGCGTACAAGAGGCTGGTCCTTAACCGGACGCTGATTGTTTTTGGAAGTCATCACTCTTGTTGTTCAGTGCAAAATTGAGCAACTGGAGATTTTGAAACGTTGTCACAGAAAAACTAGTTAGAGAGAAGTTGCTTTTAACGCGTTTATTTGCGGTATACTGCTGCGCGTCCAGGAGCTTTGATCACAAGTCTGAAGGAGGGGTGGTTGTAATGGGCACGAGGACACAAGGACTTTTTCGATACGGAATTTTAGCGGTTGTAGCGGCTGTACTGGCAACTACTTTCATGGTGGTAGCTGAGCCGGCGGCTGAGCAGTCCACTGACTATCGAGCCGAGCGAACGGCTGATGGTCGCCCGAATTTGAATGGGATTTGGCAGGCGATTGGAGCATCCCACCATGACATCGAAGGGCATGCGGCGAGGCCGGGCCCGGTCGTTGAAATGGCTGCACTTGGTGCGATTCCAGGTGGCTTAGGGATCGTGGTCGGTGGTGAGATTCCCTACACTGCAGCAGCACGTGCGCAGCAGCAGGAGAATTTGGAATATTGGCTCGACAGGGATCCCGCTGTGAAATGTTATATGCCGGGTATTCCTCGCGCGAACTACATGCCGTATCCATTTCAGATTGTCCAGACGCCTGAATACGTTTTGATGGCGTACGAGTTTGCAAGTGCGAGTCGCATTGTTTATATGGATCGACCTGACATGCAGAGCCCTGTCAACACTTGGATGGGACACTCGCGTGGTAGCTGGGACGGGGAAACTCTCGTCATTGACGTTACTGACCAAGTGCCCGATACATGGTTGGATAGCTCCGGGAATCATCATAGTGACCAGCTTCAAGTCGTCGAGCGGTACACGGCGCTCAGTGAGAACCACCTGATGTATGAGGCCACCATTGAGGATCCGGAGGTATATACCCGACCGTGGCAGGTTCGGTTCCCGCTATATCGACGGATTGACGAAAATATGCAGCTGTTGGAGTTCAAGTGTGTCGAATTTGCGGAGGAGCACATGTATGGGCACCTTCGAAAGGACCCAGATTTGACGCCCAGTTACAGAGCGACTGGCTATGGGTCAAATAGAGACTCGGTGCCGGAAGCTCCTCAATAAAATCGAAGAGTTGGATTTGAGTGTTGTGGAAATTTTGTAAATCTGGTGTAAAATGTTTCAACTAGATTTTGTCTGTATGCAGGAGGCCAGACTGATGAAGACGAAAGTAGCTATTGTAGTTGTGGGTTTGGGGCTGGTGTTGGGCGGCGCGTTGGCGGTTCCGGCGATTGCGCATCATGCGTTTTCGGCTGAATTCGATGCCAACCGACCTCTGCACATGGAAGGCACCGTGGTGAAAATGGAGTGGATTAATCCGCATTCATGGGTTCACGTTGAAGTGGCTAATGACGATGGGTCTTCGACAGTGTGGATGGTTGAAGGCGGAACACCAAACACTTTGTTCCGTCGTGGATTCACTCAGGACTCGCTCGCACCAGGCACGGAGATCGTCATTGACGGGTATCAGGCGAAAGACGGTTCTGACAAAATGAACGGTCGAGACCTGACATTCCCTGATGGGCGAAAACTGTTTCTTGGTTCTTCCGGAACGGGTGCTCCGTCTGACGGGCGCGACCCGACCGAACCCGGACAGTAGTCGGTTCTTAGTTTACGAATTTCGTAAGAGGGACCCTTCCTTTGCCCGCGCGAGTGGGAAAGGTGAGGGTCCCTTTTTTGTTGGCTGTAAAGCGACTTTGTAAGAAAGTAATATCACCGAATCTTCCTGGGAGGGATTTATGTCATCGTTACGTCCCCTTATTTTTGTCCTCATTAGCACTGCGATGCTCGCAGCGTGCGCTGGGGAATCTGAGCCACCGGCCGAGATGGGCGCTGCGGAGAGCAGCCCGGCCACGGGTGTGAACCCGATCACGGGTGAGGGACTTCCGAATCCGGCCCCTACACGTATTGGGAGCTGGGCGACACTGCCAGAAGGACGGGAGTGGGGTTCCACTGCCGGTCTCGATATCGACCCGACGGACGGACATGTGTGGGGCTACGAACGCTGCGGCTCCGGTTCAGCCGGTGGCCCGGGAATCAACTGCGATAACAATGCTGTGGATCCGATCTTCAAGTTCGATCGCACCAACGGGGAGATTATCGCCAACTTTGGGGCTGGGATCTTTGTGACCCCCCACGGGATTTACGCGGACGATGAGGGCAACGTCTGGGTGACAGACTTCGCGGGGAATGAGGCAGGCACCAAGGGGCATCAGGTCCACAAGTTCAGTGCGACTGGCGAGCTGCTCATGAGTCTCGGTGTGGCCGGCCAACCGGGGAATGGACCTGATTCACTCAATCAGCCGATTGATGTCATCGTCGGGCCTGACGGCAGCATTTTCGTCGCGGACGGTCACTCCGGACAGGGGCTGACAACGGACGAACAGATGGAGGAGGCACGTGCCGCGGGGTTGACTGGGCGCATCGTGAAATACTCGGCCGACGGTGAGTACATCATGGAATGGGGTGAGATCGGCACGGACCACGGTCAGTTCCGGACGCCGCACGCCATGGAGTTTGATGGCCAGGGTCGACTCTGGGTGGCGGACCGGGGGAATCACCGGATTGAAATCTTTGACCAAGAAGGGAATTACCTTGAGTCGCGCTATCAATATGGTCGCCTCAGTGACCTATTCATCACCGATGACCAGATGGTCTACGGCATCGACTCCGAATCCAGTCGACTCCGGCATATCAATTGGAGCAACGGCGTTCGCATCGGTCCCGTGGACGAGGATGTACTCGTCGGCTTTATTCCTCCGTGGGAGTCCGACAGCCGACCGAACCATGGCGTGATTGGCGAGGGTGTGGGCGTGGACGCGGACGGGAACGTGTTTGTGGCTGAGGGCCCGGCCTCGCTCCGTGATGCGGGGTCTGCCTTCACGAAGCATGCGGTGGCCGAAATGGCGTCTATGGAGAGTAGCTCGGCCACGGGTGTGAACCCGATCACGGGTGAGGGACTTCCGAATCCGGCCCCTACACGTATTGGGAGCTGGGCGACACTGCCAGAAGGACGGGAGTGGGGTTCCACTGCCGGTCTCGATATCGACCCGACGGACGGACATGTGTGGGGCTACGAACGCTGCGGCTCCGGTTCAGCCGGTGGCCCGGGAATCAACTGCGATAACAATGCTGTGGATCCGATCTTCAAGTTCGATCGCACCAACGGGGAGATTATCGCCAACTTTGGGGCTGGGATCTTTGTGACCCCCCACGGGATTTACGCGGACGATGAGGGCAACGTCTGGGTGACAGACTTCGCGGGGAATGAGGCAGGCACCAAGGGGCATCAGGTCCACAAGTTCAGTGCGACTGGCGAGCTGCTCATGAGTCTCGGTGTGGCCGGCCAACCGGGGAATGGACCTGATTCACTCAATCAGCCGATTGATGTCATCGTCGGGCCTGACGGCAGCATTTTCGTCGCGGACGGTCACTCCGGACAGGGGCTGACAACGGACGAACAGATGGAGGAGGCACGTGCCGCGGGGTTGACTGGGCGCATCGTGAAATACTCGGCCGACGGTGAGTACATCATGGAATGGGGTGAGATCGGCACGGACCACGGTCAGTTCCGGACGCCGCACGCCATGGAGTTTGATGGCCAGGGTCGACTCTGGGTGGCGGACCGGGGGAATCACCGGATTGAAATCTTTGACCAAGAAGGGAATTACCTTGAGTCGCGCTATCAATATGGTCGCCTCAGTGACCTATTCATCACCGATGACCAGATGGTCTACGGCATCGACTCCGAATCCAGTCGACTCCGGCATATCAATTGGAGCAACGGCGTTCGCATCGGTCCCGTGGACGAGGATGTACTCGTCGGCTTTATTCCTCCGTGGGAGTCCGACAGCCGACCGAACCATGGCGTGATTGGCGAGGGTGTGGGCGTGGACGCGGACGGGAACGTGTTTGTGGCTGAGGGTCCGGCCTCGCTCCGCGATGCGGGTTCTGCCTTCACGAAGCATGCGGTGGCTGGTATGTAAGCTGGAAGCACCGCGTGTCGGCGGTGGATGCGGCATGCATGACAGAGACAGATTGGAACTGGAAAAGTTTATCGCTCTTCTGTGGTGGAAGGGCTGCGTCTGTCCACGACCGAACCTCTGGAGTGAGGTCTTTCGGCTCATTAGCGACACATATTTGCGTCTGAAGGACACACCGGATACGGTTCCACCACCAGCACGACCGTTGATTCTCGCTGCATGGCCGGAAAGTTCTGCTGCAGCAAAATGGCACCGATTTACCGGCCAGCTCCGGTGGGCTCATAAGTATGGTGACTGGGAAGCCGTGGTAAAGAGATTGCCTCAAGTAAGCGGGCGGTCTCGGCCTCGGCCATCAGGCTATCTTATTGTCGAAGGTTTTCTGGACGGCTATAAAAGTTACCGAAATTCTCTAATCGGGTAGACCAAAGGTGTAGACGACATTGCCGACTGGCATCGTCACGTATTGTTGTCCGTCGACGGCGTAGGTCATCGGGTTCGCATTCATTCGTCCACTGAGGGGAATGTGCCACAGTTCCTCACCCGTCACAGCATCTAACGCGTAAAAATAGCCGTCGACACTGCCGCTAAACACGAGGTCCCCGGCGGTCGCCAAGACGCCGGCCCGTGACCTGGCCTTGATCGGAAACTCCCACTGGAGGTCTCCGGTCGTTGGATCCAGCGCACGAATGGCGCTGGCGTAGTTATCGATTGGCAGCGGCGAGTCTGTTCCACCCCCGGTGTAGCGGTCACCCGCTCGATATTCTTCGTCGCGGATGAAGAATTCTGCTTCCCCATCGAAGGCGTTGACATAGAGCAATCCTGTGCGGGGACTGAAGGCTGGGGACCACCAGTTGGTCGCCCCACCGGCGGTTGGCGACACCAGAGTGCCCTCGGCGCTCGGGAACATGTTTGGCCGTCGAATCGGTCGTCCATTCTCATCCAAGCCTTCTGCCCAAGTTTGACGTGCGAAGGCCTTGCCGACCAGAAATTCTCCGGTTTCTCTGTCGAGGGTGTAATAGAACGCATTACGGTTGGCCCACAGCATGGTCTTTCTCGGTGTGCCGTCTATCTCGATGTCTGCGAGTACTGGAATCTGAATCGCATCCCAATCGTGGACATCGTGAGGCGTGAACTGAAAATACCAGGACATGTCGCCAGTGTCTCCGTCAAGGGCCAGTACAGAATCCGCGTATAGATTGTCTCCCTCTCGAACTTCACCGTTGTAATCCGGTCCTGGATTGCCTGTGCCCCAATAGACCAGGTTGAGTTCTGGGTCATACGACCCGGTAATCCAGGTTGGGGATCCACCGGTTCGCCAGGAATCGCCCGCCCAGGATCGATTGTCCGGATTGTCCGGACCTGGAATGGTGTACGTTCGCCATTCGCGGGTTCCAGTGTTGGCATCGTAGGCATCAAGGAATCCTCGAATGCCAAACTCGCCACCAGCAATGCCCGTGACGACCTTGTCTTTGACAATGAGTGGGGCAGCAGTCTTACTGTAGCCCTGCTGGTAATCGGCGACCTCGGTGTTCCACAAAAGGCTGCCTGATCGCGCGTCGATACCGACAAGATGGGCATCCAAGGTGCTCATGTAGAGGGTTTCGCCCAGAATAGCCACACCACGGTTGTTGCGTCCGCAGCAGACGCGGAGGTCATCGGGTAACGCGTGTTCGTATCTCCAGTACGGACGCCCCGTTGCGGCATCGACCGCGGTCAGGTTACTAGGGGATTCGGTGATAAACATTACGCCGTCGACCACGAGAGGCGTGGTTTCGTTTCGGTCGAGCTGAGGGATGTGATGGGCCCATTTCAGTTCAAGTGTCGCCGCATTCTCGGTGTTGATCTGATTCAGTCGACTAAAGCGTTGACTGTCGAATGTTCCCGAATACATTAGCCAGTTGTGGGGTTCGTCGGCAGCGTTGACCAGACGGTCCCAGGTCACGGGAGAAAAGAGTGGGGCGCCGTCTTCAAGAGTGATTGGTTCCTGCGCGTGTATCAGGTTTACAGAGATCACTAGGGCGAGAAGAACAGTGGCTCGGGTCATGGTCATTGCTCCCTGCGAAGAGTCAAGAGATACGCGACTAGGTCGTCTTGTTCTTGAGTGGTGAGTGACTGGGCGTAACTGGGCATGGTTGAACGCTTGTCGCGTTCAAGCCCGCCAAGCTGCGACTTAGAAAACGACCGAAGGTTTTCTTCCGGATCCATCAGACGGAGTGAGAACGAATCTTCGTGCATGCGGAGGCCCCGAATGACGGCACCATTGTTGTGAGTCACGATCAGAGTCCACCACCGTGGGTCGACCTCAGCATTTGGATTCGTCAGGTCAGTCCGCAGTTCCGAGAGCTCGCGACGGTCTGCGATGTGAGATAGATCAGGCCCCAGGCGACCGCCGGTGCCATTGACTATGTGACAGCGAGCACAGTCCCCTTTGCCAGCGAACAACTGTTGGCCGGTTACTGGCGAGCCGGGAAGGTCTCCCGCCACGAGTGAGGGGCTCCGCGATTTCAGGTAACTCACGATTTGCCAAACGACCTGGTCTGACGCGTCTGGATTGATCCCGATCATGGCGGTTCCTCGGATGCCGTCTCGAATAACGCGGAACACACCACTATCACTATTCGCGGTCCTGAAGCGTCCCGTTGTCAGGTCGGGGCCACCGCCTTCTGGATTTCCTGTAGCCTCAAGACCGTGGCAGGTGCTGCATCGGGATTCGAATTGGCCTTGGCCCATTCGAATGTCGACCCGGCCAGTAAAGGGATTTTCTGGTTCTTGGGCGAAAGGTTGAGCGGTCCACACAGTAAGGCCAGCGAGAATCAAGCCAGGAAGAGACCGAAACAAAAGAGTGCGCCGCTTCCGGTCCGGCATGATAGACCTCCTTCTACATCGCGGGGTAGGCTGGATGCTTGACGTGTTGTGCCCAGCCAGTGGCGATGCTATCACCCCCGTCCGTAAAGCGCTAGCAGTGATAATCGCCGAAATGCCGATAAATAGTGTGCCGATTTGGTCACGCGATATGGGGCAGAATAAATGAGGAAGTTAGTGCATGATCAACGTTGCCGTCATCTGATAATCTACTCGGGTTCGGAAGGGCTTTATTGTTCTATATCGATTGCGCATGTCAGTAACGAGGTATCTACGGGCCGTACGTTGTGTGGGGCGTTCTTCGCTTCGGAACTCGTGTAGACGGGGCCCAGTGCGTCAGGTTCATCGGGTGTCGATATGACGTCGCAAACAGAGCAGTCGGTCGACGTGAGTGTTGAGAATCTCATCCGGTTGTATCGGGGCATGCTGCTTTCACGGAAGGTCGATGAGCGGCAGCGGTCACTGAAACGTCAGCAGAAAACCTATTTTCAGTTAAGTTGTGCCGGGCATGAGGCTCTGCTTGTGGCGGCTGGATTGGTACTCAAGCCGGGCGTGGACTGGGTCTACCCATACTACCGCGACCAAGCGCTGTGCCTGATGCTTGGGATGACAGCGGAAGAAGTGTTACTTGAGGCTGCCGGAGCAGGGGCAGCACCTTTTTCTGGCGGGCGGCAGATGCCGAATCATTGGGGGAGCCCACGTCTTCATATTGCGTCACGGTCGTCCAGTACAGGGATGCATTTTCTTCACGGTGTGGGATGTG
>CAZWIL010000076.1:0-10501 GCA_964634175.1 uncultured Vicinamibacteraceae bacterium
GGTGTGTTTCTACGGCGAATCGGATTGAATCTACGTGACGTGATGAACCATCTGGTGCGCAGGAAGTAGGCTGATGGTTACTGGGTGGATCTTGGCCCGACACGCCAACGGGTGGTGTCATGATTGCGCAAGTACTGTCGTCGGGTAATCCAACCGACGATCATCGCCTTGGTGATCCACCATTTTTCAGGACGGGCGGCGAAGTAGATGTGGGCGATGGTCAGGCCAACAAGCGATACTCCAACCAGGCCATGAATGACGTAGACGTAGCCCCATGTTGACTCGGTAAAAAAGCATGATGGTTCGTATGAACAGGCTGAGAAAATATATGGATTTCGATCAAAAAGCGGAGTGTCAATGCGGGGCAACATCAAGAGACCAGTGACAATTACGCCGAGACCAACGAAGGTGAGGATCAGATGGTAGAGTCGATTGCCAAGGGGGTATTTCCCCGGCTTTGGACCGGATACTTCATAGCCGGCTTCCCGTAACATCTCGTTCTTGAAATCAGGAATGTCTTTTGGTCCTATCCAGATCGACCAAAAGTCCAGCCAGAAGATTGTGTGAACGATATGAAACAGGATGGAACTGGTGAGCACGACGCCTGCTATCCAATGCCACGTCACCCACGCAAATTGGATGCCCATGATCGGAAAGAAGGCCGTCACGATCAACACAAGCATCGCGATAGCCATTACCCAGTGAAACAACCGAGCCATCAATGAGTGGCGAGTAATCTTGTTGGGCAGGTCCGTATGTTGAGCTTCCAGTGCGTCGAGGTCAGCTTTGCTCTGCTTCTGATTGACCGACAACACCATATAGGCGGCGTGCGCCAGTAGAAACGTGACACCAATAAATATTGATACCCATAGGGCTTGCCACGACACGCTGCTGAGTATCGGCCGGCCCCAAGGGTCGGTCGCGGAGACGACAAAATCCACAAGGTTCCTTTCTGACGGTCGGTATTTTATCTTAGGCTGTTACTCGGGCGGCGCTACATAGCTCTGTCGGGCCCTCGCCGTCATGCCTCGCCCGGCCACGCGAACGTTGAGTTCGTGAACTCGTCCGTCTGGAACGGATGGCGTGAAACCCAGCACATATTGACTGTGTAACTCCTGTGCCACGCGTGTGAAAGTTGAACCCAGTTCGTCTGTTTCCTGTAATTCGAAATAACCACCACCGGTTTCCTCGGCGAGTCTTCGAAGACTGCGGTCAGGCCTGGTCCGTCGGTTCCGAAGGCCATCGAAGTATTCCACTTCCAGCCCAATAGAATAGATCATCACTTCTTCAGCGATTGCCTGCTCTAGAACGTCGCGCCATCCTTGCTGACTGGCGCTGTCTTGTCCATCCGTTAGCACGAGGACCACTTTCCGGCCTTCTATTCCTTGCAGCGCATCCAGGCTGGCTCCGATGGCATCAAACAGGCGGGTTTCGTTGCCGAAGTCAAGGGTGTCAAGTGCGCGGATGAGTTCGTCGCGGTCTCCAATGAACTCAGTTGGTAGAACCTCAATCTTGTCATTAAATGCACCTACCTTTGCGCGATCATCTGGAAGCATCCTGATGAGAAACTGTTCGGCTCCTCCCATGATGAGATGCATTACATTTGTTGTACTGATACTTGAGTCCAGCATCACTACGACATTGATCGGCCGAACCTCGTTACTAAAGAGTGCGATCTCCTGGGGTTCGTCATTGTCAAAGATTGTGAAGTCGTTTTCTGCGAGATTGGTAACGAGTCGTCCATTATCGTCCGTGACAGTGACATAGAGGTCAACCAGTTCGGTTCCACTCCGAAACAACGGTTCTTGTTGCGCGGTCAATAGTCCTTGAACGAGAAAGATCATTATGAAACCTGCGGGTAGGGTTTTCCATTTGATCATGAATTCTCTCCACATAGAGTTGACCTTATTCTGATTCTACGTCGTCCGGGTCGGTCTGGCTAAATCGATTTATTAGTGTCCGTGGCGAGATCGGCAGAACATCCTTGTTCTCAAGGGCACCCAGAGCTCCGAGGGAACTTGAGGTGGTTACATTTGAGGGCGCGAAAACCATCCAAAGTTGTGTAACGTTCAGCTCCAACGAGAGGTTCTTGCGGGCAGTCCAGGAATGGTCTAAGGTAGCGACCACAGGTGAGGTGATTGATGGACCGACAGGGACGGTTTCCAGTGGTTGTGGCGGGTTTAGTTTTTGGTTTGTTGATGGGGACGATTTCCGGTCAGGAGTTGTCTCGTGACATCGTGCTTGAAAGCCCAGCCATGCAAACTGGTGAAGCGATGCCAAGAGATTACACTCCGGATGGTCGAAATCTCTCTCCGCCGTTAACTTGGAGCAATCTCCCTGCGGGGACTCAGGAGCTTGCGATTGTTTGCGCAGACTTCGGTGCGGGAAATCCTCCGCCTTGGGTGCATTGGATCATCTATGGGGTTTCCCCTGCGGCGGGAGGATTGCCGGCGGGTCTCCCAGTCGAATCTCACGAAGCCATGCCTACTGGTTTGAGTGATGCGATTCAAGGGTTAAACGGATGGCTCCGACCGTATTACCGTGGGCCCGCACCGCCGGCTGGAACGCCGCATCTTTACCATTTCACTATCTATGCGTTGGACGAAGTAATGGGGCTTGAGCCGGGATTGACTCGTGATGACTTATTGGAAGCGATGGAGGGACATATCCTCGGGCGGGGTGACTTGGTTCCGATTTACGAGCGTTTTTCTGGGGCGGCGAATCAGTGAGAGCGGTGTTGAGAAAACGAGTTTGTTTAAAAAGGAGATAACGATGGCTGAAAAGCGGCCAAAAACAATTTCACGGCGGACGTTACTGCGCAGTGCTGGTGTCGCCGGTGCGGCGGCAGCCGCAGGGTCTGTAGGACTCTCGGCTTCACCTGAAGCGCTGACGGCGCCGTTGCCGGAACAGTCGTCACCGGCCGAGTTGCCTCCCGTCGTCTATGAGCACTTCACTGCTGAGGAGGCAGAGCTTCTTGAGGCGATTGCCGACCATTTGATTCCTGCGGATGAGCATGGTCCTGGCGCTCTGGAAGCACGAGCGGTTGCTTATATTGACCGTGCTCTTGGTGGGGCCTTGTCAGATTCCCATGGTGCGTATCGGTCCGGTCTTGCTGCTTTTGACCGGTACTGTCGCGCCTCGCGGGGTGGTCCATTTTTAGAGTTATCGCACCGAGACCAGGTGTCGGCGTTGATCGATGTCGAAATTGGTTCGGCGACAGGTGCAGCAACCGGGTTTGCGGGCAGTTCTGCAGCGTTTTTCTCCATGGTGCGCAGTCACGTGTTGCAGGGCACGTTTGGCGATCCCTATTACGGTGGAAACGCAAATTTTGTTGGTTGGGATCTACTTGGTTATCCGGGCGTTCGAACACGTGTCTCAAATGCGGACCAACGGCGTCTTGAGGCTGGCGAATTAGAGCCTAATCATCGGTCGGCATACGATTGGGATACGTTTAACAAGGCGAGTGCACGATCGGCTCGTACGGAGGCCAAGCATGGCGACTAGGTTACCTGGCACGGATGTGGTGGTCATCGGTCTCGGAGCGGCTGGTGGTGTTGGCGTGTTGCCACTGGCGCAGGCAGGTCTTGACGTCGTGGGCCTCGAAGCCGGTAGTCGTTTAACGGCCAAAGATTTTGCCCCGGATGAGATCAGAAACAATTTGCGTGATTGGCCATTCGCGGTACAGAAGGCCATGCAAGAGATTCCGACCCTGCGGCGAAATCGATCGCAGCAAGCTGTCCAGAGCTCGGGACAGCCGATGATGAATGGCGTGGGCGGAACCTCACTTCATTATTGGGGACAGAGCTGGCGGCTTAATCCGTGGGATTTCAAAGTTGTCTCAGAAACGACTCGCCGTTATGGCGCGTCTCGTATTCCAGATGGGTCCACCGTAGAAGATTGGCCATTCGGGTATGAAGAACTTGAACCGTATTACGATCGTATTGAGCACGAAATCGGCGTGTCGGGCCAGGCGGGGAACGTCAATGGTGAGATAGATTCTCGCGGGAACACTTTTGAAGGACAGCGAAAGAGGGGTTACCCCATGCCTCCCCTGCGTTGGACTAGTTTCCTTGAGAAGATGGGTGATGCGGCTCGGTCATTGAATTGGAAGCCATTTCCTGGTCCTGCATCAGTAAATTCCGAATTCTACCAAGGCCGCTCGAGTTGCCAATATCACGGTTATTGCAACAAGGGTGGCTGCCACGTTGATGCAAAAAATTCCACCGCGGTAACGACGATACCGAAGGCCGAAGAAACAGGTCGTCTTAACGTTGTCACCCACGCGCATGCTACGCAGATCGATGTGGACGACGAGGGCCGGGTAACCGGTGTTACTTATTTACGAGACGGCGAGGAATTTTTTCAGCCGGCCGCAGTTGTTCTCTTGGCGAGTTACACCTACGAAAACGTGCGGTTGCTCTTACTGTCACAGTCCAGGCCCTTTCCGATCGGCCTGTCGAATAATCATGCCCAAGTTGGGCGACATTATTTGAGCCATCACCAGGGTGCAGGTGTGTCGGCATTGTTCCCGTTTGATCTAAATGCGTGGTACGGACTCCCAGCACAAGGTGTCGCAGTTGATGACTGGGCAGATGATAATTTTGACCACAGCGACCTTGATTTCATCGGAGGTGGGAATCTTTGGGTGTTTTCAGACCGCCGACCCATTCAGGCCGCAGGCATGAATACGTTCGGACGTGCCCCAACTTGGGGAACAGCTTGGAAGCGGTTTCTCAGGGAGAATTCTGATCGTTCCATAGGGTCCTATATACAAAAGACCACGCTACCGTATGAGACGAACTACCTCGATTTGGACCCCGTGGTCACCGATCCGCTTGGGGTGCCGGTCATCAGGGTGACCGCCGAATATAAAGAGAATGAGCTGGCTCTTGCGGACTTCATGCAGGAAAAGATGGAACAGTGGTTTCGTGAGGCTGGTGCCGTGGAAGTGGTCCGTGGTGGACTGGGTGGTCAGATGGGAGTTTCTACCCATGCGTATGGGGGTACACGGATGGGAGACAACCCCGAAACAAATGTGGTTAATCGCTACGGGTTTTCACACGAAGTACCAAATCTTGGAGTTCTCGGGGCATCGGTTATGGGAACCAGTGGTGCTCGTAACCCCACACTGACGGCGCAGGCCCTCGCCTGGCGCACGGCGGACCATTTGGTTGAGAACTGGTCGACAATCGCCAAATAGATCAAGCGGTAGCTAGGGACCTAGCTATAGCGACGTTTCCCTACCGAGACTGCCGCTACTGAAAGTTCGGCAGGATCAGCGGGCCCGTCCGAAGCGACTTTCCTTAGGTGCTTTGAGAGGGGCAGGCTTCCAGTTCAGACTTGTTTTTCCCAGGGACTGCTGGCTCTGGGAGGTTGGGACTACCGATTTAGGAGATGTTCACCTGAACATGGGCGGATGTCCAACAGCACTGAAATCCACTGCCTCCTTCTCCGGTTTCGTCGAGCGCTTCAACTCGTAGCACATATTCGCCAGGTGCGCTGAATGTGGCAGTTGTCGAGGGGTTCTGATCTGAAGAATCTTCAAATTCTTGCTCTGGTTCTGAAAATTCAACATCACCAGGTCCACGTAGAAGATGCCATTTGAGAATGAGGGCCGGACGACGGGATCTTGCTGCTGCTGCAGCAATGGACTCACCAGTAGGTTTTACGTCAGTTGTCCAGACGGTCAATTCCATTGGGGTTCCGACCGACCCTGAGAGGGAATGGGCTATGCCGATCGGGGGTCCCGTATGACCCTCGCCCATCTCTGAAAATCGAATCGTGGGTGGAGCATTGCCATTACCGGCGTCAAGGAGGGGTTCAAGGATCCACTGGGTGTCAAGGTGCATCGGAACGGTCACCGTTTGGTCATTCGTTGTCAGCGTCCAACTGACTTGCTGGCCACCGAAATCGGCCGGAATATTAATGGTGAAGACGCCGTGTCCTCGGCCAGGTTGGATGACCGTTGGCTGGCCTTGGTCCGGCACACCTGGGGAGATAAAATTTTCTTCCCCAATTGGGATTCTCACGACTTCGTCGCTGTTTGGATTGAAGTAACCGACCAGTAGCGTGATGCTGCCGTCTGGCTGGTTGTACCAGCCTTCGTAGGCTGGGTAAACAGGGTTGCCGAATTCGGTTCGCGTGATCGGTACTTGGCTGGTCACGTTGACTGACCCAAATATGACAAGCATGACGACCGCGATGGTGACCACTGAACGATGCAGATGCATTCCGATTCCTCCTCGTACGTGACGGGAGCCGCTCTTTTTCATGAAAAGAGCGGCTCCCGTTTTCTAGGTGTTTACGTCAGTTCCTGAGTTACTGGCCACCATCATCGTCGTTGGCTGCGAGAAGCTGCTCACGTTCGGCCACGGTTGCCTCGAAATCCTCATCGTCAAAATATGTGATGTTGACCCACGCATGACCCATTTCGTCCACTGTCCGGTCGCCGTATCCCACCCACTGATTCGGGTCAGGATTAGACCGCTTCGCCGTCGTGTTGTCATACCAAGATTTAAACTGTAGCACTGTACCTTTCGGTAGGAGCGGCGCAGATAGGTCCGAGTAGACGTAATTGTTGTGCCAGTTGAAGTTGAAATCGCTGACACGGCTAAGCACCCGGGTTGAGCCATCAGGGAGAATGGCTGTCATTTGCATCCCTTGGCCTCGCAGGTGCATGTGGGGCTGATAGTTCTCCACTCGACCATTCTGTTTGAGCACGTGGTGGTACTCAGTTGCCGTGACTTGGTTCGGTGGAATCGAGAGGAATTTACCGAAGCTACCGCCTTCGATCGAACTAAATGCCGAGAGGACCTGACGGTGTTTCGGAGGTGCATCCTTGGGATAGAGATAAAGCCCCAACTCAACGGTGTCGGTGATCTCTTCGCCAACCGCATGGTAATGGATATCAAAAATGATGCTGGAGTCAGCCTTGATCAACTTGCCACTGTTCTCCCGCATAATCTCGCCCTGTTTGCCAACGGCCCATTCCATCAGGAGGCCTGGTCCTACGTCTGATGCGGCACCGAGGGCACCATCTTCTTCTTCCTGCTGAAGTATGGCGAGTGCGTGATGGGTAACCCGACGACCGTCAACGGTTGAGGGTCGAATTTCAATGGCCTTGATCCAACGGTCTTCGGTCAGTCCGGTCGGGACTTCCGGTTTCCACCAGCGGTCTTGGGCTACAGCTGGCGTCGTGTACGGAGTGGAGTGGATGATGAGGTCCGGTGCACCACCGAACAGCTCAGCAAAGTTCCACACGTCATCATCGGCGAACACTGCTGGTTCTGGCAGGTCAGCCGGGTTACCGCGGGGGGAGCCATTGTCTACCCACTGGCCGACCAATGCGATCTGCTCTCTACTCAGTGAGCGATCGTTATCAAAATCCTGAATGCCGACGTTCTGGTCGATATGCCACGGAGGCATCTGTCTTGCTTCGACACGATTCTTGATGGACCGTGCCCACGGACGAACCTCTTGATATGTTTGAAGTGACATCGGCGCGATGTATCCCGGACGATGGCACACTTCACATTTTTCACGAAAGATTGGCGCAATATCCTTGGTATAAGTTGGTGATTCTTGAGCCACTGCGTTTGTCGGAATCAGCATAGTGACTGCTAGTGCCATAAGAATCATGGCGTGAAATCCTGTCAGGCGCTTCATGCGTAGCCCCTCCTCAGATTGTGAAACTCTAAGTGTCCCTCTGGTTTGACCGAGTATCGTAGCACTAACTTTTAAGACTTTGCCACCAGAGAACCGTGCTCAAGTAATAAACCATGGTTCGAATTGCCACGGCCAGAAAAGTTGCCTCAGCATTCACGGTCATGGTTTCATGCTGAAGTCGTATCTATTCTGGCGGCGACTATCCCAAGACGGTGCGCTGGGAGCGGCACTACGTGTTTTTGCTTTCTGTGCGTCTCCGCGTGAGAGAATGATAGGAATATAACCGAGGCTCATATGCAGAGATCTTCAGTGTCGTTGGCTTTCGTGGTTACCGGGGTATCACTCGGAGCGGTCCTTATCTTTTTCTCGGGGAGTTCACCCCAATCGCCGGCTTTATTGGAAGCCAGCGGGCGAATGGCGACGCAGCCTACGTCGACGACATATTCGCCAGTTACTGATGAACGCTTGCAGAATCCTTCTCCCGATGATTGGCTGATGTATCGGAGAACCTATGACAGCTGGGGCTACAGTCCACTTGACCAAATCACAAGCGACAACGTTGTTGACCTAGTTCCGGTCTGGACGTTTTCAACTGGCGTCATTTCTGGGCATCAGGCACCACCGCAAGTGAATGATGGTGTGATGTTTGTTACGACCCCAGAATCACAGGTGATGGCCCTGGATGCGAGGAGCGGCAATTTGATGTGGCGGTATGTTCGTCAGTTGCCTGACGATATTCGCCGCGGGCATCGTACCAATCGTGGTGTTGGGCTCTATGGAGACTTGGTGTTTGTGACGGCTCAGGACGCGCACGTGGTAGCACTGGATGCGACTTCCGGAGAGGTGGTCTGGGACAAACCCGTTGAAGACTACCGACTGGGATATTACATGACTATGGCGCCGTTAATAGCGAACGGAAAAGTGCTGGTCGGGGTCTCAGGCGGTGAACGAGGCATTCGTGGATTTGTGGCGGCACTGGACCCGGAAACCGGTGAAGAGCTGTGGAGAACATATACCGTGCCAGGTCCCGGTGAGCCTGGGAACGACACATGGCCAGGAGACACTTGGCAGACCGGTGGTGCTCCGGTGTGGATTACCGGTTCTTTCGACCCGGCATTGAATCTGACATATTGGGGAACTGGTAATCCGGGTCCGTGGATTGGTGATGCTAGACCCGGTGATAACTTATATACGAATTCCGTAGTAGCACTTGATGCCGATACGGGTGAATTGAAGGGGTTTCATCAATATCACTGGAATGGGTCGTGGGATTGGGATGAGGTATCCGCTCCTTTGCTAATTGATGTCAATCGCGAAGGGCGGACGATCAAAAGTCTTGTCCATCCGGCGCGGAATGGATATCTCTGGATACTGGAGCGGACTGCCAACGCTATTAATTTTATCGACGCCGAGCCATACGTCTATCAGAACGTATTTTCGAGCATCGACCCAGAGTCTGGACGGCCGGCATACAACTCGGAAAACAAACCTGGAACGGGCAAACGCGCCACATTCTGTCCTTCATTGTGGGGCGGAAAAGATTGGCCACCCGCAGCCTATAGTCCCCAGACCGGATATCTCTATATTCCGGCCAATGAGAACTTTTGTTCGAGCATTGAGGGTGTGCCGGTGGAGTACGAGCCTGGACGAGGCTTTACCGGAGCGTCAACTCAGACCTTTGTCCGAGACGGGACCGACCACCTCGGCGAGATTCAAGCGTGGAACTTGGATACCGGAGAGAAAGTGTGGACGAAGGAGTTTGCCTCCCACAATTGGGGGCCGATTATGACGACAGCGGGGAACTTGATTTTTGCCGGTGGCACGAACGACCGGTACTTCCGAGCGTTCGATGCCGAATCGGGAGATTTGTTGTGGGAACAACGGACCAATTCTGGTGTCACGGGTGTGCCGTCCTCGTATGCGATCGACGGAGTGCAATACATTGCCGTGCAGTCGGGTTATGGCGTAGACGCACAGTCTATGCAGGGTGTCATCAATCGGAGTCGCGGCACGAATGTGCAGGTTCCCCAGGGTGGGGTGATCTGGGTGTTTGCGTTGAACCAATAATGCGGAGGGCGAGGGAACTGTTGTGAATTCGTTTATGACGAGTGTTGTAACTGTGACGATGATTCTTGTGGCGACGCCGGCTTTCGCCCAGGTGCCGAACTTTTCAGGGATGTGGACGCTGGACCAGATGGCGAGCGATTTCACGGAACCCGGCTTCAGTGGAGGTAGAGGCGGTCCAGATGTGGAGCGTCTTTTCATTACTCACGCGAAGAACGGCACGGTTGTCATCGGTGCTGAGACGAACGCATCCAAGGCCTGGACATACACACCAGGCCGAGAACTCTCAATTCCTGTGGGCCGCGACACAACGATGATGGTGGCATCACGCTGGGAAGAAGATCGGCTTGTAGCAGAAGGACGGCAGGGCGACATGGTGATGCACGAAGTGATGTCGCTCAGTGCGAATGGTGATGTCCTTACAATACTTGTCACGACGACCACTGCTGAAGGTGAAACGATTAACCGTCTGATTTACACAAAAGATCAACCGGTGGGGCCATGCGAAAACTGGGCAATGCCCTGCAAGGATTTTCCTCAGCACGATATCCGCCGCCAGTAAACGACCCGGAGGATCCGTTTACTGTGAACCGAGGTCGAGGGCAACGATCTGCTCTCGGTCACGAGCATAGAGGGTGCTACCGACAAGAGTCGGTACTGTCCATGATGTCGTGTTGAACAACTCCGTTTCACCGAGAGTATTCATACCGGTTGGTGAAAGCGTCACCATGCTTAGAGTCCCGTCCTCTTGAAGCAAGAAAGCCTTCCCGTC
>CAZWIL010000077.1:0-2663 GCA_964634175.1 uncultured Vicinamibacteraceae bacterium
ATATTTTTCATACGTCGATCCTGAAAAAGTGGGCGTTTGCCCACTTTTTGTTTTTGGAGCGCCGCAGGACGCTCCTTTGGGTGAAGGTGGGCCACGAAGATCTCGTATTTGAGGTCCGGGCGATTTCGGAGCGGGTAGCGGGCAGTTTCGGGCTTCAGATTTTTGACGTGATACTCCGTCGAGAATCGACAGGATGGGTATTGCGTGTTTTTCTCGACAGGCCAGGAACTGATTCTGACAGCAGTAACAACCCGACTCAGGAGTCGATCACGCTCGGCGATTGTCAGCGTGTCAGTCGGGACCTGAGTGCGGTCCTCGACACCGGCTTCACATTTGAACACGGGTACACACTTGAAGTGTCGTCTCCGGGTCTGGACCGCCCTTTGAGACACCTGGATGATTGTCGTCGCTTTAAAGGGCGGCTAGCAAAAGTCGTGGTAGATAAAGCCATCGATGGCGTGAACTACATCGCTGGCCGGATCGACGGTGTGGAAGAAGAAGACTTGCTTATCGATACGGGACGCAACGTGCATCGAATTCCGTGGTCAATGGTTACACGAGCTCAACTTGAAGTCGACTTTTAAAGATAGCTAATGGCAATTAACAATCCATTGCAGCAAACGATCGAGGCGGTTGCCAAAGAAAAAGGGATCGAGCCTGACGTCATAATCACGGCCATTGAAGATGCCGTGTTAACGGCATCACGCAAATACTACAAGTCTGACGAAAACCTTCGGACCAAATTCAACCAAGAAACCGGTCAAGTAGACTTGTTTGCCGTTCGCCACATCGTCGAGACAGTGACAGATCCCGCTACTGAGATCGCGTTGGCTGAAGCTCAAGAATTGTATGGCGACGAAGCTGAAGTCGACATGGAAATCGAGTTTCCTAAACCGACCGATGTACTGGGCCGGATCGCTGCACAAACCGCGAAACAAGTTATTTTTCAAAAGGTTCGAGAAGCAGAGCGTGAAAATGTACACGAGGAGTACAAAGATCGAGTCGGCGAGGTTATGTCCGGTACGGTCAAACACTTCGAGAATGGGGATATCATTGTTGAATCCGCCAGAATCGAAGCGTTATTGCCACGGCGGGAACAGTCACGTGCCGAAAATTACACGACAGGTGACCGTATCAGAGCGGTGATCCAAGAGGTCAACAAGAGCACAAAGGGACCACAGTTAATCCTGTCTCGCACCGATCCAATTCTACTCATCAAGCTCTTCGAACAAGAAGTTCCAGAGATTTATGACTCGACAGTCATAGTCAAAGGAGCAGTTCGCGAAGCGGGAGACCGAGCAAAGGTTGCAGTTCACTCGCGCGAGCGCGATATCGATCCAGTCGGAGCTTGCGTCGGGATGAAAGGCACGCGCGTACAGGCTATCATCCGAGAACTTCGCGGCGAAAAGATCGACATCGTTGAGTGGTCAGAAGACCCAATCACTTTTGTAACCAACGCCATTAGTCCAGCGCGCGTTCAACGAGTAACTATCGTGAACGATATTGAGAGGGCCATTGAGGTCGTAGTGGAGGACGCGCAACTATCACTTGCCATCGGTAAGAAGGGACAGAATGTTCGTCTAGCCGCCAAACTTGTCGGGTGGAGAATCGATATAAAAAGTGAAGAAGAGAAACGTGCGGAAGTTGAGGCGCAGTTCGCCGGATTAGAATCTGGCGATGAATCTGCCACGTTACAACTAAACGTCGACGACGAACAGGTACAAAAACTAAGTGATGCTGGTCTCGACACGGCAGACCGCCTTCTAGAAGCCACACCAACTCAGATAGCCGAAGTGATTGGGAGCGACGAAGTCGCTGCCAAAGAGATCCAGACAGCAGTCCGAGAACAAGTTGAAGCGGCAGAGCGTGCCGCCGCCGAAGCGGAAACGCAGGAAGCAAGTGAAGAAGGTCAGCAGTCTGAATCGCTTGAAACGAGTGATGAAAGTGAAACATCCAGAACAGCCGTTCCAGACGTTGAATCTCCTTCTGAAACGTCACCAGAAACGACTTCCAACGACGAACAATCGAAGGATTCGAACTAGTAGATCAAAAGCCTTTTAAACCGAGAACTAACGTTGTCGACCATACGAATCTATAAAGTTGCAGAGGTGCTTGGCCTTCCGAGTCAGGAAGTTATAGATCTCCTCAAGCGGGACCATGGGATTGAGGTGAAAAGTGCATCAAGCACCATTGAAGAAATAGTCGCCAAACAATTTGCAGAACGTCTCAGCAAGGAACGACAGATCGACCTCCCCCGCGGGAATATTTTTGGTGAAACTTCCTCGGCACGGATTGTGTCCAAGAAAGGACGGACCACAAAGAAGGCGAAGTCAGACCCGCCAAAACTTGTAAAACCATCACTCGGTCCACCTCGACTGATCAAGGCAGCCAAAGCCGAAAGACAAGCCGCTGTCAGCGTCGAGACTGAGGTAGAGCCCGCCACCACTACCGACGGAGCGGCCACAACATCTGAAATTAAACCCCCAGTCGCGCTGACCGAAACACCAATCGCAGAACCAGCAAAGGCAACAGAAGAAGTTGCTTCAACTGCGCCCTCAACGGCACCAGAAGAAAAGACCGCCGCGAAAGAAACACTTGAAAAGCGGCCGACTTTATCTGAAATTAAAGCACTATATAACTCCGGAGCGGGTATGGATGCATCA
>CAZWIL010000077.1:2673-10387 GCA_964634175.1 uncultured Vicinamibacteraceae bacterium
CTTTATCTGAAATTAAAGCATCACTCGACCATAAAGTTACAGCCGAACCGGTCACGCCGCCAGCAGCGACTATTAAACCCGTTACAAAGCCAAAGACCATACCTGCGACCAAAAATGCTAAATTGGGCGCCTCGGCGAGAACGGGTCAAAAACGAACCGGGCGATTTGTACCCCCAACTCTGCGACTTCGAGTTGAAGACAGCAAGACGCGCAAGCCGATTGCAAAACAGGACGTTCCCGGGCGCCAGTCTCCTGCAGCCGCACGTTCGACACCTTCACAAGGGCCTGCGGTAAGCCCACCTCCTCTCGGTGGACCAAGGCCGCTACCCTCGCAACCAGTTCGACCAACGTCAGCACGACCACTTCCGGCTCGCCCGGCTGTAGGTTACCGTCCGCCACCACGAACTTACCGCTCACCTGGACGACGAGGAGGAGCCCGTCGACCCAAGCCGGTGGTCCCAGTGGCGCCGAAGGCTCTGCCACCTATCACCAGAACAATCACAATTGCTGAAGGGATGGCTATCAAAGACCTAGCTGACCGACTTGAGGTGCGAGCCAAAGACGTGTTGAAGAAGCTAATTGAAAAACGTCTAATGATGACAATCAACACGACTCTCGATCCAGACACAGCAACTATGATTGCGCGCGAATTCGGCGCTGATATAAAACTTCGAACGTTTGAAGAAGAAATGGTCCAGCAGGAAGCTGAAGAGACCAAGGCCGAAGATCTTATCCCTCGCGCACCCGTGGTAACAGTGATGGGACACGTCGATCACGGCAAAACGACCCTACTGGACGCCATTAGAAAGACCCGAGTCGCTGAAGGCGAAGCTGGCGGAATAACCCAACACATCGGAGCCTACGCGGTCGAAGTAAAGAACCGCAGAATCGTTTTTCTTGACACTCCAGGCCATGCGGCTTTCACGATGATGCGGTCACGTGGCGCGAGTGTGACCGACGTGATTATCCTGGTAGTTGCCGCCGACGACGGCGTCATGCCCCAGACGCAGGAAGCCATCGACCATGCTCGCGCCGCAGACGTTCCGATCCTTGTGGCGATAAACAAGATCGACAAGGCAGATGCCAACCCAGATCGTGTTAAGCAGGAACTCGCAGAACGTGACTTGGCTCCTGAAGACTGGGGTGGAAAAACTGTGATGGTTCCACTATCAGCCAAAAACGAGGAGAACTTAGAATCGCTACTTGAAATGATCTTGTTGATCACGGAGATGGGCGAACATAAGGCCAACCCGAAACGTATTGCCACTGGAACTGTACTCGAAGCAAAGGTCGACCGAGGGCGTGGTCCAGTTGCTACTATCCTTGTTCAGGACGGAACACTCAGGGTTGGTGATAACTTCATAGCAGGTACAATCGTGGGTCGGGTTCGAGCACTAATTGACGACCGCGGGAACCAATTAAAAGAAGTCGGCCCATCGAGCCCGGTAGAAGTACTTGGACTAACGGGTGTACCCAAGCCAGGAGACGCCTTCCAAGGTGTTGGAGACGCAGCTAAATCTAGGCAAATAGCTCTCTTACGCCAGAATCAAGCAAAAGAGAAAGCCCTTAGCGACCGTGGGTCACGTCTAACGCTGGAATCCCTACAAGAGCAACTTTCAGAAGGTGGCGCTAAGGAACTTCCAATTATCATTAAGGCTGATGTACAAGGTTCGTCGGAGGTCTTAGCTCAATCACTGGAAAAATTAGGCGACGAGCGCGTTAAAATAAAAATCATCCACACTGGCGTCGGAGCAGTTAACGAATCCGACGTACTCCTAGCCTCAACTTCCAGCGCAATCATCATAGCTTTTAACGTAAGGCCTGATCGCAACGCCAATGTCATCGCTGAGCGCGAGGGAATAGATATTCGTAAACACTCAGTGATCTACCATGTAACTGATGAGATCAAACAAGCGATGGCGGGTCTTCTCGAACCAACCTTCAAAGAACAACAACTCGGTCTGGCTGACGTGCGAGAGGTGTTTAAAGTTCCCAAGTTTGGTTCGGCAGCAGGTTGCATCGTGACGGAAGGTCGCATTACAAGAAGTGGCGAAGTTAAGGCCCGGTTAGTTCGAGACAGTGTTGTGGTTCACGAGGGCAAGATTGGGGCCTTGCGCCGATTTAAAGATGATGTCACTGAAGTAAAATCAGGAGTCGAGTGCGGAATTTCATTCGAGCGTTTCTCTGATATCAAGGTCGGTGATGTGATCGAATCGTTCACTATTGAAACAATCGTGGCAACTGTCCAGTAGCCAATAGACCATACGTTAAGATTGGATTCCCTAGACGAATGCCTATCGTTGGGCTGCTGTCGCTTGAGCTGCACATACCACATTCCAGGTCCCTCAAAGAGAAGCGAGTAGTAGTCCGAAGTATCAAAGACCGCCTAAATAAACTCAGTGTCGGTTTTGCAGAAGTTAACCACCAAGATCTCTTACAACGCACGGCTCTTGCTGTGGTGGCTGTTGGCGCCGAACAGCACCTGGTCGAACAATCTCTGGCTAATGTCGTCAAAGAAGTAGAAAGAAAAGGAGTTGGTGTGATCATCAACTCCGAGATTAAATGGTTGGCATAAGAATGCTTGCCATCAAGGGCAGTGACAAGGAGGAGTATGTCGCAGGGTTCGAGAGCTGATCGTGTTGGTGAGCTCGTTCGTAACGAACTTAACGTGCAATTGCGTCAAAATGTTCGTGATCCAGGTGTAGATCAAGTGACGATTACCTATGTGCGGATGTCAAAAGATCTGCAGCAAGCCCGAGTCTTTTATACAGGTCCTACAGAGTCTCGTGAAAAGCATTCGACATTAAGAGCATTCAAGAGAGTTCGACCTTTTCTTAAAAGACAGTTAGGAAAGCGCTTGAAACTTCGGCATGTTCCAGAATTAAGATTCGAATACGATATCTCGATGGAAAAACAAGAGCGTATTACCGTTTTGTTTAATCAAATTCAAAACGATCCGACAACCAACGGTGACGACAACCCAAACAAGTAACCTCACTGAAAGATTTCAAGACAGGCGCTACGACGATGCATTCTATTTCTGAAATCAATTCAATTGCCGAGACTATTGCGCAGGGGCAGCGGCTTGTAATTACATCGCATGCGAGACCAGACGGTGATTCAATTGGCTCAGAATTAGCACTGGCTCACGCACTAAAAAGTCTCCAGAAAGATGTTCGGGTCATCAACCGAGATCCAGTACCAACCTATCTTGCGTCATTTCCAGGAACATCAGATATAGAGGTCTGCCAAACGATTGAGGACACCTTTGACGCGGCTATCGTCTTGGAATGCCCATCACTTGAACGAACTGGTTTGACTGGCCTCGACCGGAGCTTCGTGATCAATATAGACCACCATTTGGGAAACCTTCTGTATGGCGACCTCAATTGGTTCGACGAAACTGCAGCTGCGTGCGGAGAGATGGTGTTTGAATTAATTAACGCGCTCGGAATTCAACTTACCCTCCCGATTGCCACACAGTTGTACGTAGCAATCCTCACTGATACCGGCTCTTTTAGACATTCCAACATCACCACCCGCACGTTTAGCATCTGCGCAGCCCTTGCGCAAGCGGGTATCACTCCATCTGCTATCGCCGACCGTGTTTTTCAGAACGGAACGGTGGGAAAACTGCGGTTGACTGGATTCCTCCTTAACGCGATGAATCTCGTAAACGGAGGACATACAGCTGTCTTGAATGTAAATGACGAAATCCTCAGAACAAATGGATGCACAACAGACGATCTTGAGGGCCTTATTAATCTACCTCTGGCTGCACAGCCTATAAAGGCCGTAATAATGTTTAAGACAGTCGACAGTCAACTCAGCGTGAGCCTTCGTTCCAAAGGATCGGTTGACGTCAGGGCTGTCGCGACACGACACGGAGGAGGAGGCCACAAGAATGCGGCTGGCTTTTCGGTGCCGAGTCCGAATAACGACATCCGGACACTTATTGTTGCAGAAGTAAATTCATCTGTCGAAAATACGGTCTCTTAAACCCTTGGTGCAACACACAGTGCCTGGACCGGACGGTGTACTCATCGTCAACAAACCCTCAGGTATCACGTCTCATGACGTAGTGACACGCGTTCGCCGAATATTGCGAACGCGCCGAATCGGTCATATTGGCACGCTTGACCCACTTGCAACCGGAGTGTTGCCACTTGTTGTAGGACGAGCGACACGGCTGGCATCACTTCTATCTCTGGGCGACAAGATCTACCACGCAGTCTTCAAGCTTGGAATTTCTACTGACACCTACGACGTCACAGGAAAGATCGTCTCAACTGAGACATTTACGAGTAAGCAACCGACACTCACCCGCGAGATAGTAGAGGCAACGAGCAGAAACTTCGTGGGAACGTTCAAACAACTACCCCCACCCTATTCAGCAAAAAAGATCGATGGCGTTCGCGCTTACAAGTTGGCTCGCCGGCACGAGTCTTTTGTGCCGAAAGCGGTAGAAGTTAAGGTAAAACAACTTCAAATCGAGAAGTTGACGACAGACCATATCGCATGTCGAGTGACCTGCGCTCCTGGCTTCTATGTCAGATCCCTAGCCAACGACCTTGGCAAGGCTCTGGGTTGCGGCGCATGTCTGGAAAACTTGAGACGGGAACAAAGCGGACCTTTTACAATTGGCGATGCGACTTCAATAGACCAACTAGAGCAAGATAACGAGCATTCTTCTCGGCGCCTCATACCCATGGCTCGACTGCTACCGAACCTACCGAGTGTAACGCTCACCGAACGCGGTGTTCGTCGTGCAGCCCATGGAAATACAATCACTTCAGATCATTTCAAGAACATCCCCGAAAAATTACCTGCGACACCCCTTCGCGGCAGAGTCAAAATCTATGACGATAGTGGAAATCTAATCGCTATCGCTGAAAGGATTGGCCCCGGCATTTTGCATCCCAGGATTGTTCTAGTGTAAGCTCGATTGGTTAAAGTAAAGAGGGAATTAATAGTTTAAGGCGGTGGGCGGCGGTCTGGTGCACATGCGGCTTCATCTGATGCGCGTCTGGACCGTTCGCGGAGGTAGATTGTGGCGTTTCCCAAGGAGCAGAAGTCAGAAATAATTGATTCATATCGTACCCACACCAACGACACAGGTTCACCGGAGGTCCAAGTAGCGATCCTTAGTGAACGAATCCGCTATTTGACTGAACACTTCAAGACTCACGCTAAAGATCATCATTCGCGGCGAGGACTTTTAAAACTCGTGGGCCAACGGCGGCGACTTCTCGACTACCTCAAGGGCAAGAACACCGAGCGATACGCGGACTTAATCAAGCGTCTTGGCATCCGTAAGTAGGAGACACTGAAGACACCCGCCTATTTGGGCCCTAATCGCGGTCCTCTACGCGCCTTTATTTCGTGATTTAGGAGTAAAACTCATGCATACGGCCAACCTGTCGGTCGGCGGAACCGATCTCTCGATTGAAACTGGAAAACTTGCGAAACAAGCTGACGGTGCAGTCATCGTCCGCTACGGCGAGACGGTCGTCTTGGTCACGGCGTGCTACACGTCGACCCCACGCGAAGGAATTGATTTTCTTCCACTAACGGTTGATTTTCGTGAGAATACGTACGCGTCAGGAAGAATTCCAGGTGGTTTCTTTAAACGTGAAGGTAAGCCCACCGAGAAGGAGGTCCTCACCAGTCGTTTGATCGACCGACCAATTCGTCCCCTGTTTCCGTCGAATTGGCATCGTGAGACTCAAGTTGTAGCGCTTGTACTTTCTTCCGATGTGGATAACGACCCAGACGTGTTGGGATTGACAGGAGCCTCGGCGGCTCTAGCACTCTCACCAATGCCCTTGGAACGGACCATTGCATCCGTACGAGTTGGCCTAGTCGACGATGAATTTCTTATAAACCCAACGTACGAGGAGCGCCAAAAAAGTCGACTTGATCTCATCGTAGCCGGTAGCAGTGATGCGATCGTAATGGTCGAAGCCGGAGCAACAGAATTATCAGAAGAAGAAATGCTCACGGCTCTCGAAACAGGGCACGGAGCAATTCGACAGATCGTTAACACCATCGACGAAATGGCTGCTGCAGTCGGCAAGGACAAACTGCAAATTGCAGCGCCTGTCATCGACAGTGCCTTAGTGACAAGAGTTGAAAGTCAGGCTCTCAGTCCGCTGACTGACGCTATGAAACTTCCAGATAAACTGGAAAGCTACGCCCAAGTCGACAACGTACTCAATAAACTGATCGAGTCTTTTGATGAAGAAGAGCGCGATCAACAAGCACAGGCAAAACAGATTTTCTCCTCGCTTAAAGAAAAGGTACTGCGCGACGAAATCCTTGAGCATGGACAGCGACTCGATGGTCGAAAGTTTGATGAGATACGTGATATCTCATCAGAAATCGGTTTACTACCTCGCGTGCATGGTTCCGCAGTCTTTACCCGTGGAGAAACACAAGCGCTGGTAACAGCAACTCTTGGCACCAGTGCCGACCAGCAAAAGATTGAAGGTGTCGCCGGAGAAATCTATAAGAGGTTTATGCTCCACTACAACTTTCCACCATTCTCTGTTGGTGAAGTCAAGTTCTTACGTGGTCCTGGACGGAGAGAGATCGGCCATGGCAATCTGGCGGAGCGGAGTCTTGTTCCGATGATTCCTTCCGAGGATGAATGTCCCTATACACTCCGAGTGGTTTCGGACATTCTTGAATCGAACGGGTCGTCGTCAATGGCAACTGTCTGTGGTGCTTCACTAGCTTTAATGGACGCTGGTATTCCCCTCAAATCTCCGGTGGCGGGTGTGGCCATGGGGTTAATCCTTGATGAGACCACGAATCGACACGCGATCTTAAGCGACATCGCCGGAGCCGAGGATCATTACGGTGACATGGACTTCAAGGTCGCAGGCACACGAAATGGAATCACGGCTTTGCAAATGGACATTAAAATTTCCGGAATCACTACTGACATCATGCGTGATGCGCTGGAACAGGCCAAAGCCGGCCGGTTTCACATTCTGGACAAGATGGAAACGACCATCGAGTCACCTCGAGATTCAATGTCAACCTATGCACCTCGGATCGTGACCCTTACGATTCCGGTCGACAAAATTCGGGATATCATCGGGCCAGGTGGTAAGACTATTCGTAGCATCGTTGAGCGAACTGGCGTCAAGATTGATGTTGAGGACGATGGCCGGGTCAATATCGCTTCCGCCGACGACGAGTCGGCCAAAAAAGCCATCACCATCATTGAGGAACTGACGGCGAGTCCAGAACTAAACAAAACCTACTTAGGCAAGGTTCAGCGGATTACTGACTTTGGCGCCTTTATTGAAATTCTTCCTGGTATCGACGGACTGCTGCACGTTTCTGAAATTGCTCACTATCGAGTAGCCGACGTCAGAGATGAACTACAGGAAGGAGACCAAGTATTGGTCAAAGTAATCAATGTGGACCCATCGGGGAAGGTAAGACTTAGCCGAAAAGCTTTACTCCCAGCACCTTCAGATTCTGACGCTGACGGAGCTGCTGATTCTGATAAAAACTCTCAATCACCGTCATCAGACACCCCTCCTCGTAGCCGTCAACAACGTTCACGGGGACCAAGGGGACGTGGCGGGCAACGGTAAAATCACTGTTGTCACACACAATCTAGTGACTTAAATCGCTGTGCGTGTGGGAATAGAGATGCCACCAAGCCCGATCAGGCTACAAGCACGGAGCTAAGTTCTCT
>CAZWIL010000078.1:0-10019 GCA_964634175.1 uncultured Vicinamibacteraceae bacterium
TTACGAACAAGGCGGCAGAAGAAATGCGGACCCGAGTTGAACAGTTGCTTGAATCAGAATATCCGCGGCTCTGGGTTTCGACCTTCCATTCGTTCTGCGCACGCCTCTTGCGTCGCGAAGGTTCGCTCATTGGTTTGTCACGCGATTTCGTCATCTACGATTCATCCGATCAGTTGACCGCTGTCAAACGCATTATGCGAACGCTGGATGTCGATGAGCGCTTGATTTCGGCTCGCACCATCTTGAGTCGAATTAGCCACGCAAAGAACCACATGCAGTCGCCGTCTGACCTCCAGGAATCAGGGTGGGGATTCCAGTCAGAACAGATCGCGAAGGTCTACACTGAATATACTCGGACGCTTACAGAGTCAAATGCCGTTGATTTTGATGATCTCTTACTCAAAGCCGTCACCTTGTTCGCAGATTCGCCGTCAACGCGTTCGCGCTATGCCGAACAGTTTCGCTACATCATGGTGGATGAATACCAAGATACGAACCACCCCCAATATCTGCTGATCCGCCATCTCGCCGTTCATCGGAATCTCTGTGTCGTTGGTGACCCTGACCAATCCATCTACAAGTGGCGGGGTGCCGACATTGGCAACATCCTTGCCTTCGAAACAGATTTTGCTGATGCCGCTGTGGTGCGGCTCGAGCAGAACTATCGTTCAACTCAAGTGATCTTGGATGCCGCTTCGGGCGTGATCAGCCGAAACCAGGGGCGTCAGGACAAGCGCCTCTGGACTGACCGGTCGGGAGGAAACCCCGTGATATGTCATCGCGCCCACGATGAGATCGAGGAAGCGGATTTTATTGTGTCAGCGGTGCGACAGGGCCTCGACGGAGAACATGACCGGGCTGCAGTCCTCTATCGCACCAACGCCCAGTCGCGCGCCATTGAGGACGCCCTGACACGTGAAGGGGTGACATATCGCATCGTGGGCAGTGTTCGGTTCTATCAACGAAAAGAAGTCAAAGACGCATTAGCGTATCTCAAACTTTTACTCAATCCTGATGACGACGTCAGCTTCCGCAGAGTCATCAACGTACCGGCCCGAGGGGTTGGTAAGGGCGTGATGGAAAAACTTGAAAAGGTTGATCCGATTCCGCCGTCATCCAGTGCACCGCTGTTTTCAGGGTCGTCTGACCCGGATCCGCCACGAAGAACACTGTGGTCACGCCTACAACGCACCGTGAACGAAAAACTGGTTCCCACGCGAGCGCTGACAGTCTTGACTGATTTTCAAAACCTAATCCAAAGCTTAACTGCAATAGCCAAGACCGAGTCACCATCGATGACACTTGCGAAGACGTTAGACCAAAGCGGATACATCGCGGTGCTCAGAGAGGCCGGTACTGACGAAGCCGAAAACCGCTTGGGAAACCTACAGGAGCTCGTCTCGGCCGCCCGAGACTACGAACTTCGGGAACCGGACGCGAGCCTGAGTGGTTTTGTCGACCGCCTGTCGCTTCTTTCCGACACTGACGAAGAACAAGGTTCTCGTGATGCACAGGTCTGGCTTATGACCCTCCATGCGGCAAAAGGTCTTGAGTTTCCCCTAGTGGTCATGTCAGGACTGGAGGAAGGGCTATTTCCCCACGCCCGTTCCACCGATGACGACGAAGAACTCGAAGAAGAAAGACGTCTGTGTTATGTCGGCATGACCCGTGCACAATCCCAACTCGTTCTCACCAGCGCCAGTCGCCGGCGCGTCTTTGGTGAGTATCAGGCCACCGAGCCCTCAAGATTCCTTTATGAATTGCCAATGAATCTCGTTCAACAAGTCGAGCCCGCGGCTCCGCCAATACAGGCGTCGACGACTGGGTCTAGAAGCCCTTACACGCGATATAGTCGTCACCGCCAAGCCAGCGACCGGCCGGACGAGACGTATGTCTCATTCGATGACGCCGAGGAAGACCAATCCTCCACACATATCCGTCAAGGAATGCGAGTCCGTCATCCAACATTTGGCATCGGGACTATCGAATCCATCGAACCCTTACAGGGTGACGTTAAACTCATAGTGCGGTTTGCGACAGTTGGCCCCAAGAAACTACTCGGCCGATATGCCAAGTTGGAGCCAGCTTGATGGTCCGATAGAATTTCTGGTGAATATGACCGGAGGCCACTCCATACCCGCCCAAATCCGGAGCACCGACAACCCTTTCGATAGTGAGAGGGCGTCCCGTTCAGTAAACCTCCGACGCGCTACCGCCTTCGCCATTCTGTTCGTCTTCTGGTTGATTTTCTCTGGCCATTTCGACAGCTTGCATCTGGGCCTCGGCATCGTTTGCTGTCTTTTCGTTGCCACGTTGTCTTATGACCTACTGATTCCAACCGCGCCGTCTTCATTATGGTTCGTTCGAATCTGGCGACTCTGTCTCTATACTCCGTGGCTCTTGTATGAAATTGTCCTAGCAAATTTTCATGTTGTGTATCTTGTGTTTCGGCCAGGACAGATTCGCCCGCAGGTCGTTCGATTTCATACGAGACTGACGAGCGACCTGGCTCGCGTGGCGTTGGGCAACTCAATTACGTTGACACCAGGAACAATCACATTGGACATTCAAGAAAAAGGAGAGTTTCACGTGCATGCCTTAAGCGACAAGGCCGCACAATCAGTGATAGCAGGTGATATGGAACGCCGGATCGGACAAGCGTTTCTTGAGCCCAGCGAAGAACTAGCAAACAACTAGTCGACCTTACGTTATGCCCTACACATTCTTGCTGGTCACGTCCTTGACGATTTTGCTTGCTGTTTTACTCTCCCTCTATCGGGTCGTCGCAGGACCGAGCATCATCGACCGTATCATCGGCGTGAACGTGGTCGGCACGAAAACCATTGCGGTGATCGTTTTGACTGGTTATCTCTTCGACCGCGTTGAGTTTTTCATCGACATAGCCTTTCTGTATGCGCTGATCAACTTCATTGGGACACTGGCTTTTTCACGATACTTTGAACAAAAAGGAGTTGAAAATTCATGACAGGCGCGATGACGATTCTCGCTCAGTTATTGGTCTGCGCCGGGATCTTCTTTCTATTTATGGGTGCTGTTGGACTTGTCCGGTTTCCGGATTTCTACACACGGATGCATGCCGCCAGTAAATGTGACACGCTGGGTAGCTTGCTCTTGCTAGTAGGGCTAGCAACCTATCAGGGGTTCGATTTGGCCAGCGCAAAGCTGCTCGCCATTGCCGTTTTTATCTTCTTCACCAGTCCAACCGCCGCCCACGCGATTGCGCGAGCTGCTTACACCAATCGCCTACCTCTGTGGACAAGAGGAGAGCACGAGTGATCTGGCAACTCGACATTGTTCTGTTAGGCCTTACCGTAGTGTGCGCTATCTCTGCTGTCGTTATCAGGGATCTGCTGGCATCGGTCGTCTTACTTGGAGCTTTCAGTCTGTTTATGTGCCTTCTATGGATTGAAATGGGCGCAGTTGACGTAGCATTCACGGAAGCAGCCGTAGGGGCTGGGATCACAACCGTGTTCTTCGTTATAACGGTCCTCAAGACAGCCAGGATGAGTAAAGATTGAACTACCTGCATTTGGTCATCACCGGCTTAACGGGTCTCTTGCTGTTTCTCGGCTCAGTCGACATGCCGAACACAGGCGACCCGACGTCGGCACCAGCCGTTCACGTATCGCCACGATATATTGAGGACAGCCTCGAAGAAACTGCGGTGCCGAACATGGTTACCGCTGTTCTTGCTGACTATCGAGGATTCGATACTCTGGGGGAAGCCGCCGTCGTCTTCACTGGAGCAATGGCTGTCCTTCTCATTTTGCGAACAAAACGGGAGGAACCGTAACCCGTGAAGGAAATGGCAACAAGCACCATCGTCAGGGTCGTGTGCCGGCGACTGGTCCCTTTTGTTCAGATTTTCGGACTCTACGTCATCATGCATGGGCACAGCAGTCCCGGTGGTGGTTTTCAGGGCGGCGTCATCCTCGCATCAAGTTTTATGCTCCTTGTTCTATGTGACGGGTTAGAAGCCGTGCAACAAAGGTTCTCCGTCGCCCTAGTCAGCGTTGCGACTAGTGCCGGGGTCTTGCTTTATGCGGGAGTCGGTATCCTATGTCTACTCCTCGGTGCAAATTACCTTGATTACAGCGTTCTGCCCGGTGCTGAGCCGCGCAGTCTTGGCATGCTCGTGATCGAGGTAGGCGTAGGAATCACGGTGACCGGGGCCCTCGTTTCAATCTTTAGTGACCTCTTGAGCTTCGAATAGACAAAGAATGCTGGAATTCATCATTGGGCATTTCAACAACGCGACCTACATCATGCTAATGATGGTTGGTTTTTATGCCATGACGGGCAAGACCAACTTAGTGAAGAAATTGGTCGGCATGAACATCTTTCAGTGGTCCATTATCCTGTTCGTGGTCTCGCTATCGGCCAAACGGGCCGCAACCATTCCCATCGTGTTGGGAAGCCATAGTCCTGGTGGTCCAGCGCATTTGGATGCATCCAACTACGTCAACCCCTTGCCTCACGTCTTGATGCTTACTGCGATCGTCGTCGGTGTCGCGACCACCGGGGTCGCGCTGGCTCTACTTCTCAGAATCTACAAAAGATACGGGACGCTGGAAGAGGACGAACTCCTCAAGAGAATCCGATCATCCGGATGAATATTCATCAATCAGCGACGCCCATCCTCGTTGTCGTTGTTCCTCTAATCGCCTCCTTTGTCGTGCCGCTCTTGGGTTGGTGGAACCGACGGTTGGTGTTTCCCGTTTCCCTTTTCGCGCTCTCATGTTCATTTGGCTTAGCTCTAGTGTTAGCACGGCAGGTTCTCACCGCGGGGCCCGTCGATTACTTCATGGGTGGCTGGGAACCACCTTGGGGGATTGCTTTTCATATTGATCACCTCGCTGCTTTGATGCTCCTGCTCTTGACCTTCGTCACGCTTCTCGTGGGGATTTACTCCAAGAAGAGCATTGTGAAGGAAGCGCCCGACCAAGAAGTGCCCTTCTACAGCGTCTATCTCATCTTGGCAAGCGGATTGACGGGGCTCGTGTCAACGGCTGACATGTTCAATCTCTACGTGTTTCTCGAAATCTCTTCGCTTTCCTGCTACGCCTTGGTTTCGCTCGGCGGGGGAGTGGCCGTTGTCTCTGCCTTCCGCTATGTAATCCTTGGAACCGTCGGGGCTGCATTCTATTTGCTTTCGGTGGGATATCTCTACAGCGTCACGGGCTCGCTCAACATGGCTGACCTCGCCGGCCTCCTTCCCAGTCTCTACGAATCGAACGCTGTGCTCGTCGGGTTTTCCTTCTTCGTCATCGGCATTTCACTGAAGATGGCTCTGTTCCCGATGCACGCGTGGCTTCCCGGAGCGTATTCCAATGCCCCATCTGCCGTGAGCGCTCTTGTCGCCGGCACCACGACAAAAGTCGCTGCGTACGTACTGGCACGAGTGATGTTTTTTGTGTTTGAGCCCAATTTTTCAATTGACACGCTCCCAGTTACGACGGTGTTAAGTTGGATGGCCGCGATCGCGATGATTCTGGGTTCGGTGATGGCAATAGCACAATCGGATCTCAAACGAATGTTGGCTTATTCGTCTATCGCACAAATTGGCTACATCGTCCTAGGAATCAGCCTCGCCAATGAAATGGGTTTCACCGGAGGAATCCTGCACCTAGTCAACCATGCCTTTATGAAGTGCTGTCTGTTTCTGGTGGCTGGTGCCATCATCTACCAAACGGGCCGCAGAGAGATTCGCTCTTTCCGTAATCTTTCCAGCACAATGCCCTGGACGGCAGCAGCATTCACCATTTGTGCATTTGGCATGATCGGCCTTCCACCAACTGGTGGCTTTTTCAGCAAGGTATATCTAATTCTCGGTGCGATCGATGGGGAACATTGGGTTTTCGTTGGTGTCATCCTGGTCAGCAGTGTCCTTGCGATTGGTTACCTAGCCAACGTCATCCGCTATATGTATCTGCCCGCCACCGAAAACGAACTGGACGAACCGGTGGGGAGGACGATTCAAGGAGCATCTGCTGGAGAAAAGGTGCCTTTAACCATGCTCATTCCCCTTCTCATCCTAGCCTCAGGAGTCATTCTGCTCGGGATGTTCAACGGAGTGGTGATTTCGCAGTTCATCGACCCAGCTATCCCGACCGGTCTGAGGTAACAGGGTGACAACAACCGCCGCCTGGATTTGTATTTTTTCACCGTTAATTGGGGTCGTCATCACCCCTTTACTTGGCCGAATTAACCGGACAGCACGAGACCTTGGAGCTCTTCTATCCTCCCTGGCTGCAGCAGCTGCGGCACTCAGTTTGTTACCGGCACTGTTCTACCCCGAGGGGCTCCCACTTGAACATGAACTTACCTGGCTCACAAATCCGATCGAAATTGGCTTTGGCGTCTTGGTCGATGGCCTCAGCATTGTCCTTGCCAACGTCGTAGCGGTGATCAGCTTCATCATCATGGTCTACTGCCACGGTTACATGCGTGATGATCCCGCGCAGACTCGCTTTTGGATGTGGATGAATGGCTTTATTGCTAGCATGTTGCTGTTAGTTTTTGCCAACAACCTCCTGTTCCTTTTTGTTGGCTGGAAACTCGTTGGTGTTTGCAGTTATGGACTTATCGGTTTCTATTTTCAAGACCAGCGAAAGTATTGGATTGGCGGACCGTCGCCTACGGCCTTTGTGACGCCGTCCCAAGCCAGCCTTAAGGCGCTTGTCGTCACGGGGCTTGGGGACATGCTCATGCTGGGAGGCATTCTTCTCGTCTTCTCCTATGCCGGCACGTTGAACTTTCTTGAACTCTACGAGACCGCGCCGATCTGGCTAGCGGCCATGGCCGCTACTCCTGGCATGGTGGCATTGGTGAGCTTGCTTTTATTGGCTGGACCTTTCGGCAAGTCGGCGCAGTTTCCGTTTCATGAATGGCTGCCAGAAGCCATGGCCGGCCCTAGTCCAGTTTCCGCGCTCATTCATGCCGCGACAATGGTCAAGAGTGGCGTCTATCTCGTGGCACGGTTAGTCCCCATTTTCTACTACGGCCGTTGGGTTGCTGGCATCGACGAAGCTGCTTGGTTCTTCTATGTCACCGCCTGGGTCGGCGCATTCACTGCCTTCTTAGCCGCTACTCAAGGTCTGGTGGCACTTGAACTTAAAAAGGTGTTGGCGTATTCAACAGTCAGCCAAATTGGTTACATGCTGCTTGGATTGGGCGCCGCGGGACTCGGACCAACTTTCCTGCTCGATGGATATACCGCCGGCATCTTTCACCTCGTCAGTCACGCTCTTTTTAAGGCCTGTTTATTCCTCTGCGCTGGTACGGTAATTCATGCTGTTCACTCCATTTACATTCAAGACATGGGAGCAGTGCGCAAACGCTTGCCGCTGACTTGGCTATTTACCCTCGTCGCCGCAGTGTCGTTGATGGGACTCCCGCCCTCCC
The DNA here is from genome assembly GCA_964634175.1 of uncultured Vicinamibacteraceae bacterium. Lineage (GTDB taxonomy): Bacteria > Acidobacteriota > Vicinamibacteria > Vicinamibacterales > UBA8438 > CAUZIB01. The sequence goes on from CAZWIL010000078.1 coordinate 7,426, forward strand.
CGGGGTTTTGGAGTAAGGATGCGGTGCTACTCGCTGCGGCGGACGCTAATACGTTCTTGTTTGTCCTAGCCCTACTTACCGTCGCAGTGACTGCGTTTTACACCGTCCGCTTTCTGGGACTCGTGTTTTACGGGTCCGAGAGTGACGCTTTTCTTAAGGTAGTTCGGGATGGTGGACATGTCGATGACGGCAAGAAAACAATGTACGTAGCGTCTGGGGTGCTGGCGGTCTTCATCATCGGTGCCGGCGTTAGCGGACCTTTCATCGAGGGCGTACTACACCATGGTTTTGAGCTTAGCCTGACTAGAGATGCGAATGCTGTCGCGTTATTGGCGCTCGAGGACAATGCGACCGAATCAGCTTCCCACCAAGCAATCCCACTTCTGTCGGTGTTGTTTCTCTTGGCGGGTGCGGCTCCAGCGTATTACCTGTTCATAGCGCGCAAGGTCTCTCCTCAAACACTTCTTCAAGAATCTCGAGTGGCGGGACTACTCTACATGTTCTTCTGGAAACGATGGTTTATCGACTCTTTCTACCGTCATATGTTTGTTGGCGGGATTTCTCGGATAGCCACCTACGTCGCCGAAACCACCGAAACCAGATTCAACAACTTTATTCATCACCAACTCCCGAAGCTGTTCACTGTAAAGGCTGAACAGCTTGTACATCGTCTACGGGCTGATACAGAAGAGCTGTTTTACAACGTGTCGTATGTGCTTGTCCTTTTCGTCTTGCTGCTCACGTATCTATTCTTCGGCACGGGTGGGGGGCAATGATGCCGGCACTGCTTCTCCAGATTCTGCTGACTCCAATTTTCGCGGCTGTTGTCGTCTTTCTCACGAGAAACCATATAGGGCGGTTTGCCGGATGGGTCACTTCCGGTGCGCTTGTTTACACAACCGCGCTCGTCGTGGTCGCCGCTATGTCTGTTATTCGCGGTCAGGTCCTTGTCGAGGAATATCAAATTCTTGCCTCCAGTACCCAAAGCCCTGAAGCAATCAGGTTGGGTTTGCTGGCAGATGGTCTCAGTGTTTCGACATTAGCCATCGTGTTGCTGTTGTGTACGGCTCTGGCGTTGTATTCGATTCGATATATCGAACACCGTATCGAGATCCTCTATGCCGACGAAGACCAATTGAACCAAGACCGGCATTACGTGCGCTATTTCTACTTACTGCCGCTTTTTCCGGTGGGTTTCATCGGCACGATTCTGAGTACCAACCTAATCACCTTGTACTTTTTTATGGAGGTACTCACAGTTTCACTTTTTTTCTTAATGGCCTATTTCGGCTACCGGGAACGTGTTCGTGTCGCGTTCATCAGCTTGTCCTGGGGAATCATCGGAGCATTGTTGTTTCTAGCCGCGTCGCTTTTGGTCTACGACCAGATTGGGAGTTGGGACATCTCGCAACTAGACCAGATGGAAGGCACGCCGTTCGTAACCGCCACCATCTTTTTGTTTCTTATTGGCCTCATGATGAAATTGGCAATTGTGCCGTTTCACGTCTGGATGCCTTCAGTCCACGCGGAACATCCCACCTGCCTCGCTGGCCTTCTCGCCGTCTACGCCAATCTCGCTGTTTATGTCCTAATCCGCGTCGTAGTGCTTCCGCTTGGCAATGATTTCCAACAATTTGGTACACCACTGATGGTGCTGGCGATTGTGACCATGATCTATGGGGCTCTCCTCACCATGGCGCAAACCGACATTAAGCGACTTGCCGCTTGTTCTACCATCAGCCAGATTGCGTATTCCGTCCTGGGCCTTGGCGCATTAACAAGCAGCAGCGTCCAAGGTGGAATGTTTTTCTTCCTTAGCCACATCATGGGAAAGACGGTCTTTTTCTCAACGGCAGGCATCGTCGTCTACGCCACAGGTATTCGTGATATCCGACAGATGGGAGGACTCGCAAAACAAATGCCGGTGACTGCGGCCCTTTGGATCGTAGGGTGCATGATGTTGTCCGGATTCCCCCCGTTCAGCAGCTTCACGGCCGAATGGATTATGTTTTCCGGAATCTTTGAAAAGGGCGTGACGAGCGGGCCACTAGGTATTGCGATAGCAGTGACAGGCGTGACCGCTATCTTGTTGACGGTAGCCTACTCGTTCAATGCAGCTCGGCAGATCTTCTTTGGCCCGTTAAGCCCCATTCTTGAGGCCAAGAATCTGTCAGATCCACCGCTCACAATGACGTTGCCTTTAGCGTTTATCGCCATCGTTTCAATTATTCTGGGGGTTTTTCCCCAAACCATAATGAACCTGTTTCACTCAGTCTTGGGTGGCCTTTAGTCGGCTCTCTCTTCGGGGGGCGGTTGGTCTCCATCATCGTCAGCTTTGTCCGGTTACGCGGAGTCTTCTGTAAGGATCAAAACGATGAATAAATTTTCACGTCGGGACATTATGTTGAAAGTGCCTGCAGTTGGACTTGCTTCAATCGGGGCCGCTTCACTGGCTTCTCGCGGAGTCTCTGCTCAGCCGACGGGGGTCGGTGTCGATTTGGAACCGTACCCTTCAGGATGGCTACCTGCGGGCGTACGATCTCGATTTGTCGACAACGTAAACGGACTGCGCATGCATGTGCTGGAGGCCGGGT
>CAZWIL010000079.1:0-9903 GCA_964634175.1 uncultured Vicinamibacteraceae bacterium
TGCTGTTTCTTGACCGCTTACCATGGCGCGTGTTACAAATAGCGCGGTTTTTCGGTCCTCAAATCGCGTCACTTGCGACGGCCAGCCCTGTTTGGCGCGAGCGATCACCGCGAGAGGTTTCATAAGTTAAATGTTGGACGCATATATCCCGATCTTTCTCTTCGTGCTAGTGGCGATCGGCTTCGCGATTTTTACCTTGATCGTGTCTGGTTTGGTGCACCCCAAGCGCTACAACCGTGTAAAACTTGAGCCGTACGAGTGTGGGATTGAACCAGAGACTGATGCCCGAGATCGGTACAGTGTCAGGTACTACTTGGTTGCAATGCTTTTTGTTATTTTTGACGTTGAGACAGTATTCATGTTCCCGTGGGCGGTGATCATGGATGAGTTGTTATTGTTTGGCCTGATCGAGATGTTGGTGTTTCTCTTAATTCTGGTCATTGGCTACGCGTATGCGTGGCGAAAGGGCGCGCTGGACTGGGTCTGATAGCACTCTGATGACTGACGAGAAGAAGCCTGACAATAATTCAAAGCCCTCGCCGGCTGATTCTTCAGTCGAGCCCCCTGCGCAGACCAAGACAGTAGCGCCACCCACAGCTGCGCCCAAAGTGAGACCTAAGCCCAAACCCAAGGCTCCTCCGGAACCACCGAAGGGTCCGACTGACCCGGCGCCACCCGATGATGTTGAAGTGCCTTTATACGTCAAGGCCCTTCAGGATGGATTGCCTAATGCGGTCGACCAAGTGAGCTACTGGGTTGGTGATTGGACCGTAATTGTTTCTGCAGACCGATTGCTTGAGATTGCACGTTTTCTCCGTGATAATCCCGCTACTGCTTTTGACTATTGTTCGGATGTAACCGCAACAGACTGGCCGCCACGCGCGAAGCGCTTTGATGTGATCTATTGCCTGTACTCAGTCCCTTTACGCCACCGGATTCGGGTAAAGGTCCGGGCAGGTGAAGGAGATCCTGTTCCGTCAGTTACAGAAATCTGGCCCGCTGCGAATTGGCTCGAGCGTGAGGTTTATGATCAATTTGGTGTCAATATTATTGGCCATCCGGATCTTCGAAGAATTCTGATGCCGGATGATTGGCAGGGGCACCCTCAACGCAAGGATTATCCACTGGAGGGTCCTGGCGAGTTTCTGATGGAGAATCCACAGGACTGGCTTCGCTTGCGTAATCTCCCTGACGAAGCTGAAATCGAGTAGCCATACTGATGACTCTCCAGACTCCACGTGCCGCGACTTCTGCCTCTGCATTTGATACTAACGAGTTGGTACTCAACATGGGACCGCAGCACCCAAGCACCCACGGAGTGCTTCGAGTTGTCCTCCGTTTGGATGGTGAACGTGTTGTGCACGCCGACTGTGTAATTGGTTACATCCACCGCGGTGTCGAAAAACTGTGCGAGAACCGAGATTGGACCCAAATAATTCTGCTAACTGATCGGATGGATTATGTTGCAGCCGCGTCAAGCAATCTTGGGTACTGTGAAGCTGTTGAGAAATTGATGCAGGTTGAGGTGCCCCGGCGAGCTCGCTATATTCGCACGATACTGGCGGAACTCCAGCGAATCGCGAGTCATTGTCTCTGGTTGGGTACTCACGCCATGGATATTGGCGCTATGACTGTGTTGCTGTATGCCTTCCGTGAACGGGAGCTCGTGCTGGACCTCTTCGAAGAATATTGTGGCGCTCGTTTGACCTACAACGCCATGAGAGTCGGTGGATTGCCGTTGGATATCCCGTCTGGATGGGACAAAAAGGTCCTTGCGTTTTGCGATCTGATGGAGCCAAAGCTGGACGAGTATGAGCAATTGCTGACGAACAATCGGATATGGCTCCAGAGGACTCGTAACATCGGAGTCATCTCTGGTGCGGAAGCGACGGCGATCGGGTTGTGTGGACCTCCTCTGCGTGGCTCAGGGGTCTCGAGAGACCTGAGAAAGGATGAACCCAACGCCGCGTATGAAGAGTTTGATTTTGATGTCCCTCTTGGCACGAAAGGGGATATTTACGACCGGTATCTGATTCGAATGGAAGAATTCAAACAATCTATTCGGATCATTCGTCAGGCGCTTGAGGGGCTCCCAGAAGGTCCGTTCATGGGAAAAGTTCCGCGTCTTCTCAAACCGCCTGCGGGAGAAACATATCACGCGATAGAGTCGCCCAAGGGCGAGATCGGATATTTCTTGGTGAGCGATGGGAGATCGACGAATCCGTATCGTTTCCGTGTGCGGCCACCGTCATTCTGTAATTTACAAGCGTTGAGTCGGCTTGTGGAAGGTCATCTTGTGGCAGATGTCGTAGCGCTAATAGGCACGATCGATATCGTGCTGGGTGAAGTGGACCGCTGACAGGGTAGGAACGCTTCTATGGTTGATACCTTCGTGGTTCCACTTCTTAAGATTTTCGTGCTGCTAAATGCAGTGCTTGTATCTGTGACGTTCCTTGTCCTAATGGAGCGAAAGGTCATTGCGTGGGCCCAGTCGAGGCTGGGCCCCATGCGTGTGGGACCGCACGGCATCCTACAAGCTCTGGCTGACCCAATAAAACTGATCCTCAAGGAGGACATCACACCCGCCAGGGCGGATAAGTGGGTTTTTACCATTGCTCCAATCATGAGTTTGGTTCCCGCGCTGGTCGTTTTTTCTGTTGTACCGTTTGGTTTTGACCCTTTGTTCTATGTCAGTGACATCAATGTTGGCCTGCTGTTCATCTTGGCCGTTACATCAATTGGCGTCTATGGAATCATCTTGGGCGGCTGGGCATCCAATAGCAAGTATCCGTTGCTTTCAAGTCTTCGTGCGTCAGCACAGCTGATTAGCTATGAGATTGCTGTGTCAATTACTTTGGTCAGTCTGATTCTCACGGCCGGCACACTGAATTTAGTGGGAATTGTGGAGGCTCAACGAGATGCGGGTGTTTGGTTCGGCTTTCTCCAGCCGGTCGCTTTAATACTGGTCTTCATTGGTGGTTTGGCTGAGACAAATCGCGTGCCGTTTGACCTGCCAGAGGCAGAAACAGAACTGACCGGAGGATTCCACACTGAATATAGTGGGATGCGTTTTTCCCTGTTTTTTTTGGCGGAATACGCGAACATCATCGTCATCTCAGCAGTAGTCGTGATTATGTTTATGGGTGGCTGGATGGCGCCGTTCCCCAATGTTCCGGCATTCGATTTTTTTGAAATTATTCCTGGTTGGATTTGGTTTATTGGGAAAATTTTCGTCTTTCTTTATGTATTTATTTGGTTGCGGGCTACTTTACCGCGCTATCGATACGATCAGTTAATGAATATCGGGTGGAAAGTGCTGATTCCTATCGCTTTGGGGAATCTGGTCATCACCGGAATCGCAAAGGTTGTTTTCTGAGACTCTGATGCTTGATGCAGTCGTTTTTTATACGTTAGCGGCGTTGATTTTGGGCTTGGGTGTCCTAGTGATAACGGCTCGAAGTGCCGTACACAGTGTGCTGTTTCTGGTATTGAATTTTTTGTTGATTGCGGCACTCTATGTGACTCTCAACGCGGAATACCTTGCCGTGATTCAGATCATGGTCTACGCCGGTGGAATCGTCGTGTTGTATTTGTTTGTTGTCATGCTTGTAAATCTCAAGCGTGCACCAGAGCAGCATGTTGATAGTCGTCGACTTGGACGAGTCGGCATGGCCTTGGCGCTTGTGGTTCTAGTTGAGCTTGTGGCCATCGGCTACGTAGCGTCCACGCGAGCAGGTAGCACCGCAGTCAGTGGTTCCGCGCGGTCGTTTCCGGCGAGCGTTCAGGGCGGGAACACTGAAGAACTTGGCTGGGTGCTCTACACCGATTACCTGATTCCTTTTGAGTTGGCTTCCGTGTTGCTGCTGGTAGCGATGGTTGGGGCTATCGTCTTGGCTAAACGAAGTTTGTAGGTATCACTGTGCTTGAGATCACACCACTACATTACATGCTGCTCTCGGCAGGGCTCTTCATGGTTGGCGTGATCGGAGTTTTGGTGCGTCGAAACATCATCATCATCTTTATGTCGATCGAACTTATTTTGAATGCGGTCAACATTAACTTAGTCGCATTAGCTCATCAGTTTGGGAACTTGTCTGGTCAGGTGTTTGTGGTCTTCATTATTGCGGTGGCAGCCGCCGAAGCGGCCGTCGGCCTTGGTATTTTGTTGGCTTTTTATCGTAATAAGGAAACTGTCAATATTGATGAAATGACGATTATGAAATGGTGAGAATGAATTTCATGAGAAGGCAAGAAGGTTCGGTCGGAGGGCGACGACGTTCATGGATCTGATCTGGCTGATTCCGATACTTCCAGGTATCGGAGCTGCACTTAACGGTCTGATTGGCATTCGCTATTTCAGCAAGCGGACGGCTGGATTGCTGGCCTGCTCTACCATGGCTGCGTCACTAGTCTTGTCGGTTAACGCGTTTGTTCAGCTACTTGGCACCGATACCCGGTTTCATCAAGTTACGTTGGGCGACTGGATTCCACCCATTCCTCTCCAGACGGTCAACGGAATGGGTGCGTTTGAGGTTCCGTGGGCATTCACGCTGGACCCATTGTCAAGCATGATGATCCTAGTCGTTACTGGGATTGGTTTCCTGATCCATGTTTACTCAACGGCCTACATGGACCACGAGCCCCGTGCCGCATATGCTCGGTTCTTTTGCTATTTGAACCTCTTTTGTTTCTTCATGCTCACACTGGTCTTGGGGAGCACGTTCCTAGTGATGTTTGTGGGTTGGGAAGGTGTTGGTCTGTGCTCGTATCTGCTGATCGGGTTCTGGTATACCAAGAAGAGTGCGTCCGACGCAGGGAAGAAGGCGTTTATTGTTAACCGAGTAGGTGACTGGGGTTTCGTCCTCGGTGTCTTTCTTATCTTCTTCACCTTTGGCACCGTAGATTTTCAGGAAGTCGCCGAAGCCGCCTCACATATGCCAGTCGAAGCTGGCGCGTTTGGCGTGTTGTCGTTGATCTGCTTGTTTTTGTTCATTGGTGCTATCGGGAAAAGTGCCCAGATTCCGCTGTATGTCTGGTTGCCTGACGCGATGGAGGGGCCGACTCCAGTCTCCGCGCTAATTCATGCTGCGACGATGGTAACGGCCGGCGTTTACATGGTCTGCCGTAATGCTGTGCTCTTTACTCACGCGCCAACGGTGATGATGATCGTAGCGGTTGTCGGTGCTGCGACGGCGTTGATCGCGGCGACGATTGGGCTCGTGCAGACAGATATCAAGAAGGTCTTAGCTTATTCAACCGTTTCGCAGTTGGGCTATATGTTCTTAGCAACCGGTGTAGGGGCGTTCGGGGCAGCGGCTTTCCATCTAATGACCCACGCGTTTTTCAAGGCGCTGTTGTTTCTGGGCAGTGGGTCGGTTATCCACGCGATGAACGATGAACAGGAGATGACCAAGATGGGGGGGCTACGGGCGTATATGCCGATTACCTTCCTGACTATGTTTATCGGTGCCCTTGCAATAGCCGGTGTTCCTGGATTGGCTGGGTTCTTCAGTAAAGATGAAATTTTGGCGTACACCTTTATGGCGAGTCCGGTCCTTTGGGTGATTGGCGCAATAACTGCAGCGATGACGGCGTTTTACATGTTCCGGTTAATCTACATGACGTTCTATGGAGATTATCGTGGGCCATCTTGGGAGCACGCTGAAAGCGATGACCACGGCCATGGGGACAGCCATGCGTGGCACGGGCCACACGAATCACCACGAGCAATGACTGTTCCTCTGATGGTGCTGGCAGTTGGAGCGATAGCGGCAGGCTATGTTGGGATTCCTGCTGTCCTAGGTGATTCCGTTGGGATTCCGAATGCGCTCGAACACTATCTGGCGCCCAGTTTTGTGGCCGGCTCAGCTGAACATGCTGAAGAAGTTCACCACCTGTCGCATGCCGCAGAGTTTGGTCTTATGGGAATTTCAGTGTTTCTTGCGGTCGGGGGGATCCTTTTAGCTCGACGGAATTATGTCCAGCAACCAGAAGTATCTGGCCGGTGGGCAGAACAATGGGCTGGGCCACACAAAGTGTTGACAAATAAATATTACGTTGATGAGTTCTACGGTAAGACCGTTGTGGCTGGAACTATGAAGAGTGCACATGGGTTGTTTGCGGTTGATCGGGCTGTCGTTGATGGTGCTGTTAATGGTACCGGTCGGACGACGATCATTTTGTCGTGGATTTCTCACGTGTTGGATAAATATGTTGTGGATGGCATTGTTAACTTGGTTGGCAACACTTGTCGCGAAGCCAGTTTTGGATTCCGACGGGTTCAAACCGGTCTGATCCAGAACTACGCGTTTGCGACGTTGTTCGGTGTGTTCGCGTTCGTGACATGGTATCTAGTTGGACGTTAAACCAGTGTTCCAAGCTATTGATTGAAGATCGTGAGTGAAGCTGAAATGCCTTTGTTATCGCTGATTCTATTTACTCCACTTGTCGGTGCGGCGGTCCTGCTGTTTGTCAACAAGCACAGTGAGGACACAATTCGATGGATCGCCAACGCTTTTGCCGTGCTGGGTTTCCTGGTTTCGGTGCCATTGTGGTTTGTTTACGACACACAGAACCCAGGATGGCAATTAGTCGAGCGGCATGCCTGGATTCCGTCCATCGGCGCGGAGTATTTCTTAGGAGTTGATGGTTTTAGTGTCCTCCTAATTCTCCTAGCCACTCTGACTGGTGTCATTGCGACGTTGTCGTCTTGGACAGCTGTGACGGTTCGGGTCAAGGAGTACTACATCTTTTTGCTAATCCTCCAGACGGGCATGATCGGTGCTTTTGTCTCACTCGATTTCCTCCTGTTCTTTTTATTCTGGGAAGTCATGCTGGTTCCGATGTATTTCTTGATCGGAATCTGGGGTAGCGACAACCGACTCTATTCGGCAATCAAGTTCTTTCTCTACACACTGGTTGGCAGCGTAGTTATGTTGCTGGGTATCTTGGCCGTCTATTTCTACAACGAGAGTGTGACTGGGGTCTATACATTTGACATTACTCAGTTCCACGAACTGAACATGCCATTCGACTTGCAATGGTGGGTGTTTTTAGCTTTCTTTCTTGGGTTTGCGGTTAAGGTTCCAATGTTTCCTTTTCACACATGGCTACCAGACGCGCACACCGATGCTCCCACGGCGGGATCGGTCATTTTGGCAGCTGTACTACTCAAGATGGGCACCTACGGTTTTATTCGATTTAGCCTACCAATTCTTCCGGAAGCGACCCAGTATTTCGTGCCGATGGTGGTTCTGTTGTCCATTATAGGAATCATATATGGGGCGCTGGTAGCTATGGCTCAGCGTGACTGGAAGCGGTTGGTTGCGTACTCGAGTGTGAGCCATATGGGAATGGTTATGCTTGGGTTGTTTGCGCTGACCCCCGTTGGTATTACGGGCAGCATCGTGCAGCAACTGAACCATGGTATTTCTACCGGCGCGCTGTTTCTGATTGTTGGAATCGTTTACGAGCGCCGGCATACGCGTGAAATCTCAGAATACGGTGGCCTGTCGAAAGTCATGCCGGTATATGCCGCGATCTTTCTGATTATGACGATGTCGTCGATTGGCTTACCAACTTTAAATGGGTTTATCGGTGAGGTGCTCATACTGCAAGGTATTTTTGTGGTGAACAAGTTGTGGGCAGCCGTTGCTGCAACGGGCATCGTGTTAGGTGCGGCCTATATGCTTCGACTTTACCAACAAACTATGTTTGGCGATGTAACGAATCCCAAGAATGAGAAACTGCCGGATTTAAGTTTGCGTGAGTTCTGCACGTTCGCACCACTTTTGATCCTAGCGGTCTGGATCGGTCTCTATCCGAAGCCTTTCTTAGACCGTCTGGAGACTTCGGTTGACCATGTGATGGTCAGAGTGAACAGTGACTACACGCCCCGCTTCGCGTACTTGAATGGTCAAACTGCGGACGGCGAAAATGAGTCTGTAACGTCGTCCGTCAGTCCTGTTCGTGGGGGAGCGCGCTAGATGCCAGCTGGATTCACTGCTGCGGACTTTTACTACATTCTGCCTGAGATTGCCCTCACGGTTGGCGCTTTAGCCGTGTTGGTGGTTGATCTTGTCTTCAAGGAACGAGACGACCTTACGTTACCGGTAACCCTGGTGACTTTAGTTGCGACCGCAGGTCTATTGGCGACATTCATTGGGGTTGATACCACAGCCTCGCGTGGTCTTTTGGCAATTGACGGATTTGCGACTTTCTTCAAGTTTATTTTTCTAGTCACTGCTTTTGTGACTGTATTGATGTCGCCGTCATATTTGAAGGTAGAAGGTGTTCGGTCTGGGGAGTATTACTTCCTGATCTTGTGCGCCACGCTCGGGATGATGTTTATGGCGAGCGGCGTCGACCTAATTACGTTGTTCATCGGTCTTGAGACTATGGCTGTGTCGTTTTACATACTGGCGGGCTTCTTGAAGCCGAATCAAAGGTCCAATGAGGCTAGTGTTAAGTACTATCTGTTAGGCGCGTTTTCTACTGGGGTTCTGCTCTACGGCATGTCTTTGATGTACGCGGTGTCGGGCTCGACTAATCTTGCTGAGATTGCGGCGAGTCTAGGAGGTTTGGAATCGAGCGGTTTGGTTTCTCTCGCACTTATTCTGTTTGCTGCTGGGATGGCCTTCAAGATTGCGGCTGTTCCGTTTCATATGTGGGCACCGGATGTCTATGAAGGTGCACCAACGCCCGTCACTGCCTATCTGTCAGTAGGGTCCAAGGCAGCCGCGTTCGCCATGTTACTCCGCGTATTAGTTGAAGGTCTTCCGGCTCTAGTCAATGATTGGCAGGTGATGTTTTCGTGGCTAGCGGTTTTGACGATGACCGTCGGGAACATCGCGGCGATTACACAAAGTAACACCAAGAGGATGCTCGCCTATTCATCGATTGCACACTCTGGGTATGTTCTGCTTGGTATTGTGGCGGGAACGTCTCGAGGATGGACGGCCGCAATGGTTTATCTCGCTGTCTATGTCTTTATGCAACTCGGTGCTTTTGCGATTGTCACCATGCTGAGACGGCATGACGTGGTCGGCGATGAACTTAAGGATCTCAGCGGACTTTACTTCCGCAGCCCACTGGCCGCGATAGCGATGTTAGTCTTCATGCTGTCTCTCGGTGGTCTCCCACCCACGAAAAAAAAAATGGGTAAGTATTGGATTTTTAGTGCCGTAAATGATCAGGGATTTGTGCCGCTCGCCGTTGTTGGTGTTGTCAATAGTGCGATTTCGTTGTTCTACTACATCAGAGTCGTTGTCTTTATGTGGATCAAGGAAGAGGTGTCTGGTTCGGATATTGCCCTTGGTCCGGCCATGGCAACTACAATTGTTATTACATTGGTGGCAAGCATTCTGTTTGGTATCTACCCGCAGCCGCTCTTTGAGCATGCACAAGCAGCCGCGGCGACACTGGGCGCCACGGCGTCAGCCTCTATTTTGCCCTGACACAGACCGACCTTCCGACAAAAGCTGTACCCGAGCGGGATTGTGTTCACTAATAGGAGAGACTTTGCACTCTATCGCGGTGAGGTCACGCTTGAGGAGTCCGGATTTGCTTGAGAGTGTCTTGGATTAGTGTTTCGTTGTCCTTTTTTGAAAGATTTCGCTGGATCAGCTTTGAGGCAATCGAAAGCGATAGGTCAACCGCTTCCTCTCTAATCTGGGCAAGCGACTGGGTGGTCTGCTGCTGAATTTCCCGCTCAGCATTCTTAACGATACCTTCAGCTTCGAGGCGTGCTTTTGCTCTGAGTTCCTCTTGGAGCTTCAACGCGTCAGCACGACCTGCGGCAATGATGGCATCAGCATCAGCTCGAGCCTTGGCCACGATGCGGTTGGATTCCTCTTGCACCTGCTCAAGCTCTTTCCGAGCTTGAGCAGCGTCATCCAGTGACTT
>CAZWIL010000080.1:0-9901 GCA_964634175.1 uncultured Vicinamibacteraceae bacterium
TGTTGTTGAATCGTCTTGTGGGGGCAAAGTTGGCGATTGTCTCTGATAAGCCGCAGACGACACGAAACCGAATTCTCGCTGTAGCTCGCCTTGCTGGAGATCCAGCCGGTCAAGTTGTGTTTCTTGACACGCCTGGTATTCACCGGCCGTTGCACCGGATGAACGTGCGGATGGTCGATTCGGCGTTAGAAACGATCAGTAGCGTAGATGTTTTAGTTGTCGTTCTCGACGCTTCGGTGAAGGTCGGCAAGGGAGATCGCTATGTATTAACGCAGCTTGAAAGTGCGACAGTGCCTCTGATTCTTGCGCTTAACAAAATCGATCTCATCCGCAAGAACCAGTTGCTTCCAATAATAGACTGGTATCGACAGCAGAGAGAGTTTGCTGCGATCGTTCCCGTTTCGGCATTAACGGGAGACGGTCAAAAAGAATTGGAATGTGCCATAGGGGAACAACTACCGGAAGGTCCCCCATTGTATCCAGAGGATTATCTTACCGATCAACCGGAACGGCTTCTGGCGGCTGAGATGGTTCGAGAGAAAATACTCTGGTATACCAGTGCAGAGTTACCTTTTTCTACTGCGGTGGTCGTAGACCAATTTGACGAAGAAACGCGAGATGATGGTGGAATGCTCAAGATATATTGCTCTGTTTTGGTCGAACGTGAGTCGCAGAAACGGATTGTTGTGGGTCGCCAAGGGACTTTGATTAAAAAAGTTGGGATGGAAGCCAGACGTGAATTAGAAGATTTGTTTGCCACGAAGGTATATTTGGATCTGCATGTTAGGGTTCGCGCTGGCTGGAGAGACAATGACCAAATTCTCGGAAGTCTCGGCATAACCACGACCTCTTGACAGACATATGGCCGTTCCCAGGGGCTCATTCTAGTGTGGTAACCTTAAGGGTTCTAGCTTTAAGGAAACGTGGAACAAGGATCTAGTTGCGTTTTAACTTTGTCACTTTCGGAGCCTCTCGGCTTTCCAGGTTGTCGGTATGTCACCACACCGCCGCATCGACGTCGTGCTCGATTCAGTCAAACGACTGCAGCGGATTGGTGCGACTGCCAACCTTCTGAACCTTCTTCAGAAACAGCATCCTGCCGACCTCGCTGAAGTTCTTAACGACCTTCCTGAGCGGGAAAGACGGTCAGTGTTCGATACGCTCTTTGAGCGTAACAGTCGATTAGCCATGGAGGCGCTTAGCGAACTTGAGCCCGAAGTTCGAGTGCCATTGTTAGTCGAACATCCTGCCGAAGAACTGTCCAGAGTCCTTCAAGACTTACCGCCTGACGATGCGGCGGCCCTGATCGCTGATCTTCCTGAGATTTTAGCGGCGTCCGTTCTTGAGTTCATGCATCGTAAAGAGTCGGACGAAGTTCAACATCTTCTCGACTATGCGGATCAGACCGCTGGTCGAATCATGAATCCGGATGTGTTCGCACTGTCAGAGGATTTGACCGCTGGGGAAGCCATTCAGGCACTCCAACAGGCCGCGGACGTCGAGATGGTGTTTTACCTGTATGTCGTCGACGGGCGTCGACATCTCGTCGGTGTGATCTCCTTACGACGGTTGTTACTGGTGTCACCGGAGACCCCATTGAAACGGATTATGACTGCTGATCTGACGACAGCTCGAGTTGATACTGACCAAGAGGAAGTTGCTCAATTAGTTGCTTCCTATAACTTATTGGCAATACCAGTTGTTGATGATGACAGTAAATTGGTTGGCATGATCACAGTCGATGACGTCATCGACGTTATCAAGGATGAGGCGACTGAGGATATTTACAGGATGGCTGGTGTTTCCAGCGACGAGCACGTGTTTACTTCTGCTGGTGAGTCAATTAGGAAGCGTTTGCCTTGGTTGGGTATCAATCTTGTCACGGCCATTCTGGCGGCAATGGTCGTCACGATATTTCGAGAGGAGCTTGCGTCGGTCGACTTTGTAGCGCTTGCAGCCTTTATGACAATCGTCGCGAGTATGGGCGGCAACGCGGCGACACAAACTCTTACGGTGGTGGTTCGCGGGATTGCTCTTGGTGAACTTACGTGGAGTAATTCACGCAGAGTACTCGTGAAGGAGGCGGTTGTTGGTGTAGGCAATGGACTGATTCTGGGTGTCGTTGGTGCTGGTGTGGCCTGGTTCGTGGTGGGTAGCCCAATTTTTGGAGGCATACTGGCACTCGCTATGGTGGTTAACTTACTTGTAGCTGCGGTGGCAGCCACGTTAATACCGATCGCTCTGCGAGCGATGAAGATAGATCCCGCGCTGGCATCGTCTGTGTTTATTACGACGCTCACCGATATGTTTGGGTTTTTTGCGTTTCTCGGTTTGGCAACATTATTTGTGGACCAACTAGCCGGGATACCCTAGAGAAAATTAAAATCGCGATCTCCGCGTTTGACCGCAGACTAAGAGAAAGAATTACTGCGGTAGAATATTCCGACTCGGGCTGGATAATGCCGCTTTATACGGCTGATGCTCTGATTTTACGAACCTATAAGCTTGCTGAGGCAGACCGAATCGTTGTGTTCTTGACCAGCGATCGAGGGAAACGACGCGGGGTCGCCAAAGGAGCCAGACGCGTACGTTCGCGATTTGCAGGTGGTCTTGAACCGTTTACTCGAGTTCGCTTGTCGTATTTTGAACGTGAGAATCGGGAACTTGTTAGGTTGTCGTATGTCGAACCCGTGGTGTCGCTGTTTACTAGTCAGTCTAGCGATACTCTGAGCTATGCGAGTTACTTTGCGGAATTGGTAGATATGTGGGCTCTGGAAGGCGACCCTAGCGAACGGCTGTATCGGTTGGGCGCATCAGTTATTGAAGCGATTGCGAGGGAAGAAGCGCCAGTGGATCGAGTGGCCCGCTATTTTGAGTATTGGTTGCTCAGGCTGCAAGGTGTTTATCCGTCGATCGTTGCATGCCCTCGATGTGGGGACGAGTTAGGTTCGAGTGGCGCTATTGTTGTTCGCGATTTGGGTATTTTTGTGTGTCGGTCATGCGGGCCAGGACAGGGTGAGGTTGATTTGTCACAGGATGCCTTATTGTTTCTTCGTTTCGCCGCCACGCAACCTGCGATGGATATGAATAGGGTAGTTTGGACATCGGACTCAGCTCGTCAACTAGCGATGGTTCATCGTGAATTGATTGCGCTACACCTTGAAAGAGAACTCCGGTCAACACGGGTATTGCATCAAGTCGAGGGTGTGCCAGTTGACGGAGAAGATACAGGGTCGAATTCGTGATGACACTTCAAGATCTCATCCTGTCGCTGTCACGGTTTTGGGCGTCGCATGGATGTTTGCTTCAACAGCCTCTTGATGTCGAGGTGGGGGCTGGCACTATGCACCCAGAGACTTTTCTTCGAGTGTTGGGACCCCGGCATTGGAACGTAGCATATGTACAACCCTCTCGCCGTCCCGCCGATGGTCGATTTGGGGAAAATCCGAATCGCTTGTTTAAGCATCACCAATTCCAAGTCATTTTGAAGCCCTCCCCTGACGCTGCTCAAGACTTATATCTTGAGAGTCTTCAGGCTTGTGGTATCGATCCGACACGTCATGATGTTCGATTCGAAGAAGATAACTGGGAGTCACCAACGCTGGGGGCATGGGGGATAGGCTGGCAGGTGTTACTTGATGGGCTTGAGATCACTCAATTTACGTATTTTCAACAAGCGGGAGGCCTCGATTTATCGCCCATTTCGGTGGAATTGACTTACGGACTTGAACGGATTGCAATGCATCTACAAGGTAAAGACAACGTTTATGACCTCGAGTGGGCAGCCGGGGTGACGTATGGCGAGGTCAGACACCGAGAAGAAGTCGAGCAGTCAAGATACGCCTTTGGGCAAGTCGAAATGCCCAAGGGTGATTTTTCAAAATTTCACAGAAAATTGTTTGATGATTACTACATGTTCGCCGAGCGGTTACTCGGTTCTAAATTGGTTCTTCCGTCTCTCGACTACTGTCTCAAATGTTCCCACGTGTTTAATGTGTTAGATGCGAGTGGCAGTATCGGTGTAACCGAACGTGCCGCGTACATTCTCAGAGTTCGAAAGTTGGCAGTGGCAATCGCAAATGCGCACATGGCGGCTGTTTCTGGTGGGACTGACACTGATGACAATGTTTCGTGAGTTATTGATTGAGATCGGCTGTGAGGAACTTCCGGCGAGCTGGTTGCCGTCACTCACCGATCAATTGAAGGACCGCTTGGGATGGTTTCTGTCTGAAGCGA
Organism: uncultured Vicinamibacteraceae bacterium; assembly: GCA_964634175.1. GTDB lineage: Bacteria > Acidobacteriota > Vicinamibacteria > Vicinamibacterales > UBA8438 > CAUZIB01. Next base: position 4,237 of record CAZWIL010000080.1, read on the forward strand.
GGTTGGAGTGGATGGCTCCTATTCAGGCATTTTCTACCCCTCGCCGTTTGGTGGTTTATGTGGACCGCGTCGCTACTCAACAGGCCGACCTCGAGGAGACTGTGTCTGGGCCGCCAGTTCGGGCTTCGTTCAATGTCGACGGCGAGCCGACAGCTGCTGCCCTAGGGTTTGCAGCGAAACAAGGTGTGAACGTTAGTAGTTTGGAGCGCACAAATACACCGAAGGGCGAGTATTTGGTCTACAAGAAGCATCAGCGTGGAGTAGTGGCCAGGAAGGTGTTGCCTGACGTCATGGGGGCAACTCTCAGGGCGTTGACGTTCCCGAAACAGATGAATTGGGATGCTTTACTTACTGATGGTCGCGGCGATTTAGTGTTTGGTCGCCCGATTCGTTGGATTCTTTTTCTATATGGGGGGCGAGTTGTGCCGTTTCGTGTGCAGCGACAGGAATCGGCTACGACGGAAGGCGTTACGGCTGTATCGTCTGACTCTGTAACATATGGGCATCGATTTTTTAGTAGACATGGACAACCGGGGAGCGCGATACGAGTAAGGTCGGTTAGCGAATATAAACGGGCTCTTTCGTCCGGTTACGTCGTCATCGATCGTGAGGTACGTCGTCGCCGAATTATGCAGAAATTGACGCGTGCTGCGAACCGTGCTGGCGGGCAGGTCGAAATTGATGGCGTTAGGCACTCATTGTTAGATGAAGTGCCTGATCTTGTCGAGTATCCGTCGGTGGTCACCGGCCAGTTTCCTTCGGAGTTCTTAAGCCTTCCAGAAGAGGTGCTGAAGACAACGATGATTCATCATCAGCACTATTTCCCGGTTGTTACGAAAGGCGGTCGTCTCACGAATTCTTTCTTGGCGGTGACCAATACGCCGCGTGACAACGTTCGAGGAATTGCGCGCAATGCTGAGAGAGTTCTCGTTGCGAGGTTACGCGACGCGCGATTTTTCTGGGACGAAGACCGCCAGGGAATTCTTGCAGACCAGCTCGACCGGCTTGATACTCTCTTGTTTCATCAAAAACTTGGAAGCTATCGAGAGAAGGCTGGTCGTGTCAGCAGTTTGGCCGAGCGTATTGCCAGTGAAGTGTTCGAAGCAGATTTGACGGTCGTATCCGCGGCTCGACAAGCAGGGCTGTTGTGCAAGGCTGATTTGCCAACCGACATGGTCGGAGAGTTTCCAGAACTTCAGGGTGTGATGGGTGGGGTTTATTCACGTGAAGCGGGTGACCCTATCGAGATATGGAAGGCCATCTATCACCACTACCTCCCGGTCGGTGTAGATGCGTCAGCACCACCCACATACGGTGATTTGGGCGCTGCTGCGGTACCATGGGCGGCCGTTTCTCTAGCAGACAAGCTTGACACGCTTGTCGGTCTTTTTCATGTTGGAGAGCGCCCGACTGGGTCACGGGACCCATTCGGCATGCGGAGGCAAGCACAGGGAATTATTCGAATCTTGACGGATTTACCTGAACTGACGAAGCTCAACGTACGCGTATCGCTTGGACGGTTACTTGAAATGGCGTATGAGTTGCATGGTAGGCCTGATCAAGATACGGAAGTTCGAGAAGTTTCCTTTCTACGAGAACGGATGCGATACTTGCTCGAAGAGCGTGGTTTCGACATTCGAAATGTTCGGTCTGTTACCAAACAAACATTACTGGACGATCTTCTTCCTCTCGACGCGCGTCAAAAACTCGAAGTGCTTCCAGAATTTACCGACACGACCGAGTTTAGGCAGTTAGCAAACCTATTTAAACGAGTGAAGAATATAGCCAAGGAGATCTCCGACGAGGAGTTTCTTGCTGCGGAGAGTACTGATTATCGCCGTCTGTCATCTCGGCTCACCGAGCGAGCCGAGGAGGCGCTGTTTGCGGAAGTTGAGAAACGGCGGCCGGTCATCGACGATGCCGTGTCAACTGGTGGCGGGTATCGCGAGGCATTCGCGCAGGCGGCGATGTTAGGTCCAGCAGTAGATCGATTCTTTACGGAAGTTTTCGTTATGGTTGATGATCCCGATGTGAGGCAGGTTCGTTTACACCTAATGAAGCGTGTCGAGCGTCTCGTCAGTCGGCTTGCCGACGTTTCAGAGATTGTGCCAGAGGACGAGTCTTCAACATAAACCATTAATCTTTTCTTACTAAGAGACAACAAAGATTTTGTATGGCTAAGAAAAAAGTTTCGAAAAAAACACCGAAGAGATCTAGTAGTTCACTTGGCAGTAACGCGACCACGGCTCGCCGGCGAGTTCGTAGGAAGACGAAAAGCACCGTCCGTGCCTCCAAGGCCAACCGCGCAAAGAACATTTTCTTTTTTGGTGCTGGAAAAGCGGATGGTGACCGTAGGAAGCGGGATCTACTCGGAGGCAAGGGAGCTGGTTTGGCTGAGATGACCAATGCTGGACTGCCTGTGCCCCCTGGTTTTACTGTGTCCACCAATGTTTGCACACTGTTCTATGAGGGTGGCCAGAAGGTATCTGAGCGGATTGAAAAGGAGATGGCCACGCATCTTCGTCGACTTGAACGCGTTACCGGATTCAAACTGGGCTCAAAAACCGATCCTTTGTTGGTGTCGGTGAGATCAGGTTCGAAATTTTCTATGCCGGGCATGATGGACACGATCCTCAACTTGGGTCTGAACGATGATGCGGTGGAAGGACTAAAGGCCAGGACGTCGAATGGCCGCTTTTCAGCCGACAGTTATCGCCGGTTCATTCAGATGTTTGGCAACGTTGTACTTGAGATTCCGAAGGAGGCGTTCGACCACGTGCTTGATGGGGTTAAAGACGAACGTGGTGTTCGTTTGGATACGGAACTTGATGAGCAAGACCTGCTTGATGTCGTTGGACGCTACAGAGATGTTGTGCGGCGTGAGTCGGGGCGTAAATTTCCTCAGGACCCTTTCGAGCAACTTCGAATGGCCCGAGACGCTGTATTTCGGTCTTGGCAAAATCCACGCGCAATCGAGTACCGAAGAATCTACGACATTCCTGACGAGATTGGCACGGCAGTCAACATCCAGGCAATGGTGTTTGGCAATACGGGCGACCGTTCAGCCACAGGTGTTGGATTTACACGGAACCCCGCCACGGGTGCTCGTGAATTCTATGGAGAATTCTTGGTCAATGCGCAAGGAGAAGATGTGGTCGCTGGTATCCGCACACCACAACCGATCGGCGAATTACAGAAAGTGATGCCAAAAGCTTATCGTCAACTTCGCCGGATTACGAACCGGCTGGAGCGCCATTACAAAGATGTTCAGGATTTTGAGTTTACGATACAAGACGAAGAGCTGTTTATGCTGCAAACCCGGAGTGGAAAGAGAACCGGGTATGCCGCGGTCGTTATTGCGACCGATATGGTGGCTGAACGACTAATTAATCAATCTGAGGCGGTGCTATTGGTCGATCCGGATTCTCTCTCCCAACTACTTGCTCCGGTGTTTGACCCGACCGCGTGGCGGTCATTTCCGGTAACAACGAAAGGACTGCCAGCTTCACCTGGGGCGGCTTCAGGACAGGTTGTCTTCACTGCGGATGATGCAGTCTCATGGACGAGAAAAGGAAGATCGGTGATTTTGGTTCGGAAGGAAACTGTTCCGGATGACATCCATGGCATGCATGTAGCGAATGGTGTGTTGACAGCCACTGGTGGGATGACATCGCATGCTGCTGTGGTTGGACGCCAAATGGGAAAACCGTCAGTGGTTGGCGCGGGAGAATTGTGGGTTGACGAAGAGAACCGGACCGTCACCGTTAACAAACAGGTAATTAGGGAAGGCGAATATCTTTCGTTTGATGGTCTTTCCGGTGAGGTTAAATTGGGTCGCGTCGAAACAAAACCCAGTGAAATCCTTCAGGTCCTCAATGGAAACCTCAAACCTAAACGTTCCGATCTCTTTCAACGATTTTCGCGACTTTTGTCGTGGGCGGACAAATGTCGGTCTTTGGGTGTCAGGGCAAATGCAGATCTTCCTGATCAAGCTAAGACGGCCTACGAGTTCGGTGCTCGAGGAATTGGCCTCTGTCGGACGGAGCATATGTTCTTTGGAGAAGACCGACTACCGATCATGCAGCGGATGATTTTGTCTCAGACGGCGTTGGACCGACGCGCAGCACTGGACCGATTGCTTCCTCTACAGAGGAAGGATTTCTATGGCCTTTTCAAGGCTATGCAAGGTGAGCCTGTAACGATTCGGTTGGTTGATCCGCCACTTCATGAATTCCTGCCGAAGCGAGAAGAGTTGATGGTGGAAATCGCGCTTCTTGAGGTGGCAACTGGTAAACATGCGGAGCTGGTTCAGAAGCGAGATTTACTTCGGCGGGTAGAGCAGTTGCATGAATTTAACCCTATGATGGGGCACCGTGGCGTTCGTCTGGCAATTAGTTATCCTGAGATTACGGAAATGCAGACGCGAGCGATCATAGAAGCGGCCTGCCAGCTCGCGAAAGAGGGATACAAAATTGTTCCGGAGATCATGATTCCGCTAGTCGGACACGTAAAGGAGTTTCAGGACCAAAGGGAACTCATTGACCGAGTTGCGGCCGATGCAATGAAGGCGATGGGCAAAAAAGTTAAGTACTTAGTAGGCACGATGATAGAAGTTCCTCGTGGTGCGATAACTGCGGATCAGATTGCTAAGGAAGCTGACTTTTTTTCGTTTGGGACGAACGACCTAACACAGATGGCCTTTGGATTTTCTCGTGACGACGCGCAGAAATTTCTGCGCGTCTATCGTGAACGTCGGATTATTGACCGAGATCCATTTGCATCGATCGACATTGAAGGAGTGGGTGAACTGGTTCGTTTGGCAGTTGAAAAAGGTCGCGCAACTGCCCCTCGTCTTAAATTGGGTGTCTGCGGAGAGCATGGAGGAGACCCTGCTTCAATTCGGTTTTTTGCTAGCGTCGGCCTGGATTATGTAAGTGCATCTCCATATCGGATACCGACAGCCCGTCTCGCCGCGGCTCATGCCGAACTTCTTGCGGACTCGAAGTGACACGGATATAGAACATGCCTGCCATACATCGTCTTTCACCTGAGCTGGCGAATCAGATCGCGGCTGGTGAAGTCGTTGAGCGCCCGGCTTCAGCTCTAAAAGAGTTGGTAGAGAATTCGATTGATGCTGGTTCGAGGCGGATTGACGTTACGGTTAAGGGTGGTGGTAAAAGACTGATTCGCGTCCAAGACGACGGCACAGGCATGAGCCCGGAAGACGCGCAGTTGGCTCTGGAGCGTCATGCGACTAGTAAGTTAAGTAGCCTCGATGATCTTATGGGTCTCAATACGATGGGATTTCGGGGGGAAGCGTTACCTAGTATTGCCTCTGTGTCTCATTTAAGTTTGCGGACGAAGACGTCCAATGCGCCCTATGGGATCGAACTTCGTGTTGATGGTGGCTCTGTGGGTACACCTAGCGAAGTTGGAATGCCAAACGGGACTGTGGTCGAAGTAACAGAGCTCTTTTACAACGTTCCGGCGCGCCGAAAATTCCTTAAGTCCGATGGGGCCGAGTCGTCACAGGTCTCAAGAACAATAACGCAGTTAGCCTTGGGTCATCCTGAAGTTGGGTTTTCTCTTACTAATGGTGCACGGCGTGTTCTGCAATATCCTCAAGTTCGAACACTCGATGAAAGGTTCTTTCAGGTCTACGGTG
>CAZWIL010000081.1:0-9815 GCA_964634175.1 uncultured Vicinamibacteraceae bacterium
ACCAGATAACGGTTATGTGGAGCCAACAGGATCAGCTGTACATGGACCAAGCACTTCGGCTAGCCGAGCGTGGGCGTGGGCAAACGAGTCCAAATCCAATGGTTGGGGCTGTAGTCGTCTCCGATCGTGAGCAGATTGTTGGCACCGGATATCATTCTCGGGCAGGGGAATCTCATGCTGAAGTGGTTGCACTTAATGAGGCCGGAAAGCAGGCACGCGACGGCACACTATATTGCACTCTCGAACCATGTAATCACCAAGGGCGAACCGGACCGTGCGCAGGGAGGGTGGTAGATGCGGGAATCCGGCGCGTTGTTCTTGGTATGGTTGATCCGAATCCTCTAGTGAGTGGGAACGGCATTGCGTTCCTGCGTGGGCACGGCCTAGATGTTCAAGTCGGTCTTCGCCAAGCCGCGGTCGAAAGGTTAACCGAAACATTTCGAGTATGGGTTACACGCGGTCGTCCGTTTGTGACGATGAAGGTGGCGATCAGTCAGGACGGAAAGGTTGCAGCGCGACCTGGAGAACAGACTCTTTTAACATCTGAGGATTCGCAATATCAGGTTCACAAGACGCGAGCAGAAGTGGATGCGATAGGTGTCGGCTCGACAACTCTTTTGGTGGACAATCCTCAGTTGACGGTTAGAGGGGTGCAGAGGTCTCGCCCATTTACTCGGGTGGTATTTGATCGACGTTTGCGCATGAGAGTCACTTCTCGGTTGGTACACACACTAGAGGAAGGTCCGATTATCGTTGTGACGACGCCGAGTGGACTAAGAGCTCAACCGGTCGTGGCGGAGCTGTTGCGGGCGGAGGGGGTCCAATTAGAGACGATACCAGACTTGGGGTCAGGCTTAGCGGTGGCACTTAAACTATTGGGTTCATTAAACGTCACCTCGTTGCTGCTCGAGGGAGGAACGGAAATCCATCGGGCTGCTTGGGACGGGGGGCTTGTGGATCGACTGCAGCGGTTCGTTGCTCCAGTTGATTTGGGACCAGGTGGCCTGGCTTGGTTGGATATTCCAGATTCCGCGTTATCAGATTTATCTGTCAGACAATTAGGTCCAGACGTTCTTACTGAGGGCTATGTTCACAGGGTTAATTGAATCGACCGGAGAGGTGACAGCGTTGGACATGGCGGCCTCGGCCCCGCGGCTGGAAGTCTATACAGAATTGGCTCGAGAGTTGGTTGAAGGTGAGAGTATTTCGATCAATGGTGTCTGTCTCACGGTAGTCAGCTTGGGGAATACGCATTTTTCGGTGGAGATCTCTCCAGAGACATTTCGTGTAACCACGCTTGTTGATCTGAAAGAGGGATCAGTCGTCAACTTAGAGCGCTCCCTTAGAGTTAATGGTGGACTCGGAGGGCATTTCGTTCTTGGTCATATTGATGGAGTGGGACAAATCAGACGGATTGTCCAGCAGGCCGACTTTAAACTGATTACAGTGGGCTATGATTCAAAGCTAAGTTCATACATTGTGCCTAAAGGATCAATAGCGCTTGATGGAATCAGCTTGACCGTAGCGGCGCTTCGTGTCGATGAATTTGATGTCCAGATTGTTCCCTTCACATGGGAACATACGAATCTTACAACCGCTGGTCCAGAAACATCCGTTAATCTTGAATGCGATATCATCGGAAAATATGTTGTTAGAGCGTTTCGGGAGAGGGATTGAGGATGAACATGCCGCCCAGTAAAGAGACTTCAACCAAAGATGTTCTAGGGTCCGAGAAAACGACTTTACCTAGCGGGTTTGCATCAATAGCAGAGGCTGTTCGAGCAATTCGCGAAGGCCAAATGATCATCGTCGTCGACGACGAAGACCGAGAGAATGAAGGCGACTTGACGATTGCAGCAGACAAGGTGACACCTGACGCGATTAATTTTATGGCTCGCTACGGTCGGGGATTGATCTGTCTGCCTATGACTGGGCAACGTCTTGATGATCTCGATATTCCCATGATGGTTACTCAGAACACTTCAAAGTTCGAGACAGCTTTTGCTGTTGCTATTGAGGCGAAACAAGACACGAGCACGGGTATTTCGGCCGCCGACCGGGCTGCTACGGTCCGTGCCGCAATTGATCCGGCTACGCAACCTAGTGACCTAGCTCGACCTGGTCACATGTTTCCACTTCGTGCCCGAGGGGGTGGCGTTTTGGTTCGAGCAGGGCAAACCGAGGCTGCGGTAGATCTTGCTCGGTTAGCGGGATTATATCCGGCAGGTGTCATCTGCGAAATCATGAATGACGATGGCACGATGGCCCGGGTCAAAGAGCTGAGAAAGTTCGCCAAGAAACATGATCTGTTGATGATTACGATCGCAGATTTAATTAAGTATCGAATGCGTAACGATAAACTTGTGAAGCGTGTAGCCGACGCTCAATTGCCAACAGAGCAGGGTTTATTTCACGTTTATGCCTATGAGAGCGTGATCGATGGTGAGACGCATGTCGCGCTTGTCCGAGGAGAGGTTGGTGATGGAAAGGACCTTCTTGTGAGGGTTCACTCACGATGTTTAACTGGAGATGTTTTTCATTCAGCACGCTGCGACTGCGGCCATCAGTTGGCGGTGGCTATGCGACGAATTTCTTCCGAAGGGCGAGGTATCTTGCTTTATCTCAATCAGGAAGGTCGAGGCATTGGTTTAGCTAATAAGATTCGAGCTTATCAGTTACAGGATGACGGCTTGGATACGGTCGAGGCGAACGAACGACTTGGCTTCAAGGCCGACCAGCGAGACTATGGAATAGGGGCTCAAATTTTGGGTGACCTTGGTGTGCAGACCATGCGTCTTTTAACGAATAATCCGCGAAAGTTTATAGGATTGGAAGGCTATGGACTTGCTGTTGTGGAGTCGCTTCCGCTTGAGGTTCCCGCTTCCGAGTTTTCCAAGGCCTATTTGAAGGCTAAGAAGGAAAAACTTGGACACAAACTTTCATCAGTCTAGAGCTCAGTTCGTTGACAGTACTTGCTTGCGTCCGTTACGATAAGCGACTGTTATTAAAGCGTTTATCGCAACATATAGGTTTTTGTCTCGCGCGTTTTTACCATGTTTAATTCCCTTGCTGACCGTTTCCAGAATGTTTTTGAGTCGCTGCGGGGAGAAGTTCGTTTAACGCCAGAAGCCGTCGAAGTAGCCCTGAAGGATATTCGGGTGGCTCTACTGGAGGCGGATGTTAACTTCAAAGTCGTTAAGGCTTTCGTTAACCGTGTCCGTGATCGCGCCATCGATCAGAAGGTTTTAGATAGCCTAACTTCCACTCAGCAGGTTGTTGGAATTGTCCGTGATGAGATGTTGGCTTTATTTGGAACAGGATCTACAGGGTTTTCCAAAGGGGCTGATCGCCTACAAGTCGTTCTTGTTTTGGGACTTCAGGGGTCTGGAAAGACGACGACGAGCGCAAAGCTTGGTGAGTGGTTAAAACGTGACGGTAGACATCCAATGCTGGTGTCCACTGATGTGAGGCGAGCTGCCGCTATTTCGCAGCTAAATCTGCTGTGCGAGTCCGCTGAATTACGTGTCCATGATCCGGATGGTTCTGCCGGTCCGGTCCAGAGGGCTACGACGGCGGTCGATGAAGCTAGACGTTTAGGTTTTGACACTGTAATTATCGATACAGCGGGTCGAATTCATCTCGATGATGAATTGATGGGTGAACTTGAAATTATAAGAGATGCCGTTAAACCGACGGACCTTTTGTATGTTGCTGATGCGATGACGGGTCAAGATGCCATCAAGAGTGCAGGTGAATTTCATCGCCGGGTTGGTATTACTGGTCTTGTGCTAAGCAAGATGGACGGCGATGCGAAAGCTGGAGCCGCGCTTTCCGTGGTGTCAGTAGTAGGCGTACCCATAGTATTTAGTGGTATCGGCGAGCGGCTAGAAGATTTAGAGCTGTTTCAGCCTGACCGCCTTGTTTCAAGGATTCTTGGCATGGGTGACATTTTGACCCTTGTTGAACGGGCGGAAAAGGCAATAGGAAAGAGAGATGCGACTCGCCTCGCAGAGAGACTCCGGCATCAGGAATTTACGCTAGAGGATTTTCGGAATCAGGTTGAGAGTGTGAGTAAGATGGGATCGTTGGAACAGATGATTGAGATGATTCCTGGGTTACGAGGCATGAGTAATTCGAGAAATGATGGAGATATGGATCCGGGACGTCTGACTCGTACGGCTGCGATTATTGATTCAATGACGTTGACCGAGCGACTAAACCCGGCTGTGATTAATGGAAGTCGTCGGAAACGAATAGCGGGTGGGAGTGGGACAGAGGTACAAGAAGTTAATCACTTGCTAAAACAGTTTAGGCAGATGCGTAAGATGCTCAAAATGGTCAAGGGTGGTAATGTGAAGCGTAGACGGGGTGGAGCGAGACGTGGTGGGCCTACCGGGTTTCCTTCATCTATAGCGCGACAGATATTGCGGTGAAGTTAAATTACTTGAGATGAGCTTCATGTAGGATGAGGCTTTAGATGAAATAAGGTAGGACGAAGAATGTTAGCAATTAGAATGCGTCGGCTGGGCGCGAAGAAGCGCCCATTTTTTCGGATAGTTGTAATCGATTCTCATGCGGCGCGTGATGGACGGGCCCTTGAAGTATTAGGTCACTACAATCCGACTACACAACCAGAAACCTTCGACTTGGATCGTGAACGTCTGGACTACTGGACAAACCGTGGAGCCCAACCGAGTAGTACCGTGCGAACTTTACTCAAGCGGCAGATAGTTGGCTCCGCTCTGTCTTCTTCGAGTTCAGAGATATCCGAAGTGGCTGTGGCGGCGACTACGGAGTCTGCTCCGCCATTGGATGAAGTGAGCAAGCCGGAGTCGACAGAGGAGGCGAGCGATTCGTGAGTCGAACGAGGGAAGTGGTGCAAGTTGTCGCCAGAGCCTTGGTCGATCAACCAGATATGGTTGAAGTGACGGAAAATGATGGTCAAGACGGGGCACACGTTGAGGTTCGAACGGCGCAAGACGATCTAGGCAAGATGATCGGGCGTCAAGGACGAACCGCGACTGCCATTCGAACACTGGCAACATTCACTGCTGAGATCGAAGGACGGCGCGCGACAGTCGATTTTGTGGACGAGCGTAGGTGAGTGACCGACGAGTCAACGGAAACACGTTGGACCGAGATGGTTATTGTCGGCCAGGTCGCTCGCACGCATGGCCGCCGTGGAGAGATTGTCGTAAATATTGAATCTGACTTTCCTGAGAAACGTTTCTGCAAGGATGCAGTCGTATACATTAATGGCAAATCTGGTGTCGAAGCATTAAGAATTCTAGAGGCTCGCTGCCATTCGGGACGCCCGATCTTAAACATACAAGAGGTTGAGTCCATTTCGGGCGCTGAGATGCTGATTGGTAGACAGTTGCGTGTTCCTCTGTCGGACCAAGTGGCGCTACCAGAGGGTACCTACTACGAGCATTCACTGATAGGATGTGAAGTGAGCACAGTGGATGGTAAACAGGTTGGCGTGGTTGTCGGTGTGCAAGGAGTGTCCGGATCGAATCGACTGGTCGTTGAGGATATTGAGACGGGGGACGAGATTCATATTCCCTTGGTTGAACAGATTTGTGTAAGTATCGAACCGGAACAGAAGAGCGTAGTGATAGATCCGCCCGCAGGGTTATTGGACCTAAACCGTGCACGCTAATCTTGCAGTTACGATAGGAAATCTTAAGTGTCCTTGAAGTTTGACGTTGTGACCATCTTTCCGTTAATGGTGCTGGCGTTCTTAGAGGAGGGTGTAATAGGTCGAGCCAACCGTCGAAGGTTGCTGGATATCGCGGTTCACGACCTTAGGGAATTTTCGAAGGATCGAAATAAGAAGGTTGACGATATGCCGTACGGTGGGGGCCCAGGAATGGTGATGAAACCGGAACCGTTTATGCGCGCCATGGAGAAGATCAAGGCAGATAGGGGCGAGCCTGAGGCGGTAATCTTAGTGTCACCCCAGGGCAAGACTTTAAAACAAGCGAAGGTTCGAAGCTTGCGTCGGTTGAATCATGTTGTTTTGCTGTGCGGGCGTTATGAAGCGGTGGATGAACGAGTTGCTGACTCGGTAGTGTCTGAGGAGATCTCAATTGGAGATTATGTGTTGACCGGAGGAGAAGTTCCTGCACTGGTGATTTTAGAGGCTGTGGCTCGTCTCGCAGAGGGTGTAGTCGGTGACGCGGAATCGGTTAAGAATGAGTCTTTTGAACGGGGACTTTTAGATTATCCGCATTACACCCGTCCTGCTGACGTTAATGGGGCTAGGGTTCCGGAGGTTCTATTGTCGGGCAACCATGAGGAGATCAGGGTATGGAGAAAGTGTGAGTCTGTGAAACGCACGCTTGAGAGACGGCCCGATCTGTTGGATGAAGGGCGCCAGCTGCTCGATGAGGAAGAGAAAAGGATCTTGGAGAGCCTACAGAATGTAGACTTAGCACGAAAAGTGAGGGCAGACGCATGAAGTCCATTGAAGCAATCGAAGAAACTCAACTTCAGGATCGGCCTGACATGCAGCCTGGAGACACTGTTCGAGTTCACGTCAAGGTGCGTGAAGGTGAAAAGGAGCGGATTCAGGTATACGAAGGAGTGGTAATAGCTCAGCACCGCGGAGGCTCGCGGGCGACGTTTACGGTTCGAAAGGTATCCTTTGGCCAAGGCGTCGAAAGGATTTTTCCACTACATTCCCCAATTATTGACAAGATTGAAATCGTAAGGTCGGCTCGTGTTCGTCGAGCAAAGTTGTATTACCTCCGGAAACTTCGCGGAAAAGCGGCTCGGATGAAAGAGCGACGGAGACGTAATTAGATCTGACTGTGACTCGCCGAACGGCTTCAAGGGCGATTGAAAACTCTGTGCGGCGACTTGGATTTAAACGCGTTGCAGGGGTGGACGAAGTAGGACGAGGTTGTTTGGCTGGTCCCGTGGTTGTGGCTGCGGTCGTGCTGGACCCCGACCGCCGAATTGTCGGGGTCCGCGATTCAAAGCTGTTAACTCCTGCCAATAGAGCACGACTGCATGATGAAATTATTCAGAAAGCGTTAGCGTACGCGATAGCCGATGCTGGGCCCTCTGAGATAGATCGCTTGAATGTGCACAAAGCCACCTTGGAGGCCATGCACAGAGCTGTGAACAGGCTGGAACCCTTACCAGATTTTGTCCTAGTGGACGGTTTCAAGATTCCAGATTTATCTTTGCCGCAGAGGGGAATCGTGGGCGGCGATCGAAGATGCGCAGCGATCGCCGCGGCCTCCATCGTAGCAAAGGTGACGCGCGATCGACTGATGGTCGGTGAGCACCTGAATGATCCTCGATATGGATTCGATCGGCACAAGGGCTATCCGACTCCCCAGCATATAGAGGCTGTGGCTAAGTTCGGAAATTCTCTGATTCATCGAAAGTCGTTTCGACCCCGATCGCTGTTTGATACTATCGATGCTCGCATTGGTGTGAATCCTCTGAAATCAGGTAAGGAGGCGAGATTAGAAGAGTGACTCGGAGTCTTGTAATTCTTTATCTACTTGAGGCTGGACTTATCTTGATCGTCTTACCTTGGACCCAATTTTGGGATCGGAATTATTTCATGGGAATGAATGATTCTCTTGAGGTGGTATTAACTAATCCGATGATGAGAGGCATAGTGAGCGGAATTGGAGTGGTCTGTTTTGCCGTAGGCGTTCTCGAAATCGTCGCTGTCCTAATTCGCCGGAGATCAGAGCAGCTCGCTGCTCCAATTAAGTCGATTCTAAATAGATCTGCACAATCTTCTCCCTAACCACTTTCTAGACAGATGTTTTGGTTCTCATCGGTCTCTAGGGATAAATTCTGACTAGCCTTTACGAAAAATGAAGAATACGTTTAATACGTGGTTAAATCACCGAAGAGGACTTGGCTCGATAAATCTCCGCTCGTCTGTATAGTGACTGACCGGCGGCGGCTTAATAACAAGGCCGAGTCAGGCGATCTCAATCCGTTAAAACAGCTAGTGGTTGAATCGGTGAGGGCTGGCGTTGATCTGCTCCAGATTCGAGAGTCGGATCTGTCCGATCGATTGCTTGCTGCGGTCGTATCTCATTCGGTAGCTGCCGCTGAAGGCAGCGGAACGAAGATTGTTGTGAATGACAGAGTTGATATAGCCGTGACAGCTGTTGCAGATGGAGTTCATTTAAAGGGATCGTCCATGCCGGCTGAGCGAGTGGAGGCAATACTGCCCAAGTCATTTCTTATAGGTCAGTCGGTTCACGGTGTCGACGAAGCAGAAAGAGCGACCCGAAGTGGCGCTGTTGATTACCTCGTCGCGGGGACTGTTTTTAGTTCTCGATCTAAGCCAGGCTGTAGATTGCTCGGCTTAGAGGGCCTGAGAGCCATCGTGTCGGCCGTGGATATTCCCGTTATTGCAATTGGTGGAATCAGTGTTCTACGAGCGAGGGAAATTGGCGACACCGGTGCCGCTGGGGTGGCCGGATTTGACGAGTTTACTCTGCCTGGTAAGGATCTGAGAGGAGTGGTCGATGGATTCCGCGAGGAATTCGAGAAAGTGGGAAGGCGACCATAGCTTTCTGAGGTTTCTGTGAACACAGCAATTGAGTTTGGTTCGGTTTTGCGTGATGCTCGAAAGCGTCGAGGTCTCGCGCTCCAGGAACTTGCGAATAATACCAAGATCGCAGCATCGGTTCTTCGCGGTCTTGAAGATGGTAGTGTTGATCGATTGCCCGGTGGTCTGTACAGCCGAGCATTTATTCGAGCTTACGCTCGAGAGGTCGGCCTAGACCCCGATAAAATGGTTGAGGAGTTTCTGAAAGCGGTGCCTCGGGCACACGATGACTTTGGCCTGAACTCGACACATGTCAAGTCGACTTTAGGGAGGTTGTTAAGCCCACCCATAATAATTGCCACTGCAGTCCTTACGAGTGTAATCGTCGTTGTCTTTTGGTCTCTCCTTGGTTCCGGAAGAGTCCAGTCAACCCTAATCAGCGAAGACATAGAGTCGCCCGGTGTGTCGTTGTCCATGCAGCAGCCTTTACCTAATGCTCCTGTGGTATCTACAACGGAAGACACTTCCTTTTCACTGCCGGGTCGAGGTTTTACGGTGTCCGTCCATCCGACTGGTCCTTGTTGGGTATCTCTGACAATCGATGGTGACCGCATTTTCGCGAGAGTGATGACTGCCGGCGATCGGGAAAGTTTTGAGGTCGACAATCGACTTGTTCTAAACGTAGGCGATGCGGGGGCGTTTAAATTTTCAATCAATGAAGACCTTGGGAGATCGTTAGGCGGTGATGGGCAGGTTGTCACCGTCGAACTTAATCGGGCCAATCACCAGAGTTTTGTTTCGCAGCCGTAACTGCGAACACGCGGCTGCAATCAAGTTCAGATAGGTGGGAAGTACGATTTAAGGGAAGTGGTTACGGTTTTCGTTTTGGTTTTTTAGGCGACCGAGTCCTGTTCGGCCGCCTTTTTTTCTTCTGTTTCTCTAGTCTCCATTCAGATCGAAGTTGAGAAAGGCCATCCATGAAAACTGCAGCATTTGAGCGACTTGTCTCATCGGGAAGCATTTTCAGGAGCCGGACAGCTTGCTTTAGATCGTCTTCGACGGTGGGTGGCGTGGTGTTGTCGTAGAGACGTCGAATTTGACTGAGTATTTGTGAGGTCATCGATCTTATTTCCGATTGACTTCTCGCGTCCTTCGGAACGACGCGCGGAGTTCGGTAATTGTTTGAGTGTTAAGGATGTCGTTGGGTTCGAGCCAAGCCCGGCGAGCGACCAAGAGTCCACGGTCGAGATGGGCAAATTGATCCGGAGCATGCGCGTCTGTT
>CAZWIL010000082.1:0-9807 GCA_964634175.1 uncultured Vicinamibacteraceae bacterium
AATCGTCGGCGAAGCGGCGCTCCGTCACGGTGTGACTTCGTTTGTGTACTGCTCAACTCAAGGTGTACATGGCAACATCAAGTCCCCACCTGGCGACGAGGACTCTCCCATCTCTCCGGAGGACTATTACCAAGCGACCAAATACGAAGGGGAAGAGGAAATTAGAAAGTTAGTTGCAGATGGACTTCCAGCAACGATACTACGGCCGATGGCGATTTATGGCCCTGGTGACCCCGCGCGGTTTCTTCATCTCTTTCGTGCAGTAAAGCGGGGTTACTTCTTAATGTTTGGAAATGGTCAGACGCTGTATCATCCACTGTATATTGAGAACTTGGTGGATGCGTTTGAACTAGCAGCCGCCACTCCGGGAACCGGTCAAGTCTATCTGGTCGGCGATGCTGTCTACTGCTCACTCAACGAGCTAGTAACGGCGGTGGCACAAAGTATGGACCAAGAAGTTCAGATCATTCATCTTCCATTTTACCCACTGTGGTTGGGTGCGGTTGCCTGTGAAGTAATTTGTAAACCCTTAAATGTCGAGCCGCCATTGTTTCGACGACGTGCAGATTGGTTTCGTCAAAATCGTGCCTTCAGCATCACAAAAGCAAGCCGAGATCTCGGGTATGAAGCCAAGGTAGACCTTCCCACAGGATTAAAACAAACAGCAGCCTGGTATCGAGAAAACGGATATCTGTAATAGGTAGACATTAGATTTCCTTACGTAGCGCATGTGTGGCATTGTTGGCATCTTCGACAGCCAGTCAGACAGTCAGATCGATCCGGCAACTATTAATCGAATGCTGGCTTCGATCGTCCATCGTGGACCAGACGACGCTGGAATCCACGTCAGCGGACAAGTAGGTCTCGGCACCCGCCGCCTCAAGATTATCGATCTCGAGGGAGGCCATCAACCCATGGCCAATGAAGACAACACTGTGTGGGTCGCGTTCAACGGCGAGATCTACAACCATAGTGCTCGCCGAAAGGAGCTATCAAGAACTGGCCACCACTTTAGAACCCGTTGCGACACCGAAGTCATCGTTCATGAATGGGAGCAACATGGCACAAACTGTGTCGACTGGTTCGATGGGCAATTTGGCTTTGCCGTCTGGGATTCATCATCTCGCACCCTGATGCTTGCTCGTGACCGACTCGGAATCAAACCGCTCTACTACAGCTGGGACGGCAGACGCTTAGTATTTAGTTCCGAAATCAAAGGACTGCTCGCTTCAAATCTAATCAACCGTGAGGTCGACCTTCAGGCGCTCTATCACTACATTGGATTCGAATTTGTACCAGCACCAGCCACTATGTTCCGAGGTATTCACAAACTTCCGGCGGGGCACCGTCTCATCGTACGAAACGGTCACCTCACCGTCGAACCTTACTGGGACGTCCGCTTTGAACCTGAGGACCTCTCGGAAGAAGAGTGTATTAGCAGCATCCGTCAATTGCTGCGTGAAGCCATCGAACAACGCCTTATGTCAGATGTCCCACTTGGGGTGTTTCTGTCTGGAGGGCTCGACTCGACGGCAGTACTCGCCTTTGCGAGAGAGATTACTTCCCAGCCACTGCCGACCTTCACTATCGGTTACGCAGACCACACATTCAGCGAATGGGACTACGCTCGTCGGGCGGCCAAACACTACGGAACCGATCATCACGAGATCGTGGTCGACCCGGTAACTCCAAACCTGATCGAAGATGCTGTCTGGCATCTCGATGAACCAATGACAGATTTGTCATCGCTCCCCTTTCATGTGTTATCCCGGAATGCTCGAAAACACGTCACTGTGTGTCTTTCCGGTGAAGGTGGGGACGAAGTGTTCGTAGGCTACGACCGTTTTATTGCGTCAAAACTTGAACGCACAATCTACAGTCTTCTTCCCAGTGTTTTACGGCAACAAGTTATTGAACCAGTTGTAGAGTGGCTCCCTGACCGTCCGCAAAAAAAAGGCGCCATTAATCTTTTGAAGCGATTCGTTGAAGGCGCCGCTCTACCGATCGAAGCGGAACATATGCGATGGCAGTATTTTTCGTCAGTCGAGCAGGACCGCAAACTTTTTACGCCTGCTTTCTTGAATCGAATTACCCTTGATCCCTTTGAGCCCATTCGGCGATGTGTCGCACTAGCAGGTGAAACCGACCGTTTGTCAAAAGAATGCTATATCGACACACGCCTCACAATGCCGGACTCTGTCTTGATGAAGGTCGATAAAATGTCGATGGCGGCAAGTCTAGAGGTTCGAGTGCCGTTTCTCGACCACCGGCTGGTCGAATTCGCCGCCAAGATACCATCAGCGACAAGATTTCCTGGAGTGCGAACCAAGGCGATTTACCGTAAGGCAATGGAGGGAATTCTTCCATCATTCATCCTTGAACGGGGCAAACAAGGCTACAGTCTGCCACTTAAAACCTGGCTCCGTGGTGAATTGCGAGAATACATGACTACTCTCCTCAATGGCTCCCCTCTGCTACAGGAGCATATGAATCTTTCGTACGTCAATGTTCTGATCGATGAACACCAGCGACACATCAAGAATCACAATCACGTTTTGTGGGGACTAATGAACCTTGCACTCTGGCACCGCCGGTACATCGAAGACACCACCCGGCCGACGGGATAAGACATGCGGAGAGGGGGAATGGGCACACTCGTCCGTCTCACTGTTACGATCGGTCTACTAACCACCCTCGTTTTCATCATCGCTGACCCTCGAGAAGTCGGAACCCTTATCGCTAACATTGCACTACTACCACTCAGTGGCGCCATCCTACTCAGTTTGGCTGACCGCTTCCTCATGACCTACAAGTGGTGGCTACTCTTACGATCTCGAAAACTGGTAGTCAGTTTATGGGTTGCCTTTCGTGCATACCTCGCATCGTCGCTCTACGGACTGGTGTTGCCAGTCACAGTCGGGGCTGACGCAGTTCGGATTCTTGCACTCAGACATCTCGGCATGATGGAGGTCACAGCGTCGATCGTTATCGAACGGGGTTTAGGGGTCATCGCGATGGGAACGGTCGGATTGGTGAGTTGTCTACTCCTCGCTGGCACGGTAGGAGGGATTGAAGTTGAGCACGTCACATTCATATTGGTCGCCACTATAGCCACGATGACGATTCTCTTCATCGCGTCACTTTACCTGGCCGACTACTGGGCGACTGAAGGTCGACCAACTAAATCGCCAAAACACCCCCGTTTAGCCAAAATAATTGAAGCGTACGGCCGATATCGCCATCAGCCTGGACTTCTGTCCGGCTTCTTCCTGCTATCCGTTGCAGAAAGTCTCCTTTGTGCACTGATCGCGTACATCGCAGCCATTGGTCTCGGCCTATCGGTGCCACTTCACATCCTTGTCGCCACGGTGCCACTTGCCCTAGCGTCCGCAAGGTTACCAATTTCACTTGGCGGATTCGGCGTCCAAGAAGGGTCATTTGTCTTTCTAGCGGGCTTGGTCGGAGTCTCGAGTACAAATGCCTTGTCCATCATTCTAGTGTCTGACATTGCTATGTTGATCGCCCTCCTGCCATCCGCGTTCGATAACTCGATGGTCACACTCAAGCGTCAAGCAGAGGAGTCTGTCTAAGATATTGATTATTCTCCCAGATTAGACAGCAAGTTCCTCAGCGATCCACCTGAGTCACGTCAGCTGATGCCCTCCTGCTATAATCCGGTCAAACGCGTTTCCTAGGACAGCGGAGCACATAAGTGGCGCAGAAGATCGATAACGTTCCGCGCGATGTGTTTGATGCTTCAAAAAGTAAGCGAAAGAAGTATCAAGACCTCGTAGTCGGCCAAGCTGGCTGGTGGCAACTGGTCCGATACGAACTGATTGCTTCTCTGCTCAGACACATGCCAGGCGCTCTCGGACTTTTTCTCCGTGCCAAGTTTTACCCATTACTTTTAGGCAAATGCGGCCGGAACGTTTTCTTCGGCGGTGATATAACGCTCAGGCATCCGCACAAGATCCAGATCGGCGATAATGTCGTGATCGACGATGGCTGTGTACTAGATGCCAAAGGTTTGTCGAATCATGGTATTACCATCGGTACCGGTGTGTTCATTGGACGTCAAACGAGCCTAAATACGAAAGACGGAGATATTCAGTTAGAAGACGGCGTGAACATTGGTGCCTTTTGCACGGTATTTTCAGCCAGCCAAGTTCGGTGCGGAAAAAACACCCTGATCGCAGCCTATAGCTACCTAGTTGGTGGTGGACACGACATGACTGACACCGAAACTGCAGTCATCAACCAAGATCGTCCATCGCTTGGCATCACCATTGGAGATAACGGTTGGATTGGCACTGGTGTGTCAATTCTCGACGGCGTCACCATCGGACATGATGTTGTGATTGGCGCCAACTCAGTCGTAACAACCAACATCGAAGACTTCGCCGTTGCCGCCGGTTCCCCAGCTGTCATCCGCCGCGTCCGTCAAACAATCGCGGCATCCGGATAACTAGCTAGGACCAGAAGAGATTATTATGCGGCGCTGGCGGCCATGGCTCATATCGCTCCTGGTCACCTGCGTAATTTTTGGGTACCTCCTTTCCCAAATTGAGCTAACCCAACTCATCGACGCAGCCGTCTCGATGGACCCCACTTACTTATGGATGTTCACGATACTTCTACTCCTTGGTACTGTCGCTCGCGCCATACGCTTTTGGCTCTTGCTCGGAAAAAGCGTCTCCGTTTCATTGTTAATTCTGATTACGATGTCACGAAATCTATTCATTGACCTTCTTCCCGCCCGCCTCGGAGAACTCTCGTATGTCTACCTGCTCACAAAACGCGGCGGGAAGGCGACCGAAGACGGACTGGCCAGTGTCTTCCTCGCCATCCTCTTCGATCTAATCGCACTGGCGCCACTGCTATTGCTGGCAATCTTGATTGTTGGTTCCGGTAACAACACGTCAAGAACACTGCTGGCGACCTCTGCGATCATTCTTGGCCTTGCAGGATTTTTCGCCATGCGCTTAGTAGTCCCAGTTGGCAATTGGGCTACCAAACGGATTGCCATGAACGAACGTTCATCATGGCTTGAAAAATCCATAAAACTGGTGAAACGTACCGTTGAGGCACTCAGAGAGGTCCAAGATCGAAAAATATTCGTGCGGGTTCTTCTAGTATCGATGGTAGTCCGTCTGTGTAAATTCGGAAGTTATTATTTTCTAGTTCTAGCAATCATGATCCCACTCGGCTACCCACCGGCCGCTCTGGGGTTTTTCCGAGTGTTTCTTGGGGTGGTCAGCGCAGAACTAGCGGCTGCACTACCGATTTCTGGACTGGGCGGCTTTGGAACATTTGAGGCGGCTTGGACTTTGAGCTTCTCACAACTCGGCTTTTCCACCGAACATGCCGTCATGTCCGGTATTCTGGCTCATGCAGTTTCTCAAATAGTGGAATATGTTCTCGGTATCGTTGCTTTGGCCTACCTCATGCGACCCGGAGTAAAACAATCGTGACGCAGAATCCGGCATTGACTCTGAGGTCACTTCTAATCGCAGTAACGGTCTTTCTGTTGCTCACCGTGCTTCATACTTGGCCACTCACAACCGACTTGGCCGGACTGTCACGCAACGACAATAACGACACCACGTTAAATGAATGGGCGGTGTCCTGGGTTGCGCATCAAATCATCCGAGATCCTATGCATTTATTCGATGCGAATATTTTTCACCCGCATCGACATACGCTAGCGTATTCAGAGCCTCTTATTCTCCCTGGCCTCGTTGGCGCTCCGCTTCGCTGGCTTGGCTCATCCCCTGTATTAACCTATAACCTTCTGCTCTTGCTCGGTTTTGTCACAACTGGGTTAGCCATGTACGTGGTGGTAGCTACCTGGACGAACGACAAAATGGCAGCACTGCTATCCGGATCACTGCTGGCATTCAATGCGCATACTCTGACTCGATTGCCGCACCTTCAGGCTATCTTCGCGGTAGGGTTACCGCTTGCACTATGGGCATTTGACCGGCTGGTTCAACGCGGCCAAACCCGCCACGCTGTGTGGCTCGCTCTCAGCGTGCTTATGTGTGCCCTCACCTCGGGACATCTCGCAGTCTTTACATTCTTTGCGCTCAGTGCAGCTCTGGTGGTTCGACCGGAAATCTGGTGGCGTTTTCAAAATCGTACGGTTCTTCTAAAACTCGCAATTGCCGCGGCCGTCACCCTTGTCGTCACGCTACTGATTCTATGGCCCTACCAATTACTTCATAGCCAAGAGGATTTTCAGCGCCCACTTGACGGCCTTATCGCTGCCACTCCAATGACCTATCTATCTACGGCCGCCAACATGCACTACAACTGGTGGAGTAATCAGATCTTTCGAGTGGTCACGGAAGAAACACTGTTCCCGGGATTCACGGCCATTGTCTTATCCGTGGCGGCCTTTGCACTAAGTCCTAGAGCTATTTCAACGGCGGGACGCATGTTGCTCGCAATCGGCACCGTGGGGTTCGTTATGTCGCTTGGAATGTCCACGCCCGTATACGCTTGGTTCTACGAACTCGTTCCTCCCGTCGCCGGAATTCGCGTCGCAGCCAGATTCGGGTTCCTTACTATTCTAGCGGTCGCGGGCCTAGCAGGACTGGGACTAGCCAAACTTCGGCACCACTGGCCCTCCCGCTGGATGACGATTGTATCCATTGGAGCACTGGCCGTCGCTAGCCTCGAAGCATTACATGCGCCGATGCCATACATCCCCTATAAAGGTATCCCGGCAATCTATCAGCCGATCGCAGCCGATCCTGAACCTGGGGCTGTTCTTGATTTACCGTTCTACGACGGCCTAAGCGCACACCGTAACGCCCCGTACATGCTCGCAACAACGACCCACTGGAAACCTTTAGTGAATGGCTACAGTGGTCACAAACCAGCCAACTTCGACCAGACTGTTCGACGTATGAACAACTTCCCTGCCAGCGAAACAATAGAAGCCCTCCGCGCGCTCGGGGTTCGATATGTCGTCGTCCATGTCAATGACTACCGGAGCAAAGATAGAGTTCGAAAATTAATCACGGATGCCGCTCGCAATTCTTCGATACGCCTAGTCGCAGCCACCGACGAACATCGACTGTATCGGATTCGATAGATAGACTATTTCTTTCGAGCCACGATGATCAGTGCCAGGGAAATCTGTGGGATCCATCTACCTAATGGGAACAACCGCCGCATCACGGAGACATAATCACTAGTATTCCCTTCTCGTTGCAAAAAGTCTTCCACCCGATGCCGGTTGAAAAGATTTTGCAACCACAGCTCCACGTAGAGACACGACTGCTCAACAAAGCTGAAACCGGCGTCCGGAAGTGACACCCGCGTCAATTCACGGTAGGACAGTTCATTAAGATGATCCCGACTATATGGGGACTCTACACCGTCAACTAGCGCAGCCAGGCGCTGTTTGTTCGGGGTAGTGATAATCGCGACCCCGCCAGGTTTAAGTACGCGTCGCCATTCCTGCAACGTCTCGTGAACGTCTGCCACATGCTCGATTACTTCACCGGCAAACAGTCCATCGAACTGCTCATCTCTGAACGGCAGAGCCGCTGCGTCAAACACTCCCCACCGCTGATCAGGCACCGCAGCGGCACGGTCACGAACAGACTCGAAATTTAAATCGCCCGCGTAGACCGTGAAAGGAAATTTATCTTCAATCTCAGTAAACAAAGACCGCCCACACCCAACATCAACGACACGTCCACCGGTGATATGCCGGGCAAACAAATCCTTCAATCTAGCTAGTTTGAACTTATGTAGTTCGTGCAAGAAAGGCGCGTCCTCTGGAGCGGTATAACCTTCGCTCGCGTACTGACGGTCATAAAACGATCGTAAGATATCTCTGTCCACAAACTTCAAGAGAGCCGGTTCGATCCGCCGTTTTTTTCCCGATGTATCGCGAACTACAAGTAGTAGATCGGCAAGCGGGTCAAACGCGTACTCTGGATTGAACCAACTGTCAGTGGGTAACAAGTTGAATCCCGCCCCCGTTACTTGAACCGACTCATGGCCCAAATGTTGAAAATTCATTTGCAATATCGCTCGCCCTCGTCCTGGTGGAAGTTCAAACCTCCACCATCCCAAATGTCGGTCCGGATGGATGTTCTCACGATACGCATAGATATCGGCTGTGAACACATAGGTGTCTGGTTGTCCAACCGAATATCGAAATTCCAATGTCCCGCGACGCTCTTCAATCACGCCAGTTCGTTTCTCTGGAATAACCCGAGCTCTAAAAACATCCTTCATAGCGGCCAGGAAAGATTCTAATAGAGACAGTCATGGTAGTGTTGAATATGCTCAGAAGCGCCACCCCTAGTAAGGTCAGTCTTGGCCTCGTGGCGTCACTCGCCATACCACTAGCTATGGCATGCGGAGAAGCGCCACAACTTTCGGAACCGCTGGCGAACGTTTCCGAACGATTCATCACCAGATGGCTACCTCCCGAACCACCTGCAACACTTGAACTAGGAAATGACGACGAGAGAAATGCCTGGAACCGTCTTGGACAACAGGTGTCCGGCTACTTGATGTGGTCGTCGAATCGAAATGGAAATCACGACCTCTTTCTGATTGACCTATCCACCGGTGAAGAACAACAGCTCACAAGCAACCCCCATGTCGACTTCTTTGCGCGATTCTCTCCAGACGGTCAACTAATTTCATTTTTGCGAAGTCAGCGCCCGTGGGTCTCGTTCAGAGACGAACTCGCTTGGGATCTTTATGTGATGAATTCTGATGGCACTGACGAGCGCCAATTGGTGAGCGGCGCTTATCATCCGACGTGGTTACCAGACGGAACAGGTCTCCTTTACGTTAACGACAATAGAATTCTTCGCTTCGACCTCGCATCAGGCAAAACAACGACCGTCTACGATGGGACCCAACCACCAACTAACGGCGTTGTCTATGAACCGGAACAATCACCCGATGGCCTCATCGCCATCACTCTGAGGGGAGTGCCGCGTGAAACGGTTGGTGTACTTGATTTGGTAAAAAATCAATACATACCAGTATCCAATGAACGAGCCTGTCAAATTACATGGGTGCCAGGACGTCAGCAATTGGTATGGATTGACAACGGTGGTCATGGAGGCACACATGTAGCAACCGCTACATTTGACCAAGGCAACATCCAAACTGACATTTTGATAGACCTACCTGGCGACTACAGCCACGAATACTTTCCGCGCGTGACAAGTGATGGCCAATGGCTCGTTTGGGGTGCTTCCGCTGGAGGTCACGAACACGACCGCGCTGACTACGAAATCTTTGCATGGCGGATCGGAACATCTGTGGACACCGCGATGCGCTTGACGTTCTCATCCGCCAATGATCAATGGCCTGACCTCTGGATTGCTCACTGACAATCAGTCCAGCGTAAATTCGTCCCGCCAATTTGGAGTATCTTCGAAGGCCGGTTGCTGTAACTTCTCCAGAATGCAATCTTCGAGAACAAGCACATCCATTTCGGTCCTCATGAAACAACGATAGGCATCCTCAGGTGTGCAAACAATCGGCTCGCCTCGGACATTAAACGAGGTGTTCACGACCATGGGGCACCCGGTCTTTTGATGAAATGCCTCAATGATCTTCCAGTAGAACGGCGCACTCTCGCAGCGAACCGTTTGAATTCTGGACGAATAATCAAGGTGTGTCACCGCTGGAATTTCAGAACGCACCTCATTCAACTTCTCAATTCCCCACAGTGTCTGGTCTCCTTCTTTCGCGGTGCGGCGGCGCTCCGGTAAAACTGGCGCGACCATCAGCATGTATGTAGAATCCGTATCCAATGCAAAC
>CAZWIL010000083.1:0-9792 GCA_964634175.1 uncultured Vicinamibacteraceae bacterium
GGCAAGGGCTATAACGGGGTTTCACTAGAGGAGATCGAGGCTGCGGATGGATGTCCCAGAGGCAGCATTCACGCGCTTAGAGATGGCATCGTAACTCGTGGCATTCTATTTGATGCCACGCTGTTGCCTGGGAAGGGAACGGCCGAAGGATGGCTCGAACTAGGCACCGCGATTCGGAAAGCCGATTTGGAGGCTTTGGAAGAGATTCAAGGCGTGCATGTGGAGCCAGGCGACGTCATTTTACTTCACACCGGTCGATGGAAACGCCGGGCGTCTTTGGGGCCGTGGGACCCGTCTGAGGGAGTAGCTGGTTATCACGCAGATGTCGCTTATTTTCTGAAGGAGCGAGGCGTCTCGTTTATCGGCCATGACATGTGGAATGACGTCTTTCCTCACGAGTTTTCTGATGACGTTCGGTTACCGCTTCACCGTCTCGCGCTGGTATCGCTCGGAGTTGGAATCTTCGACAACCTTGATTTTGGCGATGTGGCAGAAGTAGCGCGTCGGCTCGGACGTTACGAATTCCTTTTTATGGCGGCACCTCTTCGGATTGAAATGGGGATGGGGTCACCGTTGAATCCAATCGCTACTTTCTAACGAAGGAAACGTGTTGGGGTGCCGGCGAACCACAAAAGTCGCGCTCACGTAGAGAGCCACAGTCTGTAAGAAAGTTCGTCGGTTCATTAGGCGATCCTAGCCTTTCACATCGTGGAATGGACTCCTATAATGCCTCTATCCTGGAGAGGAGAATCCCATGGCTACACAACATTCGACTAGCGTCATGAAGGTCATGTTTTTTGTCGGTGCAATCTGTTTGATCTTGGTTTTTGTCCAAGTGCTTGGTGCCGCGGAGCAGGCGGAGACCCGTATCTACAACACCGTCAAAGAGAAGTTAATGAAGGGCGAAAAAGTTGTCGGTGGAACCGTGGCTACCCCTGACCCGGACATCTACTGCGCAATGGCAAATTCGGGTTATGACTTTCTCTGGATCGAGATGCAGCACAGTCCGTTGAGCTATCAGGATGTAGCGCGAATGATTTGGGCCTGCCGAGACGCACCAGCCATTCCGTTTATTCGTGTGCCTGATGCTTCAGAGGGTGCCATCCAGAAGGCAACGGACATCGGGGCCCTCGGCATCATCGTTCCTATGGTGTTTGATGCTGAGAAGATGGAGCAGGCGGTCAAGTTTGCAAAGTTTCCACCAGTGGGTCGCCGGAGTCAGGGTGGTGGTCAGTATGGCGCCTTATGGGGGAGAGATTACCGTGCGACTTTTAATGACAACGTTGTCATCGTCGCGATGATTGAAGCCCCCGTCGGACCGGCGGTCGCTGCCGAAATCGCGTCCGTACCAGGCGTTGACGTGATTTTTGCTGCCAGTTCCGACATCCGAAGTTTTTCCGGCCATAATCAGGGTGAACCGGAATACGAAGAGATCATTACCTATCTGCGAGAGGAAACACTTGGTGCAGGTCGAAAGCTGGGTGGGCCACAGGCGTGGATGGATCGGGAAGGTTTCTCGTTTTTTCAGGGATCCAGTGCGACTGCTTTAATCAGGTTAGGAGCGCGAACGTCTCTTGAGAATGCACCCACCGGCGTAGCACCTATTGAGGGAGCACCCGTTAGGTAAAGAGATATGAGACAAGTAGAGTCGGACCGGTGTGGTCGGCTTCACGTAAAGATTGCGACTGGTGTTATCGCGATGTGTGTTGTTGGGTGTGGCCAGCCCTCAGCGACAGAGGTTGACGGGCTGGTGCAGGAGAACTCTGGGCCGGCGAATATTGTCTGGATGGTCGTTGACCAGCTAGCTGACGGGGGGGATGTCGACTACGAGACGGTGCTGAGGGAGGGGGTGCGCGTGCCCACCGGACCTATGCAGGGGACATCCGCGTCGGTTCATTCTGCCCTGCTGACAGGGCTTGACCCGAGGGTTTTTTCTGGCGGCGATGGTCACGTGGCAGGTTCGTTGCCGGTGGGTGTTACAACACTTTCTGAGCAACTGCGCCGGGCGGATTACTATACAAGTCGGTCAGGGCCGGTGCTCCACAACTTGTCGTTGCGTTTGTTCGACGCTGGCCGCGTGTATAAGACCGCGGAAGAGTATCAGACTGGATTGCTTGGTGCCTGGGATGCCGCTGGTCCGGATGTAGATTGGCGGGGACGAGACTTCGATTGGGATCTTCCATGCACGGTGGCCTTCGGTTGTGATCGGTCAGTCTCAAGTGGTCCTCGTCCGTTTTTAAGCGTCTTTAATATGCGGTCGTTGGATGAGACGGCACTGAGTCGTGCTGTGACCGGCATCCTGACGGAATTGGAAACTGATGGGGTGGTTGATAACACTGCGGTGTTTCTTGTGGTGCTTGGTGAAGAGACGCTTGAGGTGGTTGTGCGATGGCCGAAGTGGGTTAAGGCGTTTGAGGTGCCGGCGCGTGCCGCCAACATTACCGACCTGGCGCCGACGGCACTTGCACTCGCGGGAATCGAGGTGCCACCCTACATGGGTGGTCATGCACTGGTTGACAGTGTGACGTTCGAAACGACACACGGTGCAGGCCCGATGAAGTCAATTGGGGTGACACCCAGTCCATGGCCTGTCGAACACCCGCCAACTGCTGCTGCGCCCGAGGCCTATCCCCAAGGGGGGTTGTTTCATGTTGCACCCCGGGTTGAGTTGTCGTGTGCGACTGAAGGCGCCACGATTATTTACACGACTGAGCGGGCGGCTCCTTTCCATTGGCGACTCTACAAAGGGCCGTTTCGGATGCGGTTCTGGACACTCCGGGCCAAATGTGGGCGATTGGGTTACTTGGACAGCAACGTCAGTACATATGACTTTGATATTGAGTAGCGTGGGCAGAGTCGAAAATGCAAACTTCTTTAAGAACTCTTTCGTAACCGATGAATTACAGGCTGCTACTCGTAGGCATAGCTATCGGTCTTGTTTGGCTGGCCGGACCCATTCTGGTTGACGCTCAATCAGGGCGCTCAATTTGGGACGGTGTTTACACAGCGGAGCAAGCGGATCGAGGGGCGCAACTGTATGAAACGTGGTGCGGCGAGTGCCATGGTGGTGAACTTGAGGGTGGTGAAACGGCGCCCGCGCTTCTCGGTGGTGAGTTTATGTGGGCGTGGAATGGTCTCTCGGTGGGCGACTTGTTTGAGCGGTTACGGATTTCAATGCCGGAGGGTAATCCGTCTGATATGAGTCGGTCAGAAAAGGCCGATGTGTTAGCGTTTTTACTTTTCAGAAATGATGTGCCATCGGGAGACGAGGTGCTGGTAGACCGGACAGCCAGGCTCAGAGCGATTGCCTTCGCTGCAATGCGCCCTTAGTTCGTAACACGACAAGTTCGTGGGATTCGTCTTACAGCAGAAGTATTACGATTGTGAGACCGATTGCCAGTTGCCACCAGAGTTGTGTTCGGTCTTTAAGAAAAAGGGTGCCCATACCGAGTAATCCTGCCGCGGCGGCCAGAAATAACCAGTAGAGTTCTGTGAACACGTCTTCCTGTTGAAACACCTGTGCCCGCTGTTGGATATCAGACAGAATCTTCAGCGCGATTACTTCGTCGCGCTCTGTTCCCAACTCAAAGTATTGACCACCACCGGCCTCGGCAATGGCACGAAGTGAACGTCGATCAAGCGTCGAATGTATGGGTATCGGCGGCTGTTGGTATGGCTGTGGCGGAAGGTCGGGAATCAAGCCACCTGCACTTGTGCCCACTCCTACCACGTAGACACGGACACCGCGAGAACGGGCGAGTTCGAGTGATTGTTCGACTTCACCACTCCAATCTTGACCGTCAGAGACAACGACGAAGGCCTTGGCGCTACGCCGCTCTCCATAGAGCTCTTCATCGAGGTCGATCATCCTGATTCCCCAGGACATACCTTCCTCAATGTTGGTGTCCCAACTGGTGTCGTCTTCGAGGCGGAATGGTGGTTCAGTGTTTAGATGATCAAGAAAAAAGAAGAACGCGTTTGGATCTCGCGTAAGTCGAACTTGAGGTGCTGGGCGGTATGCAAATAGTGCTAGTGCGACACGCTCATTACTCCAGCTGAGAGTTTCGGCGAACGTCCGTAACCAGGCGGTTGACCGTTGCCACCGGTCCGGCAACACGTCGTCCACACGCATAGAGGTTGACCCATCCTGGAGAATGACAAAATCAATGCCGGCACTGCGAATGGTATGGACCAGCGCTTGAGGTCTTGCGAGAGCAACGATTACGAGGGTCAACGCCAGAATTACGGACAACCAGAAGGACAACTCACCTGCAAACGGGTAGCGTTCTTCCACTGGCACAACTCGGGTCTTGGTATACAACCGAATAGCGACACGTCGCTTGTACAGCTGCCACATCCAGCTGACTAGGAAGATGGATGGGATAATTAACAACCATAAAAACTCAGGCGCCAGAAATTGGATTGATCTAAAAAACATCAGTTCAGGTCAACCCCTTCTTCGCAGTGGCGCGTCTGACCCAAGCGTTGGTTCATCGCTCGCTTCGCGGTCCAGCATGTCGGTTGGGACGTATACCTTCATTTCATCGATGTCCTCCATGTCCATTTCCTCGTTGTTTCCTGGGCGACCAAG
Organism: uncultured Vicinamibacteraceae bacterium; assembly: GCA_964634175.1. Classification (GTDB taxonomy): domain Bacteria; phylum Acidobacteriota; class Vicinamibacteria; order Vicinamibacterales; family UBA8438; genus CAUZIB01. The sequence goes on from CAZWIL010000083.1 coordinate 4,592, forward strand.
AGGCGCACGGGGACCACGGTCCGGGACTTCGGCTCCGGCGGCGAGGGTGTTACGAAGCCGAACAAGATACTCGTAGTTGAAGGCAGCGTGACGGTCGCCGCCAGTGTTCTGGAGGACTTGTAAGTGAACATTGATCGCTCGGTCGAGTTCGCCAAGTAAAACTCGCCGGTCGCCGTTAGCGGTTACTTCTCCGTTGCGCACATACGCATTTGCGAGGGTTAATTGGAGCGTCAGGTTCTCTCGAATGTCCGGTTCTCCCACATCGGGATATGCGGTTACAAGAGCGCCGTATTCCCGCCGCCAATATCGAATGGAGGCTCGATGGCTTTCGATTTCGCGTCGGGTGTCTTGCAGTAACCATGGCATGGGTTCTGTGAAACGAAGTTGTTCGGACAGTGCGTCAAAAACCTGTGCTGCTCGATTGAGATTAAGTGTTGCTACGTGACGTTGACCCTCAGCTACCTGACGTTGGATGACCGCTCCCGAAAAAATGATGATTCCGACTAATGCCAGGAAGACAGCGGTGAACAGATGGCGCACAACGGTTTTCATTGCGTTTTCTCCGCACGTAAATTCTGCCCCGGCGACACGGAAGGTGACAGGCTCAGACTCACGGGAATCTCCGAAATTGCCTAAAACTCAATACTAGGGCTAATGCCGTTGACCAAAAACCAATCGCCACCAGCGCAAACGGTGAGAATTCTGGGTGACGGGTAACATACTGTTGAACTTTGATTTGGCCAGGAGTTAATCGGTCTATCTCCTCAATGGCCTCGATGATGGCGTTCTCATTGGCGGCAGGGAAAAATTTTCCACCGGTCCGTTCAACCGCCAGTTTCCAGGTGATATCTGGTAGCAAGTCGCCAAGCTCTTGGTTATAGCTGGTCCGGATAAAATAAACGGGGATGTCATTGTCCGCTGCTTGTTGCAGGATGTCATCGAGGGACAAGTCTTCGTACACGGCGTGGGTATCCTGACCGTCACTGAAAATGACCATGAGGTTGCCCGTGGCACGCAGGAAATCGAAGGTTTCAAACATCTGTACCCCTCGATTAATTGCTTCCATGATGAGCGTGCCGTGATCTGGAAACCGGTCATATTCTTCCGGAGTTCCGATTAACCCCATGCTCAGTAAAACGTTTTCATAATCGTTAGTGAACGGCGTTACGATGTAGGCCTGACTGCCAAATTGCACCAGTGACACTAGATCGCGGTACGGTCCTTCCATTCGTCGGCGTACGAAATATTCAGCCGCCGCGACATTTGCAAGAAACGTATTGCCTGCCCGTAGTCGTTCGGTGGAGAACGCCGTGTCCATGCTAAGTGACGCGTCGATTAGGATGGTAATGCGGTGTCCCGGAGATGTTTGCTCTTCTTGGATCAGGGCGGCTTGTGGCGCAGCCAGTGCGACGAAGAAAAAAGGAAGTCCTCCCAAGAACAACAGGAAGGCTCCATGACGAAGGAACGCTAACGAGAGTACTGATGCCGACCGATGTCGGTGTGGAGGGAGCGCCGGAATCGAAACGTCGGTTCGTCCTGGTTGCCTAGTGCGGACGTAACGCAGGACCAGCATGCCGATCACCGCGATCAAAAGCACGACAATAATCAGAGTGGCCTCCTGCCCGCGAACATAGTTCAATTCTTCTCGCAAAGGGTTTCCAACCCTTTCGAAAACTCTTTGAATGCTGCCGATGAACTGTTGAATTTCGATCATTGGCTATACCGCCAGTGTTGAATCGATTCAATGAAACGACTCATGTGCCGGACTGGTGTTAACGTGCGAAAACGAAGTGGGCGAATCGCAGCGATAGTTTGATCCAGCTCAGTCGTCATCTGAGCAGTCGGAATGTCATCGTTCCTCGCGTACCGAACGACCGTGAATGCGTTGAGTGCTTCCCTGAGAATTTCCAGGCAGTCCAATGTGGGATCATCTGATCCTATTTGCCGGTCAGATTCGACCGTCTTTGTGATTGTGGCCTGGGTGATTGCTGAAGAGACCGCCGTCGTCTTACGCCGCCAAAGGCTGCTTTCGACTCTTAGTTGCCCGTCACGGTGACTTTGCGTCGATCCGATTTGAGCCTGCGCGATTGGAGAGGCTAGGGCGACGGCGCTGGCCACTCTCAGGGCAGTCAAGGTTCGGCTTACCAATTCTGGATTCCAGCCGTTCTCTAAAACTGCTTTTTGTAGGGCTGTGAGTTCGTTTAAAACGCTTCGGATGACCACTGACGGTGCCAGCAATTTCTGCTCTTTAGGTCCTGCACCTCGCCACACCCGGCGCAGTTGGACTAGCGCGAGCATTAAGAACCCGATTGCGACTAAACCAAATGCTCCAGCGACCAACATCACTAGATCTGCCCGAAAAACTCTTTCGTCAGAAACGTTAAAGGCTTCAACGCTTGGTTCGAGAATGTCCTCAGCATTGTCTGGGACCAGCGAAACGATCCGTATGGTATGTGGCGGCAATGTGTATCGAAGTTCACGACCTGGAAGATTTGAACCTCCTTCTAAAGTTCGCTCGATGTGATACTGAAGTTCAAGGGCAGGAATTTCTACATCCTGACCAAAGAATTCTTCGTCGATGATCCGTAACCTGTACTGGTACTGGAAGTATCGCCACGGGCCATCACGAACATCTGTGAAGCGTTGTCCTTCAATAACTTCAAATGGAGATACATCGATTGTTTCCGGAGCAAGAGCCACCTCGTTTGGCACGGTGGTCGCCGTGTCGGTTTCCACGACGGCACAGGTGACTAACATGGCGAAAGGTTCACCAATGATCGTCGATTGAACAGCTATATCGCGCCAGCATTGAAGAGCATCGAGTTGGACTTCTTCAAGTTCGGGAGACTGACCTGCATAAAAAACCTGACTGGTCGGTCCGACGAGGCACACTAATATGGTCAGCAGCTGGCGTAATGTCATCGTCTTCGCACTCGTCGCTGGGCCAGAAAATTGGCTAGCGCTTCGTGTTCATTATCCGGTTTGACACGTACTACCTCCAATCCGGTGTCGGTAGCTAGTCCGATTACTGCGTCTTGCCACTCACTTACTTCTTGGGCGAGTCGATCAAGTTCTCGTGCCGACAGAAGACGAGTCTGTTGAGTTTCGACGTCGTAAGTTTCGACCCAGCCCGCCGAGAGACTCGGAAGTTTGTACACAAACGTACAGTCGATTAACACCAGAAACACGTCATGGACAGTCCCTAGTTGCCCCAGTTCTTGAATCATGTTCGAGGCATCGGGAAGCAAGAAATCTGATATGACAGGAACGAGCGACCGGTGACGCAGTAGGCCAATCAGGCTGGCGGGTGTATCGGCGTGATTGTGTTCGGTTGCAAACACCCCTTTTTGCTACGTTTCGATGCAGTGAATGGCGTGATTTTTTCCTGCCCGGGGGCGGACTGCCAAGCGTCTGTTGTGCTGGTTCAAGGTCACGAGTCCCACTCGGTTTTGGAGGAACGCGCCTGCAAGACCTAAGGTCGCGACAGACCGGGCGACCACTTTGGCAATTGACATATTCCCCGCGCCGAAACGTGTTGACAGTGACGTGTCTGCGACAATCACCATCGAAGCGGCACTGTCCTCTTCAAATTCTCTACTGACCAAAGGGCTGAAGTTGGTTAGGGTTGACTGTGGCCAATCGATGTCGGATGGTCTGTCTCCAGGTTGCCAGTCTCTCAGGCCAACGAAGTCAAATCCGAGTCCCTGAAAGACGCTAGGGTGAGTGCCAGCAGCATAGTCTCGCATGCGTTTCAGCACGATCAGTTCTATTTTTTTGAGGTCTGCCAGATTCACTAGTGTGCTGGATCGCGTTTCAGACGCTACCAGTGAGCCAGTCATGGGATTGGAACCTGAGCGATGATGTCGTCAATTATTGTTTCGACGCTGAGTTGCTGGGCTGAAGCTTGCGGTGCCAGCCAGAGGCGGTGCCCTAGGACATACTTGGCTAGTTCTTGCACGTCGTCCGGATAGACTTCTGACCTGCCGTGATTGATTAATGCCCAGACCTTGACCAAGCGCCCCCAGCAGATCGTGGCGCGTGGTGATCCGCCCAGTTCTACAAATTCTTCGACTAACGTAGACGGCGATCGCTCAAGCCATTCTGCCTCGGCGTTGTACGGTCGGGAAGCAGAGACAAGTCGGCGGATGTATTTTCCGAGGGCATCGTGCAAAAATACTCGTTCGCTGATGACCGAGCGAAGTTCGATCACCCGTTCCTTCGACATGAGGCTGTCCAGTTGGACCTTTTTGAAATCAAAGTTGACTAATTGTTCTTCTTGGTCTGGTGGGAGGTAACCGATCGTGACCATGATGGCGAACCGGTCCGTGGCAGCTTCTGAGAGGGGAAAAGTGCCCTGGCCCAATTCGACCGGATTCATTGTGGCGATTGCAAAACTGAAGTCGGGTAATTGATAGGTCGTCTTACCGACTGTGACGGCGCGGTCTTGTAACCCTTCCAAAAACGCGCTCTGGGACTTAAGTGGGATCCGATTGATTTCATCCAGTAGGATCACTTCCGCTGACGCCAGAGGTCCAATTTCCGTCATGAACTCGCCCGTAGCCGGATTGACCATCTGGAAGCCTACGACCTCCGTCGGTTGTAGGTCAGCCCGGCCCTGAAGACGTGCGAATTTAGCACCGCTGATAGCAGCGAGGATCACACCAAAGAACGTTTTGCCCACCCCTGGGACGCCTCGAAGTAGCAAATTACCGGCGTTAACCTGTCTTTGTTCCTTTTGATCGTAGGTTGTTGGAATCTCGGCCAAGAGCACCATGTTGGCAAGAGCTTTCTCGGTCTCATATCCAACAAGGGCTTTGCCGCCTTCGGCAACGATCGTCCGATGAAAGTCGATGGCTTCTTGAAGGTCCGCGTCCATGGCAGACTTGGGATCGTAACGGAAGGACACGCAGAACCGAAATATATGTGAGGACTCTGCCGCTATGGTGCGTGGTTGGTTGGCGACTGTCAGCAGTGCAAACAGACTATTTCGCTGCAAAACAGCGTATCCACGCGCAATTACTGCAATTTTGACTAGTAGGAGATGTTCATTGACAGGCTGTAGCTTAAGGGATAAATTTACAGTGTAGATTCATCTTTACCACGGGTTGTCTAGGCTCATTGGCTTAGTCGGATCTTGGAGGTTATTGACATGCGAAGTGCCATTTTTGGTGCAACCGTTGTTGCAGCGGCAACGCTTCTGT
>CAZWIL010000084.1:0-9748 GCA_964634175.1 uncultured Vicinamibacteraceae bacterium
GCCTCTCGGGCAGCCTCAGCTTCAGGTCCATCGGGTGCCACTTCAAGAACCCTCTGCCAAGCCGCAGAGGCACCGTCAAGGTCCTCTAGACCGAAAGCCTTCACAACGCCTAGGCTCACCAGCGTCTGCGCATGGTCTGGCTCTATCTCAAGCGACCGTTCCAACTGCTCGACGGCCCGTTCTGGTAAACCTACGTAATAATAGCTAATGCCTAGGTTAGTAATGGCTTGCACGTCTTCTGGCATCAATCGCACTACTTCCTCATACCAAGGAATCGCCTGTTCGAAACTGTGCGAGTCGAAATACATACCCGCAAGCAAAATCCGAGACTGTACATCCTGAGCGTCGGCTTCGGCTGTCGCTATCAACTCAGCCACCCGATCTGGATCTAACGAGGGAACTGCTGTGGCGGTTGGTGATGCCTCTAAAGGCGTAGCGCCTGAAGACGTCGGTGCGCTTGGCATCTCAACCCAAATGATCCAGCCCATAATCGACATGGAGAAAAACAGAGCAAAGCCCAACACTATTGATTCCCGATTCATAACGTCAAAACGTTCCTTCTCGCGATGATAGCGCGACGAAAATCCGATCGCTATATCCCTACACTTACGAGGGCAGGTTGTTCAACTGCGGCGTAGGAGGTCGACCATCTCCATGACCGCGCGTTCCATACCGACCAATACTGCTCTCGCCACAATACTATGGCCGATATTGAGCTCGACTATCTCATCAATTTCAACGATTGGGTCAACGTTGAGGTATGTGAGCCCATGTCCAGCCAAAACATCAAGTCCCTCCATTGTCGCTACCTTCGCCGTTTGTACAACACGCCGGAGTTCTTCGCCCCTTTCCTTGTCACGGGCATCAGAATACGGCCCAGTATTAATCTCAACGGCAGTCGCCCCAACCGACTTGGAGTGCTTTACCTGAGATTCTTCTGGATCGACAAAAATTGCAACCTTGACACCTTGTTTCTGAAGTCGATTGACTGCCTTCTTGATCAAACTAGCGTGACGACCTACATCAAGCCCCCCGGTCGTAGTCACCTCATTTCGCTTTTCAGGAACCAGCGTCACGGAATTGGGCTTTACGCCTGAAGCAATCTCAATCATCTCAGAGGACGTAGCCATCTCGACATTGAGACGCGTGGAAACCACTTGTTGAAGTAACGTCACATCACGCTGTTGAATGTGGCGGCGGTCAGCACGGAGATGCACAGTTATGCCATCAGCGCCTCCAAGTTCAGCGAGTACAGCCGCAGATACTGGTTCCGGTTCTCGGGTCTTTCTCGCCTCCCTAACCGTTGCCACATGATCGATGTTGACCCCTAATCGCATCATCATTTCCCCACACCATTCAAACTCACGTTCCTAACTGTTTTCGAGCACTTTTCGCAATCTTATCAGCGAGTTTTTCAACGACCGCCACATCAGGTCCCTCAACCATAATTCGCAGCAGGGGTTCAGTCCCTGAGTAACGTACTAACACACGGCCATCAGCGCCGAGTTTCTCTTCCGCTGCTTTAATGGTTTCTATGATCTCGGGCTCGCTCTGAAGTCTTGGCTTGGTTCGAACCTCTACGTTCAAAAGAACCTGCGGAGAAATCTCAAGACCCGTGCGTAGCTTAGAAAGACCGCGGCCCGTTGCAAACATCGCATTAAGCACGGACAACGTCGACAGAAGTCCATCGCCGGTTGGAAGCAAGTCAGAAAAAATGACGTGCCCCGATTGTTCACCACCCAATATCGAGCCTCGCTGTTGCATCATGTTAAACACCTCACGGTCGCCAACCGGACACCTATGCACGACGATACCAAATCTTCTAAGTGCTATCTCCAAGCCGATATTACTCATTACTGTAGCTACGACCGAATTTCCTGGCAGTTCCCCTATCGAAGCTAAATGTGTCGCACAAATGAACAAGATTGCGTCACCGTCAAGCAAAACGCCATTCTGATCTACAAGAATCGCTCGATCTCCATCCCCGTCTAATGCCACCCCCAACTCGCAACCTTGCAAGCGAACCGACTGCTGAAGCTGGTCCGGGGAAGTAGAACCACACATCTCGTTAATGTTTCGCCCATCAGGTTCTGCGTTGAGAACGACGACCTCAAAGCCAAGTTCGCGAAATAAACGCGGGGCTACTATGCTAGTTGCGCCGTTGGCGCAATCAATTGCGATGCGCGTTGAATGTGTTCGGTCCACGCTGTTTAGCGTTTTACGAACATGGACTAAATAAGAATCCATCAAGTCCAAGGTTTCAAGTTTCCCGTGCGGGGCGACAGAGGACAACGGTAGCGGTTCTTGAACAAGTCTGGACAGTTTCGTCTCAAATTCAAGGGAGGCTTTGATCCCGTCACGGGTCAGGATCTTTATGCCATTGTCCGGAAAAGGATTATGGGAAGCCGAAATCACAAACGCGCCATCGAACCCCTCAGCCCTTACGAGAAACGCGGCGGCCGGAGTGGGCATTACACCGATACTGACAAGGACACCACCCCCCGCCGCCACACCAGTCGCCAGATGCTGCTCAATCCAGTGTCCTGATTCTCGTGTGTCTCGAGCGACCAAGAGTTTCGGATGGTCTGAATGGATACTCCGCGCGGTCGCCGCTCCTAAGCGAGCAATCGTTTCTTCGTCAAGAGGATACTGACCAGGCGTTCCTCGCACACCATCTGTGCCAAAAATCGAGGTAGCCATTAATTAAATGAATTTACGCCAGTGGTTATCAGCGAAGATTAACTTGAATTGACGGTGGGTCAATCTGAGTGATGCGAACATCGTCACTCGATTCGACTGTCACCGGAAGATTGTAGCGACCAGGTGACAGGCCAGCAAGGTCCACATGTGCTCGTACTGCGTCACCTTCAATTGAACTCGATGACCCACGTACCCGCACACCGATAACATCAGGCGGATCTCCGCTAATCTGAGACCCCACCGGCACGTTTTCGAATTCAAGGGGAATATCAAGTCCACGTTCGACTACCGGTTCGCCGGTCACCGAAACCCAAAGGAGAAACGCCAAGCAAACCGAGGCCGCCTTCAGCCACAAGTCGCGAAACAAACCAGAAGTCATTACGGTTCCATCCCCCCACGATCAGCCACTGTCGATGGAACATTAAGCATCAACGCTTCCAATCGAAAACGCACCTGCTCCAATTCGAGATCGTGTTCAATTTGACCATTCAGAGCAAGAGCTAGTTGACCGGTTTCTTCTGACACAATCACTGCAACGGCATCGCACTCTTCAGTAAGCCCGATGGCCGCCCGATGGCGAGAACCTAAACCCTTCCGAAGACGAGGGTTCACTGTCAACGGAAGGAAACATGCCGCAGCAGCAATCCTGTTTTCTTGGATGATGACTGCTCCGTCATGGAGTGGCGAGTCTGCCTGAAAGACGCTTAATAGAAGATCATAAGTCACCTTCGAGTCCAGTGGAATCCCACTTTCAACATAGTTCCGAAGACCAACAGAGCGCTCGACAACTAGCAATGCACCGACACGACGTGATGCGAGCATGCCTGAAGCCACGATCACTTCCTCAAGTGTTTCGTCATTCGTGGTTGGACCAGTTAGATATCTGAAAAAAGGAGCTCGACCCAGCGCCGACAAGGCCCGTCGAATGTCTGTTTGAAAGAGTACGATGGTCGCGAATACGATGTAGCCGAACATGTCTCTGACCAACCAGTTAACCGTCGGTAGTGGAGCATAATCGGACACGTAATAAAGACCCACGACAAAGAGCACACCCAAAACCATCTGCATGGCTCTAGTGCGTCTTATTAGTTTTAGGAACTCATAAATAAGGAACGCAACGACGGCTATATCCAAAACCTCAAGCCATCCGACGCTGGCCTCAGGCCATCTCGTAGCGAAATAGTCGGCCATAAGTTCCCCTATCGAGTAGTCGATGCTCTCAACTTGTCGGCCACCCGGATAACTTGCGACATCTCACGAACACCATGTACCCGGACGATGTGAGCGCCAAGCAAAACCGCCGTGGTTACAGCTGCCGCGGTGCCCCATTCACGTTTCTCTGGTGGAACTTCACCCAACGCAGTCTTAAGAAACGACTTGCGAGACGGTCCAACAAGAGTCGGTAGACCTAAACCAGCCAAGTCTGGCAGGTTGGCAAGAGCTGAAAATGTATGAAGAGCTTCCTTCGCAAATCCCAATCCCGGATCGACAACGATTTGATCTCGCGAAATGCCAGCGTCAATTGCGTGATCGATAGCAGCTGATAGCTCATTTCGGATCTCTGTCGAAACATTTGAGTAGCGTGCCTCTCGATACATATCGCTAGACCGTCCCCGATTGTGCATCAGAACAATTGGCACGTCGGCCTCTGCTACTACTCGTGCGAGGGCTAAATCATAGCCCAAGGAAGAAATGTCATTAATAATCGAAGCCCCATTATCAAGAACACACCGGGCTACCTCAGCTTTATACGTATCGACAGAAATTGGAAGCGATACGTTGGAAGCTAAGCGAGTAACTACCGGTAACAAGCGGCTTAATTCTTCTTTAGCCGTCAACGGCGTAGCCCCAGGTCTGGTCGATTCACCACCAATATCGATGATGTCGGCTCCATCGGACTCAAGTTGTAAGGCACCAGCGAGCGCTCGTTCAGGGTCGAGGTGGATTCCCCCATCAGCAAACGAATCCGGCGTCACATTCAAAATGCCCATGACGAGAGTTCGGTCGCCCAGTTTGAGAACTCTCCCACTTGGAAGCCGAAGCGAGTACAGTCGTCTACCCGAGATCATTGACGAGTTACGAATTCACCCAAACTACCGGCTGGACGGTAGGATGAAACGGGGCTTCCGATTAGTAGACCTTAAACTACCCCTGAGGTACAGCTTTATCGAGTGACGGCACAGGAGACTCAATCTTGTTACCTTCATCCTCGTGATGATCGGCGTGCCCATCAGGTGGAGTCTGAGACGAATCATTCGGCAATACAGGCTCGACAAGCTGTTCACCACGTGCAATCCGCATGACTTGGTCAGCATCAAGAACCTCACGGATCAACAATTCTTCGGCAATGTGATCAAGTTCGCGCCGATGGTTCTCAAGAGTCTCCCGGGCTCGGTCGTAGTTCCTTGTGACAATTCCATTGATTTCCTGATCAATTCGATTTGCCGTTTCCGCACTGTAGTCGGACTGTTGCGAGAAATCCCGACCGAGAAAAATTTGCTCTTCCTTCTTCCCAAATGTCAGAGGCCCTAGCTTACTCATACCCCATTCGCACACCATCTTGCGACCAAGGTCCGTTGCGCGGTCTAAATCATTACCAGCGCCCGTCGTAATGTCATCCTGTGTTAACTCCTCTGCAATCCGGCCGCCAAGTAAAATCGCAATTTGATCATCAAGATAATCGCGCGAATAGTTGTGCTTATCGTCCGTCGGCAATTGCTGAGTCAACCCCAAAGCCATACCACGCGGAATAATGGTTACCTTGTGAATCGGATCAGCATGCGGCAATAGCACTGTCAGAAGCGCGTGTCCTGCCTCATGGACTGCGGTAACCTTCTTCTCCTCATCACTAATGATCATCGATCTTCGCTCCGAGCCCATAAGCACCTTATCTTTGGCGAACTCAAAGTCATACATCCGAACGACCTTCTGGTTGTAACGGGCTGCGTTCAGCGCAGCCTCGTTAACCAAATTGGCGAGATCAGCACCAGAAAATCCAGAGGTGCCTCTGGCAAGAACATGCGCATCTACATCATCTGAGAGTGGAATCTTTCGTGTGTGAACGCCGAGAATCCCCTCACGGCCCTTAACGTCCGGACGATTGACAACAATCCGCCGGTCAAATCGTCCGGGCCTCAGCAATGCCGGATCAAGTACATCGGGACGATTGGTAGCAGCAACTAAAATAACTCCTTCGTTTGATTCAAACCCGTCCATTTCAACCAATAATTGGTTAAGGGTTTGTTCGCGCTCGTCGTGCCCACCCCCCAGTCCTGCACCACGATGGCGTCCTACTGCATCGATTTCATCTATAAAAACGATACACGGGGCATTCTTCTTACCTTGCTCAAACAAATCTCGGACACGGGATGCTCCAACTCCCACAAACATTTCTACAAAATCAGATCCGCTGATAGAAAAGAATGGAACATTGGCCTCTCCGGCCACGGCTCTGGCAAGTAAGGTTTTACCCGTTCCGGGCGGCCCCATTAACAAAACACCCTTTGGTATTCGACCACCAAGCTTCTGAAACCTTTGTGGTTCTCTAAGAAATTCAATAATCTCCTGTAGTTCCTCTTTCGGTTCATCTACTCCTGATACATCTTTGAACGTAACCTTCTTCTGGGTATTGTTAGAGAGCTTCGCTCGACTCTTGCCGAATGACAGCGCCTTGTTGCCACCACTCTGTACTTGGCGCATAAAAAAGATCCAGAAACCAATGATGAGCAAAATCGGCGCCCAAGAGTAAAGCAACGTAGCCCACGGGCTAGCTGTAGCCTCCCTGGCTGTTACCACCACATCACGTTCTACGAGACGATTCACAAGACCTTCGTACTGGGGTGGAGCATAAGTACGGAACCTATTACCACCAGCCACTGAGCCGGTAATTTCGTTTCCAGAGAGTTCCACGCTCTGGACTTCACCCGCATCTACTTGGCGCAAAAAGTCACTAAAAGTCATCGAGTCGTCTGGAGCCTGAAACTGGGTAGAAACATTCCAGATCAGAACCACAACAACCACCAAGACCATCCAGAAAACGAGACTTCGCAGGGTCGAATTCACCCAGCTCCTCCTATATGTTTATTCAACTTGCTCACTCTCAAGAGTAGCATGCCTTCGGTATTCGAGGTGATCCGAAAATCGTCCGATATCGAATGACCGACCACCCATATGATTCCGTGCCTCTCGTCCGCAACAATTGGCACCTTCTGACGAACCAATCTGTCCGTTTTTCGATCAACGAAAAGGTCCTGTATCTTTTTACGTCCACCTAAGCCCAGGGGCCGAAAAACGTCCCCAGGAAGCCAATTTCTAACGATTAACGGGTCAGAGAGATTCGCCGCGGACACATACACGGCGTCTGATTGCGCTGACATCCCTTCAGGCTGAGGATTCTCCTGGACGCACTCAACAGAAACTACCATGCCAATCTCTGGGATCTCAACCTCCCCAGGAATACAAAGTGAGTAATTAAAGCCTTTTTCATCAATTGGGAGTGCCCTGGAAACACTAGGAGGACAAATTCTCACCCCTTTCTTACCGAACTTCACCCGACAGCCTGGAAAGTCAATCTCGCGGTCTACTTCGTTCTCAGCAAGCATCGTCAAGAACCGTTCGACGTGATCAAAGCCCACAAAACCGTGCGACGCTTGTTCCAGCGCATGCTTAACTATCCGGCGGGACAAAGCTAAGGGTTGTCCCATCAACTTCTGGCGTTCCAGCACAATAGACTCATCTTCGTACGAAATAACTAGAACCGCCGCCGCATTCGCTTGATTCTCCAGCCAACTGGCGTCGTGCCTAGCAATCTTTGCCTCACGAATAAGCGTATCGACAATCCCAGGAGAAAATCGGCGCTCCAAAAATGGGATCAACTCATGGCGAATTCGGTTCCGAGTCACCGCCACATCTTGATTCGTTTCGTCTTCTCTAAAGTCCTGCCCCTTAGCTTCCAAGTATTCTCGCAGTTCAACTTTCGAAAATTCTAATAAAGGCCGAACTACGTTACTTATCCGAGGGTGGATTCCGGACAACCCGAAGGGGCCCGCGCCCCGGATGAGACGCATAAGGTAGGTTTCAGCTTGGTCGTCTCGGGTATGTGCAGTAGCAATGCAATCGGCACCCAATGTGGCCATGACATTCTTAAAGAATTCATGCCGGACCACATGACCGGCTTCTTCAAGTGAAATCCGGTCTCCTGCTGCTCGTCCCCGCACATCGGCTTGTTCCACAACGCAGGGCAAGGCCAGCCGATCTGCGAAATTTCGACAAAACTCTTCATCTTCATCAGCTGTATTGCGAAGTTGATGGTTCAAATGTGCAACACCAGCCACTTCAAATGGCACGGTGTCAGCGAGCTCAGACAAAAGCAAAGTCAATGCAACAGAGTCAGAGCCACCCGACAACGCTATCGCCACACGACTGTCATCGGTTATCAGTGATTCCCGCCTAATTACGCCGAGAACCCGGTCATGGAGAGCCATACGGTACCGAAGGAGAAATGGTGCCGGTGCAGGGACTTGAACCCCGGACCTAGCGGATATGAGCCGCTCGCTCTAACCAGCTGAGCTACACCGGCAAAAAATTAATTCTCGCAAGGTTCGATTATAACTTGCCACTACGTGATGAGCATCGCATCGCCATAACTGTAGAATCGGTATCGATTGGCAACTGCCTCAGCGTAAGCCTTCAAAAGCAGTTCACGGTCCGCAAAAGTAGCAGCCAAAACCAAAAGCGACGACTGGGGCAAGTGAAAATTTGTAACTAATGCTCCGACGACAAGAAATTTGAAGCCTGGTTGAATATAAAGCTCTGTACTGCCAGATGATGACGCTAAACGACCACCCTCGATTTTCGCCACACTTTCCAGGACCCGAGTGGTCGTGGTCCCCACCGCTACTACTCGTCGTCCCTCATTGAGCGCTGAATTTATTTTCGCCGCCGCTGATGCAGTCACTTCGAACCATTCCGGCGCAACACGATGGTTTTGAACGTTTTCCGCCCGGATCGGCTCAAAGGTTCCGTAGCCAACATGCAGAGTTATCTCTGTCTTATCGATACCAGCCGTCGCAAGCTCTGCCATTAACTCCTGCGTAAAGTGCAATCCCGCAGTCGGAGCCGCAATCGAACCGCGGACCTTTGCAAAAATGGTTTGATATCGTTCGCGGTCGGAATCGGCCGGAGGACGTTTGATATAAGGGGGCAACGGCGTCTTGCCGATTCGATCGATGACAGTCTCAAGGTCGTATGATCCGCTGGCCTGAAGGGTAACCGTTCGACGTCCATAGTAATGCTGTTCTAACACTTGCAGTTCCAATTCGGCATCCCCGTCACCGAAAATCGCGCGTTCTCCAACTTTCATCTTCTGACCTGGACGAATCAATACATCCCACCGATCGTCATCAAATCGGCTAAGCAATAAACATTCGACACGACCACCACTAGGGTCGCGGCGACCGAAAATTCGAGCAGGAAACACCTTGGAATTGTTTACGACTAACAGATCGCCAGGCCGTAGAAACGAAGGAAGATCACTGACCCAGCCGTGGGTTCGCCTGCCAGTATTGCGATCGAGGTGCAAAAGACGGGACTTACTACGTGACCGTAACGCCTCTTGTGCAATTAGCTCGTCCGGCAGTTCAAAATCTATTTCGTTGAGCGCGGTGAACTTCAAGAACGGAGAATACAGAACGCTGGACCAAGAAGGAAAGGCGTTGTCTGCATCGTAAAACTAAAAGGCTCACTCCCACTAATGTCTCAATACAAGTCGAATGCTTGTATCTTGTCGTGGACATCTCAATATGCCCATCGAAGAAGCACTGCTCCTACAGTGAAACCTGCCCCAACCGATGTTAGAAGTACCAGGGCGCCCTTCTTTAAACGACCTGACGAAATGGCGTCTGAAAGCGCCAAGGGTATGGTCGCCGCCGTCGTGTTCCCGAACTCTTCAATGTTAATTACGATCTTGTTACGGTCAAGTCCAAGACGATCTGCGGCGCCTTCGATTATACGGCGGTTAGCTTAGTTTAACACAATGAGATCTAAGTCA
>CAZWIL010000085.1:0-9664 GCA_964634175.1 uncultured Vicinamibacteraceae bacterium
ATGTAGGAAACTATGCGAATTACCTTCCGCCAAAGCACATGCCTCCTCCCTCGAGACTACGTCGTACGGAACCGCCGCAACGGCTGCAGCCATCTCAGGGACAGGACGGAGTGCCCGGAACGGGTGAATCAAAGCCACTACTGTGCTGGCACCGTCAAATCACGTGCAGGGATGAGAGATGAGGCCATCCGGGCAAGTGCCCGGTCACGAAGATCAAAAAACAACTCTCGGTATTCTTCTGGAATAGGTTCACCAGGTGGTAAGTTTCGAAATTCAATTAACGGATTTACAAAGGTTCCATTTTTGCGAATCCGGTAGTCAAGATGGGGACCGGTCGCAAGGCCGGTCGCACCAACGTATCCGATAGTTTGTCCTTGGACAACTCTTGCGCCAGAACGCATACCTTTAGCAAAACGGGACAAATGAAGATAGTAGGTTTCATACCCATTCGTGTGGCGAAGCCGAACCATATTCCCGGACCCCCCACTGTTAGTGGTTGAGACCACACGACCGTTGGCCACTGAGACTACCGGTGTTCCTGTGGGAGCACCGTAATCAACTCCGAGATGTGGCCGATTCACCCCAAGAACCGGATGAAGCCGCCGGTACGAAAACCTTGACGTGACCCGAGGTTCGAAACGAAATGGCGAAGGAAGAAACAGTCGCTTTAGCGAACGCCCCTGTGCGTCGTAATAGAGAGGTGCATCGTCGCCAGGGATAACGAAACTAAAGGCCTGAAGCTTGCGCCCGTCATTAGTGAACTCAGCAGCAACGATGTTCCCGTAATCCGAAAACTCGTCCTCTCGGTAGTACTTCTCAAACAAGACATTAAAATGATCGCCTCGGCGGAGGTCGTTGTTAAAATCGATTTCGCCACTGAACACCTCAGCCATCAGAATCGCCAAGTTAACATTTTCACCGACTGCGTCAAGCGCAGCCGCCAGCGATGAATTCTGTTGGTCAATTACGCCTGCGGTGGCAGTCTCGATACGTTCTCTGACAAATGGCACTCGTTCGGCTTTAAAAAAAGCATCTGTGCCTTCAACGTAATCGACTTTTAGGAACTCTTCGTTGTCGATGTAGTACTCAAATCGGCGCAAGTGTCCGTCGTCGTCGATAGTGAGCCTGTAGGTATTTCCTCCGCGGATTCGTCTGGGGTCAAACACGGGTCGCACAGCTTCGACGAGCTGGTAGACAAACCTGCCATCGAACTCGTAAGAATCAAGTAGGCCAGCAAGCGTAGCTCTCCGCGGCACCGGGTGCTCGATCACTCGTACATCAATGTCTAGGAAGACATCTGAGCCATGCCAAACCGCATTTGGAAGCGGGGTCTCTGGCACACAACCGGCGAGCAAACTCAGAGCCAGCAAGGGTGGCAGCAAAGCGTGCAAATTATTCAGTCGATGGGACATACAAGACAAAGGAGTCTAACATAGCCATCGGTGAAACCCACCCGTAAGCCTCACGTATTCCCCTCAGGCAAACGCACCACCATGCCCTGTCAAATCTCAACGGCAATGGGGGTTTCAGGATCGAAATTCGACTGGACGAATCCCACTTCCACAGCCGCGCCATAACCAAGGTTTCGCAACTCCGCTAGGCAAGCATTAGTATTGTCGGCAGGAATACTTGCAAGCAGACCGCCTGAGGTCTGAGGGTCGAATAGAAGAGGGTATCGTTCATCCAATTTAATCGCCGCGTGATTCACCACCGCTCGGCGCAACCGGACGTTCTGCGGTTGAAGCGAACTCAGAAAACCCGCCCGAGCAGTTTCAATGGCTCCTGTAAGCACCGGCATCGACGATAGTAGTAACGTGACGTTGAATTGAGATGCACGAGCCATTTCAAGCACGTGTCCCACGACACCGAATCCCGTCACGTCTGTACACGCTGTTGCTCCGTGTCGCCTGAGAGACCGGCTGGCTTCCAGACTTGACTGAATCATCGAGTGAATCGCGTTATCCACCCACCGACCTTTTGCCTTGAGTCTCATGTGAGCAGCAAATAGGGTTCCTGTCCCAATCGGTTTCGTCAGAATCAATTTGTCACCAGGTCGCATGCCGCTCTTTCGAAGTAGCTGGCCCGGTTCAGCGAAACCGCTTAGTGACAGTCCGAGCTCCATTTCGAATCCTTCCTTCGTATGACCACCAACCAGAGCCATCCCAGCCTCGTTTAGCACTTCCACAGCACCAGTAAGAAGCTCTTCAAGCATCTGTTCCATTTTGTCTTCCGGCGCTACAGGGACCGTGGCAATCGCTAGTGCCGTCGCCGGTTCCGCTCCCATAGCGTAGATGTCTCCAAGGCAATGATTGGCAGTGATGCGGCCAAACATGTAGGGGTCGTCGACAATAGGCCGAAAAGCATCGACTGTTCTAACTGCGACCATACCAGCTGGCACTTTCTCAACAGACGCGTCATCCGGCGCCCCCAATCCCAGAACAACATCATCCCGCTGCACGGGGCACAAACGTGTCAGAACTCGGTCCAGTACGGTTGCCCCAACTTTTGATCCACAACCTCCACATCTCATGGCAACCGATGAAATCTCTTGAACAAGGTCAGGTGCGGCCAGCTGGGTCAAAGCAGTCGGTGGATCGACGACTTTTTGATCCATTGTGGGTAAATCACTGAATTGCTTCATGAAGCGCTGGTCAATCCAGTCCTTCCAGCGCCACACCCAGTGTCCCTCGAAAGCCCAGCGCCCACGCGACGCGACAGCATATTGGTCACCAGTGCTAATCAAGCTAAGAAACAGACTCTGAGGCCGAAATGGCCGCAAAGCACGCCCGCTAAGAGCCCGCCTCAAGTTGATTGCAAGGGGAGGCCCCTGACGAACCGCAAACACACCAGCCTTCTCACGAGGATGATTTACCATCGAGGCAACATCACCAGCCGCGAACACGGCTTTATGAGAAACTGACTGGAGGGTGTCTTCAACTCGAATGAAGCCGCGGTCATCTACATCCAGAGTCGTATCTTGGAGCCACGCTGGCGCCGAGGCTTCAGTCGCCCAGATAATTTCATCGAGGCCATGTCGACACCCGTTTTCGGTACAAAGCCCATCTTGTTCAACGCTGACAACACGACTCCCAAGATGAACTTGCACGCCACGTTCTGCAAACACTCTTTGAAATTTGGCCTGAACACGACGGTTGTGCGTCGGAAGCAAGGTTGTCGTCGAACCGAATAAATGGAATTCGAAGCTCTGCTCTGGAGCAGGATCTCTTACTCGTTCTGCAAGAGCGTAATTAAGAGCTAGTGTTAACTCAACCCCGGCTGCGCCAGTGCCAACGACGCCGATCCTCGTAACGCCCACTTGTTTCCGCACTCGATCGAGAAGCTGGTGCCATCGACTAACCAGATTACCAATCGGCTTTACAGGAACGGCATGCTCTGCGGACCCCACCACGTGTTGCCGCGGGGTCACTCCTATGTCGAATGACACCACATCGTAGGAGACCGGTGGACGCTTTCGGCAAATCACTTGGCCTTGAATCGGGTCAAAACCGACCGCTTCGTCATGGTATAGACGCGCACCCGCAAATTTGCATAACCGCCCTAGATCGATGTGCGCATCATCAAACTTGTAGTGCCCCGCCAGTAACCCTGGCAACATTCCGGAATAGGGAGTCTCAAGATCTCGTGCGATAACGGTTACGCGAACGCCCGGCATTGGGTCCATGCCAAACCGCTTAAGAACAATCACATGGCTGTGGCCGCCGCCGACCAACACCAAGTCTCTAAATACCGGCGTTTGAGAATCGTTCATCGGCCCATTAATTCGTCCGCACACGCATGAGTGAGCACACGTTGGACAGCAGATTTAAACAAATGAGGTTCGGGCAACAGACTTATTACCAGAAATCCTTCTTTCGAAAAATCGTAGAAATAGCCTGGGTGCACCAGCACATGTTTCTGCTCAAGCAGGTCAAGAACCAATTCGTCCTCAGAACCCGGCCGCAGCAAACGAATAACAGCGTACCATCCTCCTTCGACAGGAAGGAGAACCGCCTTCGGGTGGGTGCACATAATTTCCGTGAGACAAGCATGATTCCCTCTTACCCGAGACGCGATTTGTTGCGTGATTTCCTGTCCCCGATCCAAGAAATGACCCAATGACAACTGGACCGGCCCAGCCACCGACAGATAGGTATCACAGATCAACTCTAACCGGTCGGCAGCCTTCGCTACCGTGGAACTCGGTCCTGCTACTACCACCCACGCCAACTTGAGCCCGGGAAGGCCGACGGCTTTCGATAAGCCCCCGAGGACGAAGGTGAGTGCACTCCCGACTTCGTCGAGCACGCTCGGGCCTCGTAGGCTAGGCTCCAAGGGATAAAATCCAAAAACTTCGTCAACAATCAGTGCCAATCCGTGTCGATAACACAGAGCGCTGATTCGTTGAAAATCGTCGCTGGACACGAACGACCCAGTCGGATTATTCGGGTTGACCAGCACAACAGCACGAGTCCGGGCCGTAATACGACGCTGGAGGCCGCTCAGATCCACCCGCCATTTTGAGTCAAATTCGAGTCTGTACGGTACAGACACAGTCGACTCCAAACGGACCAAATGATCCAAGAGCGGATAGCTCGGCTGTGGAACCAAGACCTCATCATTGGGATCACAAAGAAGCTTGAACAGTAATCCATAGGCGTCGCTTGTACTTGCCGCGAGGAAGATGGACTCACTTCGGACGTCAAGTCCATGCTGCTGGAGATATTTCGCTACGGCCGCTCGCGCGGACGCCATGCCAGCCGGTTCCGGGTGATAACTTTGTTGGTCGGCCGACGAAAGTTGAAATACGAGGTCGGGCGGGTACATAAGCCCGACTTGAGTCGGATTGGACTCCGTTAGGTCCACAATCGAAACACCACTGCGAGAAAGGCGCTCACGCAAAAGAGTTAATTCATTGAAGTCGAGTCGACTCGGTACTCGGGTTGAAAAAGATGGATCCATCTTAGTGAGAGAATATGTTTAAATTTCGAGTTCCGTAACAGACAAAACCTAAAACTCTTTCAGGCCACGTGATAACCAATTCCCGTAAGAAGTGGCTCAGCACCAAAGTAGACTGGACTTACACCACAGACTGATAGTTACAATGGTATGAGGTTAAAGGATACGTTTTACGAAAAGGACTGTAATGTCAGAGAACACAGCAACCCTTACTGACGGCAACTTCGACGACTCGGTGATCAAATCTACGGTCCCTGTTCTCGTCGACTTTTGGGCAGAATGGTGTGGTCCATGCCGCATGATTGCACCAACAGTGGAAGAATTAGCAACTGATTACAACGGTAAAGTCACCATTGGAAAATTGAACGTCGACGATAATCCCAATACCGCGACTCAGTTTGGCGTGCGATCAATTCCCACACTTTTACTTTTCAAAGGTGGCGAAGTTGTCGAATCGGTCGTTGGCCTGACGGATAAGACGCGACTGCAAGCTCTGCTCGACAAGCACCTGTAGTGCAACTACGTCGAAGCAAATAAAGAGAATCTTGCGTCGGAATCACTGCCGCACCCCGAGACAAGGGGCGCATCGCGGGCATGCGGATTAACCAAACCTGAACGTCTTCGGTTTCTGACCGAGACTAAGATTTGATTGTCTAAACGCTTACTACAATGAAGTCGTCACAAAAGTTTGGCGCCCACACGATTGTCGTCAACCAATAACCGCGACCGAGACGAAAGAGCCTGATGAAATTTCTATTGCTGCCCGTGGGCAGTGCTGGCGACGTCTATCCTTATGTGGCCATAGGGTCTGCGTTAAAGAAACGCGGCCATGACATAACCGTTGTAACTAATCCTCATTTTGAAGCGCTGATCAAAGCGGCTGGCCTACGGTTCAGACCTTGGGGCACCATCGAGCAATTTGACTCCCTGACTAGGAACCCTCATCTCTGGCACGAAAGAAAGGGACTCCAAGTTATTTCGGCCAAGCTACGCTCAGAAATGTCAGCACTCTATGAGATCGTAGGTTCTGAATACGAGCGTGGGCCACTCACTATCGTCGCTCATGGGCTGGCATTTGCAGCCCGGCTGGCACACGAGACGCTTGGGGTGCCGCTCGTGACGATTCACCTACAACCGTCCAGCCTGTTCAGTGTCTACGACACACCAATATTCCACCGCTGGCTCACGTCAATTAATCGTTTGCCGCTTGGACCGAAGCGCCTACTACTCAAATTAGCCACTCGAGAAGCTGACCGCATTCTTGGGTTGGCAATTAACAAACTCAGAGCCGAACAACATCTCGCGCCGGTCCAGCAGATTTTTCGGCGATGGTGGCATTCCCCACAACAAGTCATCGGACTCTTTCCTAACTGGTATGCAAACCCACAACCCGACTGGCCACCACAAACATCTCTCACCGGGTTTGTGCTGTTTGACGCCGATACCGGAGAACCGTTACCTCCGGCTGTCGAGAGGTTCCTTGAGGAGGGGTCACCGCCCTTGGTTTTTGTTCCAGGTTCAGCTAATCGCCAAGCCAGTCGTTTCTTTAGAACAGCTGTCGACGCCTGCCAATACCTTGGTCGGCGAGGACTATTACTGACTCGATACAGAGCTCAACTTCCGGCTGTGCTTCCCAAAGAAGTTTTGTGGTTCGACTATGTACCGCTAGGTCGTCTCTTGCCCCGCGCTTTGGGCCTTGTGCATCATGGAGGCATCGGTACAGCCGCGCAGGGTCTCGCAGCAGGATTACCACAATTGATCATGCCGATGGCGTACGACCAACCCGATAACGCGAACCGTCTCGAGAGTTTAGGCGTTGCCCGCACTATTTGGCCCAAGAGCTTCACCGGTCCGAGATTAGCAGCGTCGCTAGACGATCTCTTGAGCTCCGAAAGGGTAAAAGTATCGTGCTCAGAAATTGCTGAGCGGATTCACAATGAAAACCCTCTCAGGCAAACGTGTGAACTAATCGAAAGAACTTCACAGCAGTGACAGTTCTTCAAATTAAACGGCCCTAAGGCACCGAGATTGCAAGAGGCACAATCGTCTCACCCCAGTGTAGGCGCAGCTCCGCATCCTTCTTTTCGACGGCCGGAAAATAAAAAGCCAGGGTCTCCATGTGTTGACCTACGACCGGTTCCACTGTCAAGCGCAGTTCTTCATGTTCTTCGCCGGGATAGGGTTCATGGTAGACATCGGCTGCTCGGTTGAAGATGACAGTCCACTCTTCAGGATCAGGAATAGCCCAAAGACTGTAAGCCCCGGCCGGAAGGGACATTCCGTTAACAGTCACCGACTGGCTAAAACTAGCCTTCGTTGCATCGTTGGCGCCCGGGTTCCAGATCTGTCCATACGCCACGATCCCTCCGAACAGTTGGCGCCCACGCGCGACCGGTCGGTCGTAGGTAATCGTTATTTGAGTTGTCGCGATTGTCTGAGACACTGACCCGCTCTGACTCGCCTGGACATCCTCTAATGGAATAATATCTGGCTCGGCGGACACTTCTTCAGATTGAGGCACAGCTGCCTCGGCCTCGGACACAACCTCGTCAGCCACACCAGTACTGTCGCCACATCCCACAAAAACACATCCCGCCAGCACTATCAGACTTACGGAACGAATATTCATTTCTACCCCTCCTACTGCAAGACCGCGTTTAGCGGGAAGCAGCGCCGACTGAACCATCGGCACGCACCTCAAAAGCCAAAGTCTTGTCGCCGCCAACAACTTGGTCCACGACAGTGCCATTAACCGTAATGCCTCGAACCACATGGCCATTACCCTCGGGATCTCTCGCGCACTCGTTCGTATCGTGCACAGTCATGGTATTTGTGAAACCAACAGGCACATCATAGAAAGTCGCCGACCACATGTTGGGCGACGTTTCAGCAAGCACCGAAATCTCATTGCCGCGCCAACTCGCTCGAATATGGTTTGGCAGACCATCCATTCGTTGCAGGCACGACTTATAGGCCGCTGCACCAGTCGAGTCAATGGGAACGGGCGCACCGACACTTTTGAAAACAAGGTCGATAGACACAACCTGCGTTGGCATTGTCCCACGTGGTGAAGAATACTGGTCACTGCACGAGGCCATAGATGCCAATATTGGAACAACCACCCAATACCGCTGTAAAAAATCTCGCATGAACTTCCTAAAGGTCTGGCTCGTAACAGCCAACGATCAAGCTTATCGTGAAACTCAATCTTACGGTTGACGACTATAGTCCCTTTTGATTTGGGCCGATAAGTAAAACAACTAAAGTTTTTGGGGGTACGATGCTAAAACGATTCATCTTTCGCCTATTTCTTGTCGGTTTTTTTGTGACGGCTGGACTGTGTATTGGTTTCCTCTACGCTCCCGCACCTGGAACAGAAACCCGCGACAAACTGTCGGTGGCTTTGGATCAACATAAAGACAGCTTGGAAACGCTTGCCACAGACAGTCAAGAAATCCTAGCCAAAGTCACTGCCGCTGCCAGCGGAACTCTTAATGCAGCCAACGCTAATGAAACCGCCAAGTAGGGGTCTCCTCTAGGGTGCAGACAAACGGTACTCCGGATGATCAGACAGATAGGCTTCAATTCGATCACGGCGACCAAACGCATCTCCAATAAATGCGATTGATTGACGTAGCCGCTCGTCAGGTTCAGCACAACTGAGACGCAAAAATCCCGCGCCCGCCTCTCCGAATGCTTCGCCTCCAAGACACGCCACACCCAAGTCATCGTCGGCACCCTCTAGAAGATACAAAGCCAAGCCATGCGACGTGATGCGGTAAGTCTCACAAATGCTCTGCACCGAAGGAAAAACGTAAAACGTGCCACCTGGCATCAAACATGACACACCTGGAATCTCGTTAAGTCCGGACACCAGCAACTCAACCTTCTGTCGAAACTCTGCCATTCTCTTATCGCGATATCCACGGTCGCTTTGAAGTGCCGCTGCACCTGCCAATTGCGAAAAAGGCGGTACGCAAGAAAAAGCCGTGATGCTCAAGACGTCGAGCAGCGTGACTGTCTGAACACTTGCCACAGCAAAGCCCAACCGCCATCCACTCATTGAAAAC
The DNA here is from genome assembly GCA_964634175.1 of uncultured Vicinamibacteraceae bacterium. GTDB lineage: Bacteria > Acidobacteriota > Vicinamibacteria > Vicinamibacterales > UBA8438 > CAUZIB01. The sequence continues at coordinate 9,027 of CAZWIL010000085.1, forward strand.
GACTTGCTAAACGTATAGGCGGCAACAGTCTGATCCAGCATGCCGGGCTCAGATAACAGCGTCCTATGCCGACCACTCCAGACCATACAATCGTACGGTTCGTCACTAAAGACGGCGACATCGCGACCACGAATCAGTCCGGCGATACCGGCGAGATCTTCAGAATGAGCGACCCCACCGGTTGGGTTATGGGGGCTATTAAGAAAAATGGCCTTGGGACTAGGGTCGTTTTCTAAGAAGTGTTTAACATCATCGAGACTAGGCCTGAAAGCCTTAGTCGACTGAAGTGCAGACAGGCATATCCTCGCTCCGCGTCGAGCAATGTTCGGGCCATAAGTTGGAAAATGAGGACTGAAAACGAGCACGCCGTCATCTGGATTAACGAAGGCCTCGCAGAATAGCTGTTCAAACGTCTTGGCGCCAGGCCCAGCAATGATATTTTCGGAAGTAGTCTCGAGACCATGTTCTTCGTTTACGTAGGTAGATGCCGCCTCTCGGAATTCCCTCAATCCGCTCGCCGGCCCGTAGTGCGTCTGTCCGTTTTTGATTGCCTGAACACCAGCTTCAGCGGCATTCGGCGGCATTTCAAATGGACTGTCACCAATTTCAAGCTCAATGACGTCCTTTCCAGATGCCTG
>CAZWIL010000086.1:0-9571 GCA_964634175.1 uncultured Vicinamibacteraceae bacterium
GACTGGCCGACGAATTGCTTTTGTTGGCGACGGCAACAATGTCGCGACATCGTTTGCTCAAGCAGCTACGATGCTCGGAGCTTCTGTCCACGTTGCATCCCCCGAGGGTTTCGAACTTCCAAGTTCAGTCGATCTAGAAATTGAGCGCATCGCCAATGACAACGCTGAACTCCGACGCTATCACGATCCGATCGAAGCAGTGAAAAATGTGGATGCAGTCTATACGGACGTCTGGACCTCCATGGGACACGAGAACGAAGTTGCTTCAAGGCGTCAACTTTTTAGTCCCTACCAAGTCAACGCAGGGCTCATGGCCCAGGCTAAGCCAGATGCCTGCTTCATGCATTGCCTTCCAGCTCATCGGGGCGAGGAAGTCACCGATGCCGTCCTAGACAGTGACGCGTCAGTAGTCTTTGACCAAGCTGAAAATCGTCTGCACACGCACAAAGCTCTTTTGTTGATGCTGTTTGAGGATTAGAAACAATTCTAAGTAAGAAAAGACGGTGGCGTCATCGCTAGACCTTGGCTGTAATCGAGCAAGAAAGCCGGTTTATTGCGGAATCTAGTTTCTTCTTGCTTAAACAAAGCTTCTTAGCTTTACTGCGACTCCACTTTGGCGGCCGCTTGCTCGACCTTGGCGGCTAATTTCTCTTTATAATTCTTGACTGCAGCGGCGACACCTTCATCAGTTAACGCGAGAATCTGCGCCGCGAGCACAGCTGCATTGGTTGCTCCCGCGTTCCCAACTGACACCGTAGCCACAGGTACTCCAGGCGGCATCTGTACGGTCGCCAACAGCGCATCCCACCCCTTGAGAGGAGACGAGTCAATCGGCACTCCAATCACCGGAAGCGTTGAATGTGCTGCCACAACTCCAGCAAGATGAGCTGCTGCACCAGCACCGACAACGAATACCTTGACGCCATTCTCCGGCGCATCCTTAATCAATTTTTCGACCCGACCCGGCGAGCGATGTGCCGATGCCACAGTCATATGGCATGAAATATTAAATTCTTTTAAAAGGTCTACCGTTCGCTGCATAGTAGGGGCATCAGAATCTGAACCCATTAAAATTTGCACTTTTCGCTCAGTCATTTACGTGGCCTCACTTGCCGTCCCCACTCGTCATGGCTATCGAACCAGAAAGGGCCTTATAACCAATGTCGGTCCGATGATATTTATTTGGAAAAGAAATCTTCGCAACTGCTGAGTATGCCATGTCAATCGCCTCTGTAAATGTCGCGCCACGACCAACTACAGTCAATACCCGACCGCCGCTTGTAACAGTAACACCATCCTTCATAGCGGAACCGGCGTGAAAAACAATCACGCCAGGAACTTCGCCTGCTTCGAAAAGTCCATCAATTGCAAAACCCGTATCGTAACTCCCTGGGTAGCCATCAGAAGCTACAACGACCCCAACATGAGGATCTGAACAGACCTTCCAATTGACTCCGCTCAAGTCACCATCTGCAGCAGCCAAAAGAACTGGGGCTAGATCGGTCTGAACCATCGGTAGTACAACTTGTGCCTCCGGGTCTCCAAATCGAACATTGAATTCAATTACCTTCGGACCTTCTGTTGTTAACATGAGACCGACGTAGAGTACTCCCCGATACTCAGTTCCTTCCGAACGAAGTCCGTCCAAAGTAGGAGCAACAACCTTTGTCATCACCAAATTCGCCAACGTCGCAGAAAAAAATGGACTTGGTGCAAATGCACCCATTCCTCCGGTATTCGGACCTTTATCACCATCAAACACTCGCTTGTGGTCTTGCGCTGACGGCATCGCTAGACCTTGCTGGCCGTCACAAATAACAAAAAATGAGACTTCAGTTCCTGTGAGGCACTCTTCGACAACAAGCCGTAAACCCGCATCACCGAAACGACCTTCGACCATTGCCTCTCGAATAGCAACTTCTGCCGCTTCTTCATCCTCAGCGACAGTAACGCCTTTTCCTGCCGCCAAGCCGTCAGCCTTTATAACAACTGGAAATCCAAAATCTCGACAGGCGTCCATTGCTTCCTCGGCGTTGTCGCACACACAAAAGGTAGCCGTTGGGATCTCGTGACGAGCCATGAATTCCTTAGAAAATACCTTGCTTGATTCAAGTCGTGCAGCTGCCTGAAGTGGACCGAAAAGCGGACGTCCAGCATCGTAAAATCGGTCAGCCACACCTTTAGAGAGAGGTATTTCTGGCCCAACAACGGTCAAATCCACCGATTCTTTCACCGCAAGGTCTAATAGAGCGGCAGAGTCTTGCATGTCAGTCGGAACACATTTTATATGGTCAGTTTTACCACCAGTTCGCCCAACAGCGACCCCGATACCAGCGTTTCCAGGGGCACAAATCAGCTCTTCAACACCCGATTCCTGCCCAAGTTTCCATGCCAGAGCATGTTCCCGCGCGCCACCGCCAATAAGAAGGAGCCTCATTCGCGTATCCGTACAAAATTTGGCCCTGAAGGCCCCATCGTCGCCAAAAATCGCTTAATTGACGGCATCTCAGCTTTCATCCTATGATGACAGATCCGCGGGCGTCTTATGGTCCGACTGTGTTAAACACAGTGCAGGAACCACTAATCACCGGTTTCTACTTTGAACCGGGTCAGTCCAGGCGGAGTCGAAGATTATACAAATAGGGTTCGCGCGTAGCCTAGCATATTGTGTTCTGAACCGAACCATGACCAAGGGTAGAGGAGGTGACATCTTAGTTGGCGGAAGTTAGAGTTCAAGATAGTGAGTCAATCGAAAGTGCTTTGCGACGATTTAAGCGCAAGGTACAGCAGGAAGACATCATCAAAGATATCAAGAAACACTCCTTTTACTTGAAGCCTGGTGACAAACGTCGTGCAAAGCAGGCGTTGGCCAGAAAGCGGAGTCGGAAAAAAATGCGAAGGGATACTGACTAGTTTCCTAAGAATTTTTGGTGTCCGGAAAGTAATACGAACGGCCATCCTCAGTGAGGCTTTTCGATTACATGGAAATCTTTATAAATATTGACGCCCTATCGATCGCTACCGGTTTAATCGATTACTCCCAGCGAGATAGATAGCATAGGAGATGACAGGTCAATGGCTGCACGTCTGCACCATTTCTGTGAGCCAATTAAGTATTTGAGCGGTTCTCTAATGTCGGGTATCACACGCGGAGAGTAACTATTCTTAACCGAAGCTTAAGGACGAACTGGAATGTCCGAATTTAAAATCGAATCAGAATCGATAGACGTCGAACAAGTCATGAGTCAGATCCGAAAGCGGATCAGCCAAAAACGAGGTGAAGACTATACCGAGGAACAAATTCGTGAATTAGCGGACGTAAAACTTGAACAGTTTCTTGACCCGAAAACGGTTCGGTCCGGAATGGTGCAGTACTATCAAAAGCGCCTGAAGGAAAAAGAAGCGGCCCTACGTGACACCCCCCAAGCTCCACCATCCTTTGAATTTGATCCAGATATCATTTACAGATCATCGCGTGGTGTTACAGGTAAGGTTGTCTACCTGATCCGCAGGATACTGAACCCGTTCTTAAAACTTTTCTTTAACCCCGCGCCAATCGTCCACGCTCTGACAGTGCAGCAGCAAATCAACGAGCGTCAAGCCAAGGTTATTAGTCAAATGGTACGAACCCAAGTCGAATTTATAGAAATCGCAGCGTTAAACTACGAAGTTATGAATAACCTCGTCGTTGAAATGACACGTCTATCCATTGAGATGAAGAACCATCGGATGCGTGTTGAATCCGTGGCGGGCCGGCTTGACTTTGATGAACGGCGCGCTCGGTCGCTAGAAAAGGTAGTGCAATATCGAGAAGGAGAAGGCAAACCTTCAAAGTCCAACAGCGACAACGCTTCGGAAGGACGCAGGCGGCGGCGGCGGCGACCACGACGGCGCCCTTCTGGTCCGACCAGCAAACCGGAAGAAGGATCGAGTGCAACGGCGCCAGAAGAAGCCGTTGCTACGACTTCAAATTCACCGGAAGACCTGCCTCCGAATGGTCCAAGTTTGGGTGCCCAGTCGCAATCCTCTGTGTCCGGCCAACCTTCCGGCGCAGCCAAATCAACCGCCGAGACGAATCAACCGGCAGATCCGACTAAGTCGTCGTCCTCTCCCGTCTCGTCCCCAAGCACGTCTACGCCATCGACTGAGAACGCGAATGCCGACTCGGACCCAAATGTTGCGCCCTCAGACGGGGCAGAACCCTCTGACCGGTGAGACTGGCTGTTGTCGTCCAGCGCTATGGCGCACAACTCAATGGGGGCGCCGAGCTGCATGCGCGCTTCGCCTCAGAACACTTAGCACGCCACGCAGAGGTTGAAGTTCTGACAACCTGCGCCAAGGATTACATTACTTGGCGGAATGAGTTCGAACCTGGCTTGGACGAAGTTAACGGTCTCTCGGTTCGTCGTTTTCCAGTATCACAAGAACGAAATCCTGATGAATTTGGGAAACGATCAGCACGTGTCTTTCACAAAACACACTCTATCGCAGATGAACTCCGATGGCTCGACAGCGAAGGACCGACGAGTCCTGATCTCATTAGATATATACAACAACACAAAACGAGTTACGACTATTTCATCTTCTTCAGCTATCGCTACTACCACGCATATTACGGAATAAGGGAAGTAGGAAGTCGATCAGTTCTAGTGCCAACCGCCGAGCGAGACCCCGCATTAGGGCTGTCAATATTTGGTCCCACGTTTCGTTCCGTTAGAGCCATCATGTACAACTCGTTTGAAGAGCGAGCCCTCATTCAAAGAATTGCTGCCAATCAGAAAGTTCCCAATGTTGTAGTTGGAATTGGATCAGAGGTGCCTTCACGCGTGCACTCTAGACGCTTTCGTCAACAGCGTAATCTTTTTCGTCGATTTGTAATCTATGTGGGCCGAATCGATGAGAACAAGGGGTGCAGTGAGCTCTTTGATTATTTTCAACGCTATGCGAAGGTTGGCCAATTTGATCTCGTTTTGATTGGAAATCCAGTCATGGCCGTTCCTTCTCACCCACGAATCCACCATCTTGGCTTTGTGTCAGATGAAGAGAAGTTTGACGCGATGGCTGCCGCGGACTTATTGATTATGCCGTCGTACTTCGAAAGCCTATCGATGGTGACACTTGAAGCTTGGGCATTAGGACTTCCTACGCTGGTAAATGGCCACTGTGATGTGCTGCGCGGCCAGGTAATTCGAGCAAATGCTGGCTTGTACTACAGTAATTACCAGGAATTTCTGGAGAGTTTACGCCTGCTCGAAAAAAATCGCCCGCTTCGCCAGAAATTTGGGACGAATGGTCGCGCATATTATCGACATCACTACACTTGGCCTGTGATCGAAAAGAAATATCTCGACATGCTGCACCAACTTAGCGGCAGCAGCAAACAGGGCCCGGTCATTGAGTCACTTCCAGGGTGGTTCGGTCGAAATCGTCGAACTCGCCAGCCAGCACACCACGTCGTAGAACAGGTGCCAAAAGGACCCGTTTTGCTCAAACGGAAGAATGTTTAGTCATGCAGAACCAATTACCTGGGCTTATCGGTGTCCATCAAGTAATGGCGACACTCGGATATGGCGACGCCATCGGTCACGAAGCACTGGGTATTCAACATGTTCTTAGGCACGCAGGGTACGAATCAAATATTTATGTAGAGACCGCTGACGTGCGTGTGGAATCCTTCACTGAGGACTACCATGATCTCATCGAGCACAGTAATTCAAACAACATCCTGATCCATCATTTTTCACTAGGTTCGAAAGCATCACGAGTGGCATTTGCCTTGCCAGATCGCATGGTCCTGATATACCACAACATTACTCCACCTTCTTACTTTGTTGGTGTAAATGATGATTTAGTCCGTCAATGTTATAGCGGTCGTCGAGAACTGACAGCCTATATACCGAGGTGTGACCTTGCACTTGGTGATTCTGAATTTAATCGGCTCGAACTTGAACAGGCCGGTTTTCCAGTAACTGATGTGCTCCCTGTTGTGCCTAGTTTTAAACATCTCGATGTCGAACCAGATACCATGCTGGCTAATGACTTCGATGATGATCGAACTAATATCTTGTTTGTTGGGAGGATGATCCCAAACAAGCGAATCGACGACCTGATCAAATGCTTCAATGTTTATCGCTTGAGATACAACCCACGGTCTCGTCTCCTTTTGGTCGGAGCTCACAGTGGTTTCGAAGAATATGTCGGCGCACTGTACAACCTCATTCGCACTTTACGAATTCCAGATGTTCACCTATTTGGGCATGTATCAAATGAAGAATTAACGGCTCTGTACGACGTCGCAGACCTTTTTTTATCAGCGAGTGAACACGAAGGGTTCTGCGTGCCGCTGGTTGAGGCTTTCCACAAACAGATCCCTGTGATGGCTTACTCCTCGACAGCGATCCCAAGCACTTTGGATGGCGGTGGAGTGCTTTATGACCGGAAGGATCCTCGTCACGTCGCGTCAATCATCAACACTGTCCTCTCGGACACGTCACTGCACGATGAAATAATGAACGCCCAAAACGCCGCACTAGCTCGATTGCGCCAGAAGGATTTTGGATTGACTCTGACTAATTTTATCAAACAAGTTCATGAAGGTCCTCGTGCCGAACCTCCCGCAGTCGCATCTGATTTTTGGGAGCAGTTCGCAATCGATGCACGTCGGCGAGCGAGGCGTTATAGCTGATGGATTGGATCAGGCAGGAGAATCAGCTTCGTAACTTTCGGCAAAACACAATTTGGGTTGTGTCACATGAAAGAACAGAACGAAACTTACCAACAATCATGAGCACCTTCTAAGGGTTGCCTTACTCGAAGACGTCTGTGTTCCTGATAGCGATCAAACACGCATGATTATTAATCAATGGATTCCCGCTGCACATTACGGCGATGCCGTGGGAAACAGTGCACGGGTTGTTCGAGACTTACTGAGAAACAAAGGCTACGTTTCGAATATCTTCGCCCTCACAATCGACGAGGAACTACAAGGTGATGTCCGTTTCTTCTCAGAACCTGAAGCAACGAGTGGGGACACGACAATTCTTCACTTCGCTGTGCCTTCACCGATGAGCGAAGCTCTAACTCGTCTTTCAGGTGGCCGGATCATCCAGTACCACAACATCACTCCTGCCCATTTTTTTGCGTCTTACTCACCAGATATTTTCCGCATTGCCGCCGTTGGACGACACGAATTGAAAGGCTTAGTGGACCGCGTCGATCTTGCTCTTGGCGATTCAGAATTCAATCGATTCGAACTGGAAGCTTTGGGTTTCAAAAACACTAGTGTGTTTCCAATAGCGGTTGACACCCAACGCATCCAATATGGTGAACGAAATTTAGCGCTGGAAGACTGCCTTACCGATGGATTGTCCAATATTCTGTTCGTCGGCCGAATTGCCCCGAATAAGAAGATCGAGGACAACTTACGTTTAGCGGAATATTTTCGAAGATATGTTGATAGAGACTACCGATTTATTTTTGTAGGCCGAACAGACGCCGTACCTCGATATTACGCGAGCCTCCGTTCGCTAATGGCGAAGTACGGGATGAGAGACGATCGATTCGTATTCACAGGAGCCGTTCCAAACGAAGATCTCGCCACCTACTACAAAACAGCAAAGGCGTATGTTTCTTTGAGCGAACATGAAGGCTTCTGCGTGCCTCTTGTCGAAGCTATGGCGGCGGATCTTCCAATCTTAGCCTACGGAACCTCCGCTATTCCTGAGACGCTGGACGGCGCCGGGATTTGTTTTACACCCAAAGACTTGGAGTACGCCGCCGAACTTCTGGGTATGCTGGTGTACGATGATAAGTTGAGGAACAAGATAATTTCAGGTCAACGGAAACGCTTAATTGAATTCGGCCCTGCGTCAGTCGACGCAGCACTTCAGAATTTGCTTGCGAGTCTTACGTGAAACTTGCCTTCATCGTTCAACGTTACGGCACAGAAATCCTTGGTGGGTCTGAATATCATTGTCGCCTTGTAGCTGAACGGCTTGCAGAGAATCACGCGGTAGAAGTATTGACCACCTGCGCCAAGGAATACACCACTTGGGAGAATGCCTACCCGGAAGGTAAAGATAGAGTAAGAGGAGTAACTGTTAGACGATTTGCGAATGCCGAGACCAGAGATCTCACCGCTTTTAATGCGTTTTCAGATTGGATCTTTACAAATCCACACAGCACTGAAGATGAAGAGAGCTGGTTAAAACAACAGGGGCCTTGGTGCCCAGCGCTCATCGAATTTCTAGAGCAACAACACCGTTCATATGATGCGCTAATTTTTTTCACCTATTTGTACGCACCTACGGTGCTTGGGCTAAATGTTGCTCCCAGAAAAAGCATTTTGGTCCCTACGGCTCACGATGAACCAGCTATTCGTCTGGGTATCTACAAGAAGGTATTTTCACTGCCGGCTGCTATCGCCTACAACACAAGCGTGGAACAAGGCTTCCTACACCAACGTTTTGCCCCCGGTGCAAAAATCCAAGAGGTCGTTGGTTGTGGTGTCGACCTACCGCCAGAAATGGATCTCTCAATTGAGAATGACGCTCAAAGCGCCAATACCGCGGATGAATTTTCTGCGGCTCCCATGGATACTGAAACTCGACCGCAAAATGACTATCAAGTAGCTCGCGGCGGAGCATTTCGGCAACGTCATCGATTCTTCGGACCGTTTGCTTTGTATGGAGGACGTATCGACCCAGGCAAAGGCTGTGAGGAACTCATCGAGTACTTCAGCACCTATTCTAAGGAGCAGGGCGACGCCACACTTGCACTCATGGGCATTAAACTGATGCCCATCCCTGACGAATCATTCATCAGATTCGCTGGTATGCTTCCAGAGACCGAGCGCCTAGAAGCACTTGAGGCGGCTACCGTCGTTCTCGTGCCGTCACCTTACGAGAGTCTATCCCTTCTCGCATTGGAATCTTTTGCCGTGGGGACCCCAATCTTAGCGAACGCCAGAAGTGACGTAGTCATGGACCATTGCCAGCGCAGCAACGCCGGACTGTACTATGAAAACAGGGAAGAGTTTGTCGAATGCCTGAAACTATTGATGAACAATTCTGATTTGAGAACAAGAATGGGCCAAAATGGACAAGATTACGTTCGTCTTAATTACAGCTGGGATGTCATTCTAGAAAAGTACGAAGCAATTATCACAGGTGTTGGTGGTCGTCACAGGCCACCAAAAGGTCAAAATCGCGGCAGGGGTCGAGGCAGACCCAATCGCCCGAGGCCACGAGGACGACGATCTTAGAGCTCACACACTGTTACTTGGACACACATAACTGTGTTCTATTGATTTTACGCTACCCTACGGTTTATCACTCTTGATGTGAGCCCGGTGCGACCACCGCCACCTCTTTGCGTCCAAATTTCTGGATTTTTCCTGACTCTCGGTTGTGACGTTGAGCGAGACCGTAGCGCTTGATCATTTCATTAAGCGTTGTAGGTTTCACATGGAGCAACTCGGCAGCTTTCTTCTGGACACCACCTGAGACTTCCAGTGCACGGACAATCAGAAGCGACTCGATCTCATCAATAACCTTCCGCAATTGAATGCCTT
>CAZWIL010000087.1:0-9380 GCA_964634175.1 uncultured Vicinamibacteraceae bacterium
AGTTGTTCAACGTAACCGGTCTCCCTTCTGGGGCCGGTTTACCGGTGGGTTGGCGTCGCTGTTCAAGGAGTCTTCTTCGTGACGAGTTCGGATGCGGTTAGTAATGGGTCATGAGGAGTTAATACGTAATGCACACATGCTGAAAAGGAACATCTTGCGCAGCGTTTGCGAAGTCGAAGCTGAACTACATAGGGTGCCCGGGTTCGTGTTCGGTGTTGAGTTAACCAGCACAAACCACTGGTAGAGAGGAGACGTGAGGCATGCCAGACTTGCTAGGTCAGGTTGATGATTTAGAGAATCCAGAGCTGAGGCTCACACTGGACAGTGACTTCAAACCAGGAGCCAGCATCAAGGTAATTGGAGTCGGCGGCGGTGGAAGTAATGCCGTCAATTCTATGGTGAAGGCCGGACTTGAAGGCATCGATTTTATCGTTGCGAATACTGATGCCCAGGCTTTGGCACAAGCCTCCGCATCGATCCGGCTGCAACTTGGCGCGAAGCTCACTAAAGGTCTAGGTGCTGGAGCTGACCCGATGGTCGGTCGTCAGGCCGCTCTTGAAGATACCGAACAGTTGATCGGGGCTCTTGATGGAGCTGACATGGTGTTCGTTACGGCTGGGTTGGGTGGTGGCACAGGCACGGGCGCTGCACCAGTGATAGCCAATTTGGCGAGCGAACTTGGTGCTTTGACGGTTGCTGTAGTCACTAAACCTTTTGCTTTTGAAGGGAAGCGTCGTCAGTCACAAGCAAACCGTGGTCTTGAAGAGCTACAGGAATCTGTTGACACAGTAATCACTATTCCCAACGAACGCTTACTCGCAACGATCGATTCAACAACAAGTTTTGCAGATGCGTTTGCTCGCGCAGACGACGTTCTCCATCAGGCTATACAAGGAATCTCTGACCTGATTATCATGCCTGGTTTGATCAATCTTGATTTTGCAGATGTGACAACAATCATGAAGGGAATGGGCTTGGCCATAATGGGCACTGGGATTGGCGAAGGTGAAAAGCGAGCAATAGATGCCGCTAACCGAGCCGTGTCCAGCCCGTTGCTAGAAGAAGCAGCAGTTGAGGGAGCGCGAGGGGTGATTGTCAATGTTACGGCCGGACCAGATTTATCCCTTGCTGAAGTTAGCGAAGCAACAACGATAATCTCAGAAGCCGCCGATGATGAAGCCAATATCATCTTTGGTGCAGTTATTGATCCGTCGATGCAGGGCCGAGTAAAGATTACTGTTATTGCAACAGGGTTTGGCTTATCACAGACAGACTCGAAATTAACTTCACCATCAGAAGCAACACCGGTTGATTTACGTAACTATGCTGAATGGCAATCAGAAACGCCGATGGCACAAGCGGTGGGTGATGATATTGCTATTATTCGACGTTCGCCTTCTGTGAGTGCTAACGCTGATGAAGCGTCCACACCCGACCAAGAAAGTAACGACGATGACGCTAGTGAGGTTCTAGAATTGGACACGTCTCTTGAGACACCAGCCTTCCTGCGGCGATCTGGTCAGTAGTGTCGTGATAGAAGGCCTGTCGACAATAGTGATCACTAAGACTTCAATAACATCACTTGAGCAAACGCTAAATCACCTGTATGACTTATGGTCACGAGTGAGCGTTCAGCTCCTAATTCTTTGAACCGTTTGTCTGCGCCGCCGTATAACTTGAGTCGAGGAGGCCCTGAGACCCTGATAACTTCTATATTTGTCCAGAGTACGCCTAGCGATCGGCCTGTTCCAAGAGCCTTCATTGTGGCCTCTTTTGCGCAGAAACGAGCGGCCAGATGTTGAGCTGGAAATTTTCGCCGTTGGGAATAGTCAACTTCATGTTCGGTAAAAATTCGGTTAAGAAATCGCTCGCCATATTTTCGTAGCAGATTATCCACGCGGTTGATTGACTCCATATCGACGCCAATTGACAGGATGGAATTTTCTTTGAGCTCTCCTAATGTCGCGGCGACGCCTGCTTGTCGCACAGGATATTTGGTAACAGTGCTGACATCCATTGCAACATTGGCTAAGCGGTCGGCTTCGGCATTCATGTTACGCGGGATATGCTCGAATCGGATCTTACCCAAGCGTTCGACTAGGGCCGATGCCTCTCGATGAAGTGGGGATATACCTGGACTCCTGACCCGGTACTCTCCCAGCATTTGTTTGATTAGCAACTGGGAGTCCGACTTGATAGTTGCGTCTCGAAAACCGTTTTGATCAAGATACGTAAGCGCGGCAACTAAAGCACGGTATTCCGCGACATTGTTGGTGGCCACACCAATCGAGCCGTGCAGTTCCTCGATCAATGTGCCATCAGAGGTTTCGATTCTAACGCCATATCCTGCAGGGCCTGGATTTCCCCTCGCCCCGCCATCGATGTATGCAATTACGGCGACTTGCACCATTATTCTGTTATGTGAGAAGGTTCAGCGAAGTACAGAATACGTTGGCAACTCTCGCATTGGATGAGCGTGTCGTTGGCACGGACGCTATTGAAAAGTTGTGGCCGTAGTCTTACTTGGCAGGAGTTACATCGACCATTGGCGGCCTCAACTACTGCAATGCCTTTGCGGCCTCGTGCCAGCATCTCGAACAGATCGACGGTTTGGGAAGGTAACTGGGCAACGATTTTGTTTCGTTCGACCTGAACTAGTTCGATCTGTTGCTCTAGTTCGCTCCGTTCTTTTTCGATGCGGGACCGTTCAGTCTCGACAATGTTTTGTTCTTTCACTAATAGTTGATCTGCTTGTTCTAAACTTCCATTCAGGTCGTCGCCTTCAAGCATTTTTTCAAGCAGTTTGTCTTCCAAGCGTGTCATCTCTTCTTCACCGTTCGAGATCTCTGTTTGCATTGCTTGGTATTCCTTATTGGTTTTAACTGCCATGAGTTGTTCTTTGGATCGGCTAAGTCGACTCTGTATTTCGGCAACTTCTTTCTCTAAAGAAACTCGTGAGGTTCGATGTTGTTCCAAAGCTTGATTTACATCCTCGACTTCCTTAACACGCTCCGCAATTTGTAGTGCTAAGTGTTCAAGTTTTACTGGAATATTATCGATCTGCTCACGAGCCCCTATGGCTCTATTTTCAAGTTGTTGGAGCCGGATTAGATATTCAAGCTCGGGTAGCATCGTGTGTGTCCTGATGGGCAAAAAAAAGCCCCGGATAAACGGGGCACCGTGTTCTGTGAGGAGTTGGCTGCTCGGCAGCCTGATGTTCTGTGTTGAGTCACACGATAGAGGGAGCGCAGTCGGGTAACCATTCAAAATCAGATACTAGCACGATCTTGCTTGAGGATGATGGCGCGTGAGACTCGTCTAATCAATTTGAACATGGATGAATCGAGGTCGTAACTCTAGTCTTTGTCTTTGAAGGAAGATAAACATGACAAGAAATGGTGGGCCCACCAGGATTCGAACCTGGGACAAGCCGGTTATGAGCCGGCGGCTCTGACCGCTGAGCTATGGGCCCTCACTACCCGCTAGGTCCATCTTCGAGAAAAGCTCGCAGTTTTCGGCTCCGCGAGGGATGTCGGAGTTTTCTCAGGGCCTTGGCTTCGATTTGACGGATCCGCTCACGTGTCACTGCAAAATTCTGGCCTACTTCTTCTAAGGTATGTTCACTTTTTTCGCCGACTCCGAACCGCATCTTGATCACTTTTTCTTCGCGCGGTGTCAACGTTTTGAGAATTGAGTCGGTCTGTTCCTTTAGGTTCAAGCTGATAACGGCCTCTGCAGGCGATACAACCTTCCTGTCCTCAATAAAATCGCCCAGGTGACTATCTTCCTCATCACCGATAGGTGTTTCTAGGGAGATCGGCTCTTGGGCGATCTTTAATACCTTTCGAACTTTTATAACGGGTATCTCCATCCGTTCGGCGATTTCCTCGGAAGTTGGTTCACGGCCATACTCTTGAACTAATGCCCGTGATGTTCGGATTAGTTTGTTAATCGTTTCGATCATGTGAACCGGGATACGGATGGTTCTTGCTTGGTCTGCTATTGCGCGTGTGATCGCTTGTCGAATCCACCAAGTGGCATAGGTAGAGAACTTGTAGCCCCGGCGATATTCAAATTTATCGACGGCCTTCATGAGGCCGATGTTTCCTTCCTGAATGAGGTCAAGGAATTGCAGTCCTCGGTTCGTGTATTTCTTCGCAATAGAAACGACTAATCGAAGATTGGCCTCGACCAATTCCTGCTTTGCGTCCTCGGCTGCCAGTTCTCCCCGCATCACAACAGAAAGGGTATGGTTTAGTTTCTCTGGTGTTGTTTCTAGGTCGCCTACTCGAGCTCGAAGTTCCCTTCGTTGTTCACGGAGCCGTCTCATCAATTTCTTTTGTTCTTCGTCTTTTAGTTGCCGCCGTCGCGTGGTGTTCTTAACTTTGCGATCCAATAATTCGATCTCATGTTGGATATATTGCACGCGTTCGACGGATTTTTTGATCACATTGGCTAGGTTAAGTTTGATTGAATCAGTGAACTCGATCTGCCGAATTAGTTGAGAGAGTTCAATCTGCGTCCGCCCTGCCCGCCACCATGCTCGCCGGTATCGTCGGCGGTCTTGTTTCGAAACGGTAGTGAGTTTGATTGTTCTCTTGTCGACTTCTATTCGTGTTTTTCTAATGGTATCGACCTGCCGACCAACTTGCCTTGCTCGGTCGGCGAGCCGGCTATCAGTTAATTCATCGTCCTTAAATGTAACCAGTTCTCGAATTGTTCGCTCGCCAATTTTAAGTTGTTCTCCTAGCCGGATGACCACCTTTGAGACAACTGGTGCTCGGGAAATCGCTTTTAGCGCAGACAGTTTTCCTCGTTCAATCCGCTTGGCGATTTCTACTTCACCCTCACGGTTAAGGAGCGGGACAGTACCCATTTCTCGCAGATACATTCTTACCGGATCATTTGTTTTATCGATGGCAGGTGGCGCGACTTCGGTTCCGGCAGCATTTTTTTCTTTAACAGTTCGGTCAAGAAGCTTTTCTTCTCGATATTGTTCTTCTGAGTCGACGATTTCAATGCCGGCATTACCTAGTAAACCAAAAAGATCTTCGAGGTCTTCGGAAGAGGTGACGTCGGTTGGAAGAGCATCGTTAACTTCTTCGTACAGTAGATAACCCTTTTCTTTGCCGATGATTATTAACTGGCGAATCTCGTCGTATTTCTCTTCAAGCGACAAGGTGTTCCCCCTAAATCATTAGGCCATCAAATAACGCGAAGAAGGCCAGGTAAACTGAGAGCTAGTCGATTCTACTCTTCTAACGCTGCAATGCGCTGCAATAAGTCGTGCTTGCGTTTCAGTAACTCGTTTACAAGTTCGTCTTCAGATTGCTCGGTTGTTGTTTTTAACTGCCTCTGGTCGATTTCACTTTGGAGCGAGTATCGTTCTCGTTCCAAGCGAAGTCGTCTTAATTCAAGTGCACAATCACGTATTTGCGCTGGTGCTTCAGGTTCCGAAGAAATCCGACGGGTGAGTGCCGCTTGTTCGTCAGTCACTCTGTCGAGCAGGGCCTGAGGGACTGAGCTGACAGGCCAGTCGGCTAAGGTTTTGGCGACCTGCAAGATCGGCGATGTTGCCAAGCCGTCCAAATCCTCAGGATCCAATTCTGTAATTACTTGTTGTGCTTCAGAAGTGTTGCACATTATCGCCCAGACGATTCCACGTTCTGCCGGCGTTATCCTAGCCACCGAGCCAGGAGTCTCTACCGTAAGTTTCGTTCGTCGCGCCACCGCGGCTTGTCGAATTTCGGTTCGAACTACGTCTTCCAGGACCCGTGCCTTGTGCGCCAGTTTATCCGCAAACTGATCCCGGGATGCCGCATCTGGAATCTTGGCTGCAATGCCAAGCATTTCTGTGAGAAATAAACGTCTCTGCTGATCGCTCGAGAAATCATGCCGCTGGGCGGCTCGGTCTAAGACAAAATCAAGGTACGGTGTGGATTCTTTTAACTGCTTTATGTAGTGCGCCGAGCCTCGATGCCGCACACTTGTATCTGGGTCTTCGCCGTTGTCCAAAACAGCCACATTGACCTGAAAGCCTTCTGAAACTAACAGTTCTCCCGAACGAGTCGAAGCATTGTGGCCGGCCGTATCTGAGTCAAAGCTTAGGATGACCTTTGCAGTAAAGCGCTTAAGTAGTCGTGTCTGGCGGTCGGTGACTGCTGTGCCGCAGCTGGCGACTAGTGGCGCTACCCCAGCCTGCAGTGCTTGTGCAAAATCAAAATAGCCTTCCACCATCACAGAGTATCCAAGGCGTCGAATTGCATCCTTCGTTAGATGAAGGCCGTAGAGCGTACGGCCTTTTGTGTAGAGTTCAGTCTCTGGAGAATTAACATATTTGGGCTGCTGTCCGCTTTCTAGAGCTCTACCGCCAAATGCAATTACCGAACCGGTAGTTCGACAGATGGGAATCATGAGTCTATTACGAAACCGGTCGATTAGCTTGTTCCCTTCTCTTTGAATAGCCAAACCGCTTGCCAGAATTAAGTCCGGTTGGTGACCCGCAGCAAGTAGCCGATTCGTTAACGTGTCCCGCTGTGGAGGAGCATATCCTAGCCCGAGATGGTTTATGGTCTCTGGTGTGATCTCTCGCTGCTCGAGTACACGTCGTGCATGTCGTCCAGAGGCAGAGTTAAGTTGTTCTTGAAAATAACTCGCTGCCGATTCATGAAGAGTAAGCAAGCCTTCCCGACGTGCTTCTGCAGCAATATCATGTTTTAAACCAGCTGGTTCAGGAATCTCCAGACTGAACCGTTGTGCAAGTTGACGGACTGCCTCTGGAAAGTTGAGTTTCTCTTGCAGTTCGACAAATTTGACGACGTCACCGCCGACACCACAGCCGAAACAATGAAAGAAACCCTTGTCACCGTTGACATGGAATGACGGTGTCTTCTCATTATGAAACGGGCAAAGTCCTTTAAAGGTCGCTCCCGATTTTTTCAATGGAACATATTCTTGGATCACCTGCACTATGTCCGCTTGTAACTTGAGATCGTCGACAAACCCCTGTGGAAATCGTCCCACCTTTATTCCTTAAGGTCCACCAGAGTGACGCCACTTCCGCCTTGATCAGGTGGTGCTGGTGCAAACCGAACGACTTGGGGATGTCTTTTCAGTAGATCTCCGATTGAGCGTTTTAGTCGACCTGTTCCGTGGCCATGGATTATACGAATTCGTTGCTGCTCTCGGAGTATTGCTTGGTCAAGATGTTTTTCAATCGTTTCTTGTGCCTCTTCAACGTTACAGCCAATTACATTAAGGTGGCTGAGGTCTCCTTGAGTTGGGCTGGTAATGACAGTCACACCGCCAGTTGGCGTATCTGGTGGCGCTGAAGAGTTTCTCTTTCGGTACACCGGGCGAATTTCATGGATTTCAACTTGAAGGCGTTTACCCTGCACGTCAACCTCAGCCTGTCCATTGTTTAGGCTTAGCATACGTCCTTTGATCCCGAGACCATCTACGATCACTTCTTCTCCAATCTTAGGTGGTTTCGCAGATGTAAAAAACTTCCCCGCGTCAGATGTGTGGCTATCACTGCTGAACTCTCCTAAGTCCGTAAAGGTCGTTGCTTTCGCCGCAATGTGACTTACGGCACGGGTGGCAGTAGTTCGCAATTGCCCAGTTTCTCCGGTGGACAGACCGGTCTGGTTGCTAGAAGGTTTTTGGGTTCTGGTGCGTGCGAGTTGGGACGCTTTGGATTTAAGGTCATGAACAACTGCGTCAATTTCTGCACGAGCTTCTCGTACATGAACATCCAGACGTGAGGCCATTCGTTCTTTGAAGCTGGCCTCGCGCATTTGCAGAGCTTGGCGATCCGAAATCAGTTGGTCGCGCGTAGCCGTCAACTGCTGCTGTTCTTTGATCAACTGCTTTCGTTCGGTTGTGAGTTGTTGCAGGTTGGTGTCGATTTTTGTGAGGTGCTCGGCAAGTTGAGTTTCCCGGTTGCCCCGTTTTCGTTTTGCCGCAGTGATAATTGACTCAGCCATACCTAGCCGCGCAGCGATCTCGAGACCGAGGCTCCGTCCTGGAGAGCCGTAGAGAAGTTGATATGTTGGCGCGTAAGTCTCAGCATTGAAACCCATACCGCTACAAATGACACCTGACGTCGTCGAAGCATAGGATTTCAAGGCGTCATTGTGTGTTGTGACAATAACTAATGCACCACGTTGCCGAAAGTGATCGACAACCGCCGTAGCAAGTGCACCACCTTCGATTGGGTCTGTGCCTGTTCCGATTTCGTCAAGTAAGACTAGTGCAGGTAACTTTAGCTGCCTATCTAGGGAGATGATTTTGGTTATGTGAGCGGAGAACGTCGACAAGCTGTCAGAAATTGATTGGTCGTCACCGATGTCTGAGAAAACCGTTCGAAACACAGGTGTCATTGAACCATGGTCGGCAGGAATATGTAGTCCAGCTTGAGCCATCAATGCAAGTAGTCCGGCGGTTTTGAGTGCGACCGTTTTTCCTCCCGTGTTGGGGCCCGTAATTACGAGGGTGTGGTTTGGAGGGTCAACTACTACATCGTTAGCAACTGGTTCATCGGTGGGTCTTCGATCTATCGGGTTCAAGCGCGCTTGTACTTTTGGAATCAGAAGGGGATGGCGGGCCTTGAGGTACTTAATTTGACTTGCCGAGCAGAGTGATGGCTCGACGCCGTCAAGTAGTAGAGAAAACGCGGAGCGTGCCTGAATGACATCGATTTCGGCTGCAGCTGTCAATGTGACCCTAAGATCGACCGCTCGCTTACGTAAGTTATTTGCCAACTCAAGAAGAATTCTTTGAATTTCAACCTGTTCGGCCTGTTCAATGGCAACGATTTCATTGTTTACATCGACAGTGCTCAGTGGTTCCAGAAATAGGCTTGCACCGCTTCCTGAACTAGCGTGCACAATGCCAGGAATTGAGTGTTTGTGTTCGGCCCTGAGGATGAGTACGTAGCGCCCATTTCGCTCTGTGATTACTTGCTCTTGCAGATATTGACTGGTCGCTTTGTTTTTCAGATAAGAATCCAGAATTCCTCGCAAACGATCACGCTGTCTTCGTAGTCGGTCTCGAATTCCCTTAAGTTGTTTCGATGCATCGTCTAAGACACCGTAGGCGGGATCGATTTTTTCAACAATTTGTGAAAGTTCTCTGTCGAACGACTGACAACCATCCATTACAGTTTGGAGTGATGGAAAAGGGCCGCCTGAAGCTTGGGCAATGGCGCGGCGAACCGCAGCAACTGATGTGAGCAAGTCGACTATAGCCAATAATTGTTTTGGTTCGAGAGCACGTCCTTCCACTGCTAGTGCTGTGAGTGCTTTGTCTATTTCAGCAGTTGCTTGGAGGGAGAACCGATTGTCGGCTTTCAGATACCGGACACCTTCGGTAGTCTGAGC
>CAZWIL010000088.1:0-9363 GCA_964634175.1 uncultured Vicinamibacteraceae bacterium
TGTCCACTCAACACCAATCCCCCAACAAACAGCAGGCACGTGCAGCCACATCAAACCTGGCCAACGTCTCAGCATGAGCCCCCCCAAGGTAGCAAAGCAGACAAACGTGATGTGAAGAACAACAATCAAATCGGCCAGTAAAATGAACACCATATCAAAACGAAACCCTATCAGTCTCAAACACCATCCGAGCCTATCCTGGAAGAAACATTACATTTTCGGATACGATTGACCAAACTTCGGAAAGACTGATGAGGCACGTCCCCACTGTCATTGCTTACTTGAGCGTAGGGCTTCTTACGTGGGATCTATTCCCACTGCATGCTCAGACACCTGTATCTGTCGGTGGACTGACAAGTATCTCGGGAGTGCGGGTCGGCCATCACACCCTCGAAGGCCGTCCGACAGGATGTACAGTCGTCCTGACGGAATCAGGTGCTGTTGGGACCGTAGACGTGCGCGGAGCGGCACCCGGCACACGTGAGATCGCGTTACTCGATCCAGTTAACACTGTACAAAGAATTCACGGATTGGTTTTCTCTGGTGGTAGTGCATTTGGCTTGGCCACTGCTGATGGCGTCATGAAATACCTTGGTGAACGAAAAATCGGATATCAAACACTCCACCTCAATATCCCCATTGTCCCGGCCGCCGTTCTCTACGACCTTGCCGTCGGTGACCCAACGATCCACCCCACTTGGGAGTGTGGTTATAAGGCCGCACAAGTAGCCAACCACGGACCGATTCAGGAGGGCAGCATTGGCGTAGGGGCCGGGGCAACAGTCGGAAAATTGGGTGGTCCTGACCGAGCCATGCGAGGGGGCATTGGGACTGCAATGCTAGAGCTTCCCAACGGTATTCGTGTGGCCGCTCTAATGGCAGTCAACTCCATAGGCAATGTTGTCGACCCAGAGACAGGACAGCCTCTTGCTGGCGTTCGAACGGCGGACGGATCGGCTATTGCCGACACTTCTTACATGTTGACGGCGAAGGCGCTAAACACGCCGACCGCCGAAAACACAACCATCGGCGTCGTCGCTACAAACGCTCAGCTCAGCAAATCAGAACTCGCCATTGTCGCGCGAATGGCCCATAACGGCTTAGCTCGCGCAGTTCGTCCGGCTCACACACCCTCAGACGGCGATACAATCTTTGCAATAGCAACCGGAGAAATTGAAAGCGAGGTTAGCTTGCTTAGAATTGGTGCTCTTGCCGCCGACACAACGGCCCACGCTATTGTCCGAGGGGTACGTGCCGCAACCAGTCTTCCCGGCTATCCGTCAGCCCGATCTCTTCATGGAGGTGCACCCTGAACGCCGCTATTCTTGCCGTCATCGGCCTGTCAGCCGTTTTCCTTGGATATCGTTTCTATTCCAAGTTCATCGCTGAAAAGATCTACCAACTAGACCCAGATTTCGAAACGCCCGCGCATGCCATGCGCGATGACATCGATTACGTTCCTACCAACAAGTTCGTTCTCTGGGGACACCACTTCACTGCAGTCGCTGGAGCAGCCCCGATCATCGGTCCCGGCATCGCTGTAATTTGGGGCTGGTTGCCTGCTTTTCTCTGGGTCATTGTCGGCACCATGTTTTTCGCGGGCGTGCATGACTTCGGAGCGATTTGGGCAAGCGTTCGCAACAAAGCGCAATCCGTAGGCTCATTGACTGGCGAGGTTGTGAGTCACCGAGCAAGAACGCTTTTCATGATCGTGGTGTTTTTCCTGCTTCTGATGGTGAACGCCGTGTTTGCCGTTTCTATCTCATCAGAGCACGTCAGGGTTCCTTCCAGCGTCATTCCGGCTTGGACTGCTGTCTTCGTCGCCATGGTCATCGGGGTATTGCTCTACAAGGTTCGAGTGGGAATCATGTGGCCGACCATTATCGGCACCACCATTCTCTATGCTGTCATCGCACTTGGCGAAGTATTTCCAATTGAACTCCCCGCAACACTCTTCGGACTAGGCCCGCAGGCTCAATGGATCCTATTACTCTTTTTCTATGCTGGTGTCGCTTCGATGCTACCCGTCTGGCTCCTTCTCCAACCACGGGATTACATTAACGGTATCCAACTGATAATTGGACTCGGCATCCTCTATGGCGCGGTGTTAATAAACAGCCCGACAATCGTTGCGCCTGCCATCAACTCCAACGTTCCAGCTTCGGCGCCACCCATTTTTCCACTGCTGTTTGTCACCATTGCCTGCGGTGCGATTTCTGGATTTCACGGTCTGGTCAGTTCTGGAACAACCTCAAAACAACTCGACAAGGAAACTGATGCCCGCCAGGTTGGCTACCTTGGTTCCGCCGGCGAAGGCGCACTCGCACTAGTCGCCATCATTTGTGCAACGGCAGGGTTCGCATCTTTTGGGGAATGGGAAGCGATGTATTCCGAGTATGGCAATGGTGGCATCGCCGCCTTCGTGCAGGGTGGCGCCACGATCGCGTCCAACGGCCTTGGCTTGTCTTTTACGTTTGCGCAAACACTTCTAACAGTCATGGCAATACTCTTCGCCGGTACCACCATGGACGCCGGCGTGAGATTACAGCGGTACATCATTCAAGAATGGGGAACAATTTACAACATTCCCATACTTAACAATGGTTATGTGGCGACCGGCGTGGCCGTAACTGCCTGCCTCATTCTGGCATTTGGAGCAACTCCGCCTGGCGCGCCACTCGGGACGGGTGGAATGGCAATCTGGCCGTTATTCGGAACGACCAATCAACTCTTAGCCGGCCTGACACTGTTGGTGATTAGCACGATTCTCGTGAAATTGGGCCGTCCGTCGCGCTACACACTGACCCCAATGATCTTTGTCACAACAATGGCACTTGCCAGCGCATTAATCCAAGTTCGGAATCTATTCGAAGCCGGACAGTACGTCCTCTTAACCATTGACGTCGGCATAATCATCTGTGCGATTTTCGTTATGCTTGAATCTGTATCGGCATTTCTGCGTGAAAGCCGGAAAGCTGCAGCCGGAACATCGGCCGGCTGAAAATTTTAGCTCATGGCATCTCGACAACGCCGATCGTGGTGGAAGCACTTCCAGCTACTGCTCAGTGAGTTCTATCAAGCCCCCTATCGGGGTGCAATCGCACGTGCAAAGCGAGATGAAGACGACTTGTTTATGCTCTTTGTATTCGCCGAATTGATGGGTGTTCCCAACCCCGCGACCTATTACACACTTGAAATGCAGCCACTTCTACTCGAGCGTTTTCATGCTTGGCACAAGCGGATGGGGATGGAACATTCACCGCTTGACCATTTCCGTTGTTGTTAACAGCGGCTTGTTTGTCCTCAAAGTGCCAGCACTCTCACAACGGATAAAATTCGAGAGTTAAAACTCATTGTCGCCGTGGCCGCCATCCTGAAGGACCTGTTCGAGCATCACCTCATCTTCGTCGGAGGAAAAGGAGGAGTTGGAAAGACGACCATAGCTTCGGCGATTGGTCTCGCCGCGGCCAAACAGGGCCACTCCTGCCTACTGGTATCAACCGACCCCGCGCATTCACTAGGCGATATCTTCGACATGACAATTGGTGAAAGGCAGACAAAATTGACGGAGAACCTTTGGGGTCTTGAAATCGATCCGGATGCTGAATCGACTCGTCACATCACATCTGTAAAAACACAAATGAAACAGCTGGTTCACCCACGTCTATACGACGAAATCGACCGCCAACTTGATTTAGCAAGTTACTCACCAGGAGCCAGTGAAGCCGCACTTCTAGAACGCGTCGCTGACCTTATGGGTGATGGTGGCTCTGGATTTGATTTAGTGGTCTTTGACACGGCACCCAGTGGACACACTGTTCGTCTTCTCTCATTACCAGAAGTGATGGGCGCGTGGACCGACGGCCTACTGCGACATCGAGAACAGGCTTCGCGTTTAGACGCTGTCCTCAAGAATCTCGGCGGCAAGACTCGCCAAGGTGACGACCTGTCTTTAATCGAAAGTACACAAAGACATCCCTCCGGTAGCACGGTTGGAACACTAGACGAGATTCTTCAAACGCGACGCCGCAAGTTTCTCGTTGCCCGCGACAAATTACTCGAC
Source organism: uncultured Vicinamibacteraceae bacterium (assembly GCA_964634175.1). Lineage (GTDB taxonomy): Bacteria > Acidobacteriota > Vicinamibacteria > Vicinamibacterales > UBA8438 > CAUZIB01. Next base: position 4,064 of record CAZWIL010000088.1, read on the forward strand.
GCAACAACAACCGCGTTTCTGCTTGTCGTGAACCCAGACAAACTCTCCTTACTTGAGAGTCAAAAAGTCGTAACCCTTCTGACGCGTTTCAAAATAATGGTGTCTGCGGTCGTTGTAAATCGTGTCCTTCCTGATGATGCGGACCTCCAAGGAAGCTTCCTGCGTGCTCGACGCGAACAAGAACAGACCTACCGTCGTAAGATCGACACCACGTTCTCACAATTTCCACGTATTGTCGTACCGCTGTTACAGCACGACGTCTGCGGAATAGAGACCCTGGACTCAATCGGTCAACGGGTGATCAACGAGTGGCTGGGACGATAAATCATGTCCCCACTCGTTGTAGCTGCTCTCGCACTAACCGCCCTGGCGATAGGCTACCGTTTCTACAGTCGCCATCTGGCGACGCGACTTTTTGACCTCGACGCTAGCCGAGCAACTCCCGCCCACACCTTTCGCGACGACGTCGACTACCTGCCAACCAACCGGTACATTCTGTTTGGCCATCAATACGCTTCAATCACCGGCTTGTCACCGATGCTTGGACCAGCCATAGCGGTAATTTGGGGCTGGCTGCCAGCAACTCTTTGGATAGTCGTAGGGGCGGTCTTTGTGGGAGCCGTTCAGGATTTTGGTGCGCTGGTCGTGTCTCTACGCGCCCGAGGTCTATCGATAGGCGCGCTCACGGAGAACTTGGTTGGTCGTAGGGGAAAGACGCTCTTTCATATCATCATCTTCTTCTTAATCGCGTTGGCGATGGGCGTGTTCGTTCACATCATCGCCACCCTATTTTCCCCCCAGTTCTATCCTGAGTCAGTTCTGCCCAGTAGCCTAATGATCGTGACTGCGCTCGTCGCTGGATTAGGCAGGTATCGGTACAAGTGGGGGCTTCTGCCACTCACCGCAACGGCCCTGCTGATTTTAGTTACGCTCGTCGCCGCCGGAATTGAGTATCCGATCGTCGGCCCATCTCTAAGTCAATGGAAGTGGCTTCTCCTTGGATATGCTTTTTTCGCGAGCGTTCTTCCGGTCTGGCTCCTCCTCCAACCCCGCGACTACATTAATAGTTTGTTGTTATACGCGGGTGTTGGTGCGATGTATCTGGGCTTTGTCCTTACGAATCCGTCATTTGCTGCACCGGCAATCGACTTTCAGCCAGAAGGCGCACCTGCGATGTTCCCCTTTGTCTTCATAGTGATTGCCTGCGGAGCAGCAAGCGGTTTCCACGCACTTGTGTCGTCAGGAACATCGGCGAAACAACTCGACAAAGAGACTGATGCTCCATTCGTAGGTTACGGCGCCATGATTGGCGAATCGATCCTGGGATTGATGGCTGTCCTTGCCTGTACCGCAGGATTTGTTTCTCGAGAGGATTGGCTCACTCGATATGTCAGTTGGCAATCTGCCGATAGCTTGGGCAGCAACATCGGAGCCTTCATCAGTGGATCGTCACATTTTCTTGGAGCCCTCGGCTTTTCCGAATCGATCGGACAAACCTTCGTAGCTGTACTTGTCGTGTCCTTTGCGTTAACGTCGCTGGATTCCGCAACCCGTCTGCTGCGCTACAACATTACCGAAATGGGTCATACGTTCAAATTGGATCTTCTCGACAATCGATTTATTGCTTCGGGCCTCGCAGTCCTCGCCATTTGGTTTTTCGCTTTTTTTGAGGTCGGCGGAGAGTTTGCTGGCCTCATTCTTTGGCAACTTTTCGGAACAACCAATCAATTACTTGCTGGCTTGGCTTTACTCGCCATTACGATTTATCTGCTACGTCGGGGAAAACCCCTTGCCTATACCGTTCTTCCGATGGCCTTAATGTTGCTCTTAACCCTCTCGGCCATGACCAGCAACTTAGCGGACTTTTGGAGAGCCGAGCAGTGGATGTTGTTGATTACGGGAGGCTTAATATTGGGGTTGGCACTGTGGTTAACCGCAGAATCTGGGATAGCGGTCCGTCACTACCGGAAGAATCCGTCAATTGATGGACTTGAGATAGACTTCGGGACTGCTACAATAATAGACAACAGATCATCGGAGGAGAAAACGTGAATCCTTGGTTAGCTGTTGTAATTACGGGTGTGGTGGCCTTCGGCCTTCATATCCTCTTTGTCCTAGCTTTTCGAAATAAGCACTAAGAGAACCACTGTCCTAACGAGATAGAACCGTCACTATCTTCCACGGTTACGCACTTAACCGGCGCGACTGAGACGGACGGGACACTCGTGTCGGAAGTGAACTTAGTGCTAGCACTTACGCCTACAGCTTGTGGTGTGGTACCATTTGGAGCTGTTTTCCTTCATCGTCCTATCATTCAATGATCATCGGTATCCCTAAAGAAACGTTTCCCAACGAACGACGTGTAGCCCTCGTTCCGGCAGCAGTATCGTCACTGGTGGACGCTGGACTGGACGTAGTCGTAGAAGCCGGTGCCGGTCAAGCAGCTGGGTTTCCTGATGGACAGTATGCAGACCGAGGGGCGGGTATTGTTCAGGACCGCAAACGTATCTTCGCCGACGGAGACGTCATTCTTCAGGTACGCATGGCGGGTGCTGCCGGTAACGCCGCTACTGGAGATTTGTCACTTGTCCGGCAGGAACAGGTTGTAATAGGGCTCTCAGAGCCTCTGGTTGGCGCCACCGCCGCAAAGGACCTTGCCGACCGTGGCGTGATTGCCTTCTCAATGGAACTGATGCCTCGGATTACACGCGCACAAAGCATGGACGCTCTGTCTTCGATGGCCACGATCTCAGGCTATAAAGCGATTCTCCTTGCCGCCAGCCATCTACCGCGGATGTTTCCCATGCTCATGACCGCGGCTGGAACGGTTACTCCCGCTCGAGTCTTTGTTGTTGGCGCGGGTGTCGCTGGCCTCCAAGCAATTGCTACTGCCCGCAGAAACGGTGCAAAGGTTCAGGCCTATGATGTTCGTCCTGCTGTTAAGGAACAGGTGGAGAGCCTTGGTGCGTCATTTGTCGAATTGCCGCTTGAAACGAGCACCTCCGAAGACACCGGAGGCTACGCAAAGGCCCAAGACGATGCTTTTTATGAGCGGCAGCGAAAAATGATGGCGGAGGTAGTCGCCGCAAGCGATGTAGTTGTCACAACTGCTCTAATTCCTGGAAAGGCTGCCCCTCTCTTGGTGACAAGTGAGATGATCTCTGGAATGACACCCGGTAGCGTTGTGGTCGATCTTGCGGCTGAACGTGGCGGCAACTGTGAACCGACAGAAGCCGATCAAGTAGTGACAACCGGCGGTGTAACTATTCTTGGTCCAACGAATCTACCGGCTACGGTGCCGTACCACGCGAGTCAGATGTACTCCAATAACATCACAACTTTTCTCCTCCATCTCATTACCGATGGAAAACTTACACTCGACTTAGACGACGAAATTACCCAGGGAACTCTAGTGTCACGAAACGGCCAAGTCATTAATCCTCGAGTCCAAGAGAGACTTGAACCGGACGCCTGACACCTTCACAGACAGCGCCGAGGAACTATGGACGCTTTTATTCCATTACTCACAATCTTCATGCTCGCAGTCTTCGTAGGATTCGAAATCATTACGAAGGTGCCACCGCTGCTGCACACTCCCTTGATGTCCGGAAGTAATGCGATCTCTGGAATCACAATAATCGGTGCGATGCTCTCTTCAGCGTCGTCCAACCGAGTGACAGTGATCCTCGGATTTGCAGCACTCGTGTTGGCCACCATCAATGTCGTGGGTGGATTTATGGTCACGAATCGGATGTTGAGCATGTTCCGAAAGAGGGACTAGGTGGAAAACACAGTCCTTATTGACCTCAGCTACCTAGCAGCTTCCGTGCTGTTCATCCTCGGCATCCGGGGACTGACTCATCCTCGCACTGCAGTTCGAGGGAATCTACTAGGGGCTACCGGCATGCTCCTCGCTGTAGCGACCACGCTTGCCGACAATCAGGTCTTCGGCAGTGGCACATTTGGACTCGGAGTAATACTGGCTGGCATCGTCCTCGGCTCGGCAATTGGTGCCACATTCGCCCTTAAGATCCAAATGACGGCCATGCCTGAAATGGTGGCCCTATTGAATGCTTTCGGCGGAGGGGCCTCGGCCCTCGTAGCCGGTGCGGTGCTCGTGGGAACCACACCAACAACCCAGTCACTTATAGCAACAGCTGCCTCTGGCATTATCGGCTCGGTCACCTTTACGGGAAGCCTCGTAGCATTTGACAAGTTGCGCGGTTTACTCCTTCCTGATGCCCCGGTTACGTTTCCGGGACAACAGCCCCTCAACCTACTTCTCGGATTGGTCGCACTCGGGTGCGGAGTCTGGATGGTAATCGACCCCAGCACGACGACTTCTTACGTCGCCATTGTCGCGATTGGATCAGTGCTGGGAGTGTTGCTGACCATCTCAATCGGTGGCGCTGATATGCCTGTCGCCATAGCTCTACTGAACTCTTATTCTGGATTGGCTGCCGCGTCCACGGGGTTCGTCTTGAGCAATAACATATTGATCATTACGGGATCACTGGTTGGTGCCTCCGGCATCATTCTTACCCGCATTATGTGTAAGGCGATGAATCGCTCCTTAGTGAATGTTCTGGTTGGAGCCATCGCTGCGGGCGACAGTAAAAAGACCGATGCAGACTCGGTATATGAAGGAAAAGTTAAGAGCACGTCGGCTGAAGAAGTCGCGATGCTGCTCGATACGGCCAAACGAGTGGTGATCGTACCAGGCTATGGACTCGCAGTTTCCCAAGCACAGCACCAACTGCGCGATCTAGCAACCCTACTTGAATCCCGCGGCATCGAAATAGAGTACGCAATCCATCCCGTCGCGGGTCGCATGCCTGGGCACATGAATGTCTTGCTCGCCGAAGCTGACGTGGACTATGACAAACTCAAAGAGATGGACACTATCAACCCAACGTTTGGCCAAACCGATGTCTCAATCGTGATCGGAGCCAACGACATCGTCAATCCAGACGCGCGAACTAATCCGGATAGTCCAATCAGTGGCATGCCAATTCTTGATGTTGACAAATCAACTAGTGTGATCGTCATCAAACGTAGTCTCTCGCCAGGATTTGCCGGTATTCCTAACCCTCTGTTCGCTGCAGACAACACCTTAATGCTCTTTGGAGATGGCAAGAAAGCAGTACTTGATCTGACCACAGCTGTCAAAGAGAACGCTTAGCTCTCAGGACGCGTAACTCTACTTGGCTGATCGCCTTCTTCCAGTGATAGTCCCAGACTTCAAGACACTCCGCTTGTGCCTTGCGGGAACGCACAAGGCCGAGATTCTCTAATAGCTC
>CAZWIL010000089.1:0-9146 GCA_964634175.1 uncultured Vicinamibacteraceae bacterium
GATTCTTCGTCAAAACACTTATCTTCAGCTTCGACAATGACTACGAAAGACGCGTCGGTGGCCTGGGAACTCCGACTGTAATTGAAAGTGGGATGAGAGAAACGGGGAAGCCCATTAAAAACCAACATAGCCCCGACAACCACAAACGCCGTCACCAGCACCGCCACCTCAAAGGTGACTGGTAATGCGAACTCCCATGCAAATAACGGCTGTCCACCGATGACTAGCGGATAATTGACGACACCAACCCACCATTGGAACCACAGGGCACCGCCAGCCCCGGCAAGTCCAGTAGCGAGTGCAATCCATCCCAACAACGATGATTGATTTCGGCGGCCTATAGCTCTCTCAAGTCCGTGTATCGGAAACGGTGACAATGCATCGATTTGTCGATACCCCTTGGTTCGAAGCTTTCGCACGGCGGCCAGAAGGTCAGCCACTGACCGAAATTCCGCCATCGCGCCGTAATAGGGTGGCTCCGGACTCATGCTTCGACCTCGTGTTTCATTGCGCCTTTAACTTCTGACATCGCCACAATTGGAAGAAAACGGACAAACAACAGAATAAGCGTGAAGAACAGACCGACACTCCCAATAAACGTCAAGAAGTCAAATAGTGTTGGCTGAAAATACCCCCAACTTGACGGCAAATAATCTCGGTGAAGCGCAGTAACGATAATGACAAAGCGCTCAAACCACATCCCGACGTTAACCAGAATAGCGACACTGAGCATTACCGGAATGCTGCGCCTCAAACGCCGCCACCAGAACAACTGCGGCACGAACACGTTGCACGTCACCATCGTCCAATAAGCCCACCCGTAAGGGCCAAGGGCGCGATTGACAAATGCGAAACGCTCGTAGGGGTTGCCGCTATACCAAGCGATAAAGAGTTCAACACCGTACGCATATCCGACGATCACGGCTGTAGTCAGGATCACGCAATTCATCTTCTCGAGCACATCACGTGTGACAATGTGCTCCAGTTCAAACACCCGACGAACGACGACCAGCAGGGTCACAACCATCGCGAAACCTGAAAAAATTGCACCTGCGACAAAATACGGAGGAAAGATGGTTGAATGCCAACCAGGAACGATCGAGACCGCAAAATCAAAGCTCACAATGCTATGCACCGAAACAACAAGGGGTGTCGCAAGTCCGGCTAACAGCAAATAGGCTTTTTCGTAGTGACTCCACTGACGATGAGCCCCACGCCATCCCAGACTCAAAAGGCCAAACAGACGCCGCCGAAACGGCGTCGTCGCGCGGTCGCGCCATGTTGCGAGGTCCGGCAGTAGGCCCACATACCAAAAAAGTGCGGAGACAAGCGCATAGGTACTGATCGCGAAGACATCCCACAATAAGGGGCTCCGAAAATTTGGCCACATCGATGTCATACTCGGAATCGGAAGCAGCCAATATGCTCGCCAAACCCGGCCCATATGAAAGACTGGAAAAATACCCGCACAAACCACCGCAAAAATCGTCATCGCTTCGGCAAAACGATTAATCGATGTACGCCATTTCTGGCGTAACAGAAATAGAACCGCGGAGATTAAGGTTCCGGCGTGTCCAATCCCGATCCAAAACACAAAGTTCGTAATCGGCCAGCCCCAAAACACAGGCGCGTTGTTACCCCACACACCGATACCCGTGATCGTTGCGTGGGCAAGTGTCGCGAACAACACCATCGTCAGACTCACAGACACCGCGAGGGCGACATACCACGCGCGTGTGGGTCGCGCTTCGGTCACACGGCTAACTGATTCGGTCACCATCGCGTAATCGGGTGACCGGTTGGAAGCGATCGCCCGAGAACCGTCTGTTGGCAGTACAAGATCAGCCATCGACAGACAACTCCGGATTCGGATTACGCACCCTGGCCAAGTAGGTCGTACGAGGCTTCGTATTTAGTTCCTCTAACATCGAGTATTTGCGAGGATCGGAACGCAGGCGGGCAACTTCACTGTTCGGGTCGGCAATATTCCCAAAGACAATCGCTTCTGTTGGACACGTCTGTTGACAGGCACTTTGAATCTCTCCATCTTGAACGTCTCGACTCTCTGCGCTCGCCGTAATCTTGGTCTCCTGAATCCGCTGAACACAATAGGTGCACTTCTCCATCACCCCACGCATGCGGACGGTCACATTCGGATTGAAGGCCATCTTTTCCGGCTCGGCCAAGTCACCGTGATAGTCAAGATAATTGAACCGTCGAACCTTATACGGACAATTGTTCGCACAGTAGCGTGTTCCCACACAGCGGTTGTAGACCATGTCGTTCAATCCTTCATCACTGTGTACCGTCGCCGCGACCGGGCATACCGTTTCACAAGGCGCATTCTCGCAATGTTGACAGGCAACCGGCTGAGTCACAGCTTGTGGCTCGTTCTCATCACCCACGTAATATCGGTCCAAGCGGATCCAATGCATCTCACGCCCGTTGGCCACTTCAGCCTTCCCGACTATCGGAATATTGTTCTCGGCCTGGCAGGCGACCATGCAGGCATTGCACCCAATACAGGAGCTGAGATCGATTGACATACCCCATTGGTAGCCGTCGTCGTAACTTGGTTGCTGATACAGCGGCGCGTGGTGGACTTCCGATTCGTGAGGGGCACTTAGAGATTCGCCAACGGCAAGCTCTCGGGCTATGGGCCTCCCTTCCATGCTGTGATGATCTTGAGTGTACGCCAGCGGATAACGCTTCGTCGTTTTACGAACGACAGCTCTGGAACTATGCCAAAAGGCTTCAGTCGTACGCAGTGGATACACGTCTTGCCCGACATGCCGGCCGACCTGCCCCACAGACGTCCGTCCGTAGCCCAAAGATAGCGAAATGGCCTTGTCGGCATGCCCAGGCTGAATCAGAACCGGAATTTCTATCGACCGGCCATCAGCTTCAATGTGAATAACATCGTTGTTCTCAACTGCTAATGTTTTGGCCGTCACCGGACTCAACAGCGCCGCATTGTCCCAGGTCAGCTTGCTCATTGGATCAGGTGTTTCCTGAAGCCACCCGTTGTTCGCAAAACGACCGTCATACATACTCGCATCGGGATAGAAGCTCACCTCGATTCCATCAACCGCACCACGACTCCCGCGCTGTTCCAACGCCTCACGTATAGCTGTAACATCAATGGCGGCGTCAAATTCTGGATAGGCTGTCTCAGAGATCGCCCCATCATGCAGAGCCCGCCGCCATCGACGCTCATCACCTGAGTCCCCCCATTCTTCCAGCCAATAATTTCTGACGATGTCGTACCCACCAGACTCCGGATAGTTGCCCACCAACGCCAGGAATTCCGCTGTACTTCGAGTCTCGTATAGAGGTTGAATCATGGGCTGCTGGAGCGTCGCCGCACCATTCGTCGCACGACCGTCTCCCCAAGCCTCAAGATAATGCGACGCCGGAAGTACCCACTCCGAAAGCGCCGCGGTTTCATCCTCTTCGATACCGAATCGGATTGTTGTTGGAATGTCTGCCAGTAGATCCGAAAACCCAAGGTCGGCCGGAGTGTCGAAGGCGGGGTTTCCGTTGACCATCACAAGCGTTGTGACACCGCCATTAGCCATTTCTGATGCCAAGTCCGTAAGTGACAAAGCCTGAGGAGAATCAACTAGCGGAGAAACTTCAGCGAAACTCACTGTCTCCCCAACATTTCCAAGAAATTCGTTAAGCCAGTAAACCAGTGCCTGAACCTCCGCAGGTTGTCGAGGTCCCGCCAGAATCAGACTCCGTCCCCTGTGGGAAGCAAGGTCGCGAGCGGTCGCGCTCAACCAACGTCGCCGATATGGGTCCTCAGAAACAGCACTGCGCGCATCTGGAGCAAGTAACCCGAACTCACCCGCAAGGGCTACGGCAATTCCCTCGATTTCCGCTGGGGTCACGCGTAACCGATGGTCTGCCATGGCGCCCGTAACAGAAAAACGACTCTCAGCAACGTACAGTCGATTTATCGTGTCGGTCCCAGTTGCTGGGCGTCGTCGCCTGCCAAAGTCGCGAGTCGCAGTCTTTCCCAACCAGTCAAGACCAAGAAAATCTGCATCAAGCGACAGCACCCGGTCGGCTGCAGACAAGTCATAGACTGGTTGCACTTCGCGATCAAAGGCCAGGCGGGCGGCGGCTGACGCCTGGTCATCAACAAGCGGTGCATATTCGGTCCAGCGCGCACCAGGAAACCGATCCAAAACATGGCTCCGAACGAGATTCAGAGACGGAGACGAGATGGGGTCACTCAAGAAGCGGATACCGGAACCATCGCCTGCTTGCTCTAGATGAGCAGCAACAAAGGTTTCGAACTCTTCCCATGTCGATGGTGCACGGTTTCTCAAAACACTCTTCGCCCGATCCGGGTCATAAACTTGCAGCACAGAAGCCTGCTCGAACACCGTTGCGGCACCCGTCCCCGTGGGATGTTCACGATTCCCCTCAACCTTGGTAGGTCGACCGTCATGAGTCTCAATAAGAACACCGTCGGTCACGCCATCCAGCGAGAAACCGGACGCATAGTAGACCGACTTCCCTGGAATCAAATCTTCAACGCCACGACTAAACGGCAAAATATTCTCGACCGGCCGTCGACACGCCACCGCACCGGCCAACCCAAATGATGCCGCCATTAACTTGAGGAGCGTACGCCGGGAGGGTTCGTCAAGTTGGGTCGCATTCAGTGGAAACTCCCGCTCAACCCAGCGATCAAAACTTGGTGACTGGTGTAGCTGCTCCAGACTTCGCCAGTACTGACGACCTGATTCCGTTTTCTGACCAGTAGTTATCGGTGACACGCTGAACAATTCTCCGGAGGATTAATATCATTGATAACACGAAGCTGACGGCCCAGTTCGACCGGATCGGTATCAGGCTGCCAGCCCAAATCCGTAACAAATTCGGATGGGCGAAGATCGGCTTCTGGCTGGCGGTGGCAGTCAAGACACCACGCCATATTCAGTGGTTCAACCTGCCGCACTTCTTCCATTTGATCAACTCGGCCGTGACAACTGACACAGCTCACCCCAACCGTCACGTGAGCCTGATGGCTGAAATACGTGTAATCCGGCAACCGGTGCACTCGAATCCACTCAATCGGCACCCGACTGCCATAACTCTCAAATACATCCGCCAGCAGTGGACTGTTGGGTACGACCCGTGCATGACAATTCAAACAGGTCTCCGTCGTTGGAATTGCGGCGTAATCCGCCCGGTCGACCGTGTTATGGCAATAGGTACAATCCATCGCCAACTCGCCTGCATGTAGTTTGTGGCTAAATGGAACTGGCTGTGTAGGTTGATATCCGACGCCAGTCATCGCCGACTGCATACCGGGCACAGCCACCGCAATTGTACCGACGGCGATCAAAACAAAAGCTAGAAAGAGAAATCGAAGCCATCGGTCAGTCGAAGGTTGAAAAATTTGTGCCATGCGTGAAATGTTTTCTGCGGTTTAATCCTGCAAAGTGTATCGAATACATGGGTCACACGTCGAGATTCACCAATTCTTCATGCCAATTGAAACAAGATTTCGGCTGGACCCCGCGACAGTAAATAGAGAAGAATCTTTTGGGAGATATCACAGATGAAACGCTTTTTGGTTCCCCTAGCCACGTCGATCGGTATGGTTTGCCTACTGGTCCAAGCAGTTTACGGACAAACCAGCGAGAGTGACATTCCGCGACTGGAAGACGGCCGGCCAAACCTCAACGGTATTTGGCAAGCCCTCAACTCAGCGAACTATGACATCGAGCGCCATCTGGCCCGACCAGCCATGGAACTACGTGATGGCCCGCACGGCCCACTTCCCAGCGTCGCACTACTCGCATTAGGCGCGGTGGGTGCAGTACCAGCAGGTATGGGGGTTGTAGACGGAGGCACAATTCCCTATACATCTGAGGCGTTAACTCTCAAACAGGAGAACCGAGCAGACTGGTTGGAACGCGATCCGGAGATCAAATGCTATCTGCCTGGCGTGCCTCGCGCGACCTACATGCCATTTCCTTTTCAAATTTTTCATAACTCCAACGCGATCTTTATTGCCTATGAATATGCCGGCGCGACCCGCGACATCTCTTTGGAGGCACTTGAGCCGGCTCAAACTGATTCCTGGATGGGACAGTCATCCGCCCATTGGGAAGGAGACACACTTGTCGTCGATGTGACCGGACTAAATGATCAAACATGGTTTGATCGTTCTGGGTCACACCATAGCAACCAACTGCACGTAGTAGAACGGTACACCCTACTCGATGCGGACCATATCCAGTATGAAGCCACGATCGAAGACCCGGTAGTATTTACACGCCCCTGGACAATCCGAATGCCGCTTTATCGTCGAATTGAAAATGACGCACAACTCATGGACTTCAAATGCGTCGAGTTCGTGGAAGAACTGTTATATGGTGAGTTTCGGCGTGACCCACTGGAACGATAGTGATGCTACAACCAGAAAGGGCTATAGTTCTTGTTAACCAGTAGCCACCTAACTATACGGGGTTAGGACACTCGATTCTGAGACGCGAAAGGCCGGCCAATGGAAATACAGAACCGATATTTCTCAAAGTCGCTACTCTTATCTACCTTCGCCATTGGCATCTTCTTAACAACCACCATGGCAATCTCGACTACTGCCCATCACGCGTTCGGAGCCGAATTTGACCCAAACCGCCCCGTGCTCCTCACCGGCGTAGTCGTGCGCGTCGAATGGGTCAACCCTCACACATGGATCCACATGGAAATCACCAATGACGATGGTGACAAAGAGGTATGGATGGTCGAAGGTGGAACACCGAACACGCTCCTACGTAGGGGCCTACGTCGAGATTCGATCGCCCCTGGCGCCGTCATCATAGTGGATGGCTATCAAAGCAAAGACCGCTCTGCACGAGCCAACGGACGAGACATCTCGTTTGAGGACGGTAGCAAATTTTTCCTAGGGTCCTCAGGCACGGGCGCTCCTCGCGATGGCCGTGACCCGACGGAAACTGGTAACCGTTAATCGGTTCGCACAAACGTCGACTACCGCCGGAAGCCACCCACAAAAAAGGTTGGACTCCTTGGTTCGCCTCTCTAGTTGACTTCTAGAAATGATGAGCCCCTGCGGTTTGGTCTCTCGTCTCACTAGACAATGAATAATCATTTTCCGCCAGGCCCCCCGGCGCGAGGACCACTCGGAAACCTTCCACAAATCCGACGCGACCGACTTGGCCTATTAGTTAACTCCGTACGGGACTACGGCGAACTCGTGCACTTCAGAATGGCAACCCGCCACGTTGTCCTCTTGGCTAACCCGGAACACATCCGGCATGTATTCCAAGACAACTACCGTAATTACAGCAAGCAGACGCCAGGCTTCAAAGTGCTTCGCGCATTTTTGGCTGACGGACTCCTGACAAACGAAGGCAACAGCTGGTTCCGTCAACGTCGCATCGTACAACCGGCTTTCCATCATGCCCGTATTGCGACGTTCGCTAAAACGATGACCACCGCTACAACCGAACTGGCCGACCGCTGGGACCGCGACGACCAAGTGGTAACGGATCTGACCGCAGAAATGATGCGGCTGACATTACAAATCGTCGGCCAAACTCTCTTAAGCACTGACGTGACGCAAGAAGCTGATCGTGTCGGACAGGCGTTAACCGTCGCATTGCACTCCGCCAACAGCGCAGTCGATCGACTGGTCGACATCCCGCAATGGGTCCCAACGCCTGCCAACATCCGGCTTCGTCGCGCCCTGAAAGCACTTGATGACGTCGTTTACGAGATGATCCGCCATCGCCGAGCACACACACACACAACAACTGACCTTCTCTCGATATTAATGGATGCCAGCGATGAAGACACGGGTGAAACCATGAGTGACCGTCAACTCCGTGACGAAGTAATGACCATCTTTCTCGCGGGTCACGAAACCACAGCATTAGCACTTGGCTGGGTTTGGTATCTCCTCTCGAAACATCCCGTCGAAGCACAGCGCCTGCGTAATGAGCTTGCTCATGTGCTGGACGGGCAACCTCCGAGTTTCGAGGACCTACCTCATTTGACGTACACAACAAAGGTCATCAAAGAGTCGATGCGTCTCTATCCGCCCGCCTGGATTACCTCTCGTTGCGCAATTGGTCCCGACCGCATTGCTGGCTACAACATTCCACCACGGACGATCATATTCGCCAGTCCGTATGTGACCCATCGGTTGCCACGGCTGTGGGAGAACCCCGAACAATTCAATCCAGAACGTTTTAGTGCAGAACAGTCGAAGGGACTCGCGCCATTCGCCTACTTTCCCTTCGGAGGCGGGCCCCGTCAGTGCATCGGGAACACCTTCGCAATGATGGAAATGACGCTCGTCGTTGCCACACTAGCTCAGCGCTATCGACTGACTGTCTTACCCGGGCCACAAGCTGAGCCCGCACCCGGGATCACCCTGCGGTCCAATCGACCAATTACAGTACGGCGCGAGCTTGTCCTGCCGGCACAACACCCGCACCAGTCGCAGGTCGGATGAGTTAAACACCGTATTAATTTAAGGAAACTGTGCAACCACACGCCGTTCACACTAATCCACGCGCTCCCAGCGAACCGTCCCGGCATTGGCGAACGATCCACCATCAGTCGACATTCGCGTTCGCACCTCATAGGCGTAGGGCGAAGTAATAAAACTACGGCCCGTCAAGTGCACACCACTTCCGTTGACAGTGACCGGCGGGGCAAACCAGTGGTGCGAAAAATATCCCCCTGGGTCACCAGCCACTGGGCCGACCTTCACCAGCTCAAACCCCCGACTATCATCCTCGATCCGTACCAAGTTGCCCGTTCTGCGATCATAAATAACCAGCGACGTAATCGTGACTGATCCATCCGGCACGGTGACTTCAAGAACACTCTCGTAGGTGCACCCATCAACATGGGCAAACGTCTCAGTCCCGTAAAACTCTCCGGCAGGTCCCAGTGGTGTCTCGGGCAATACGCCCTCGACTTGCCACTCACCAAGAAAATAATGGGGATTGAACGGAGCATGGTCGTCGTGATCACCCTCAGACTCCTGCCCGACCGTTGGCCGGCGTAACGCATTTAACCTGTCAATCAGCGCCAGTTCCTGTTCCGTTAAACACTCGCCCGGAACCAGCGTTTCACCAGTCTGTAGTTTT
>CAZWIL010000090.1:0-8955 GCA_964634175.1 uncultured Vicinamibacteraceae bacterium
ATGCCGATCAACGCTGTCTTTCATGCGGGCTGCGGTGGAAGCACGAGTAATGCGGAAGTCGTCTGGGGCTATACAACACCACCTTATCTCCGAGCCGTCGACGATTCATTCTGTTTGTTGGAGAACCCAGTAACTTGGCAATTTATAGCCTCACAAGAAGATCTCTTGGCGACGCTCAATACTGATTCCCGGACGCGTATCGGCAACCGACTTCATAAAATTCAAATAAGTGAGAAGGATGGCTCAGGTCGTGTCCAGCAGCTTTTCGTTGGTGGCGACGAGTCATCCGCCAAACTTCGCGGAGAAGTGTTCCGTGAAGTAATAACCCGACGGTTTGGACCAAACTCACTCAAAAGCACGCGCTTTACAGTTCGGCGCCAAGGCGGCGATTTTATTTTTGACGGCCGCGGCTGGGGCCATGGAATTGGACTTTGCCAGCGAGGCGCTGCTGCCAGAGCCAGAGCCGGCCAAGCCCCTTCTCAGATACTCAGCCATTACTACCACGATACGTCTCTGACGAAGTATTATTGATCAGATTGTCACCAAGCTTTTCTCGTCACTGTAAACGTTTTATGAATCGAAGCGTCTTTTAGACCATGGGACTCAGCTCAGCCCAGGCATCCATTTCGGAAAAGACTTCCACTGCTGACGCATCGCTAGTGAAGGCGATCAAATCGTCTCTTGACGGCGGCGATCACTTAGGTGCCTGCCGAGAGTTCGAGAAAATAGTCGCTACACATCAACAACGGGCGCTCGGAATTGCCTACTACTACCTCCGCAACCCAGCAGATGTCGAAGAGGTTGTGCAGGATGCCTTCCTAAAAGCATTTCTTCATCTACCGTCTTTTCGGGAAGAACTTGTCTTTAAATCATGGTTTACAAAAATCGTTATCAACGCCTGCCTAGATCGGATCAAGGCTACTAAACGTCGGTCACGATGGATGGTTGCAATCGACGAACAACAACACGAGAAACTGCTTCAGCATCCTGGCAACGAACCTTCTCCTGAAAATTCGTTGTTCTTAGACGAACGTAGCGCTGAGCTTAGACTGGCAGTCATGAAATTACCCGAACGCCAACGTGCAGTGGTTGTACTTAATGTTTTTCAAGGACATTCAAGTAAAGAAGTTGGCCAGATACTCGACCTCAGTGAGGCCACAGTCCGCGTTCATCTCTTTCGAGCTGTTCAAGCCCTAAGAAAAATGCTTGGGCGCCGACACTGGCTTAGACAACCAGTACTCGAAAGCGGCGGAGGAGCGCTTGCATGACCCTTTTTTCACGAATTAACTGCTATTTCTCCTCCCCTCATTTAGACGACGAACAGCTGCTGGAGGAATTGATTCCCAAGGGCGAAAGACCAGAACGGCACTCTCGTGCGGCACATCTCAACAAATGCGATTTCTGTTCCGAACGCGCTACAGAACTAGAATTATTTCTAGATGAACTTGTTGAAACCGACTCACTCTCGTTGCCCGCGTTCTCTGCCAGTCTCGCCGCTAATACGGGGCGAACCGTTGACGTTCAACAGAACCACATAATGGATCGGGTTCGAAATGCATCGGAGGCTTTACAACAAAATCCCGTCCTGAGTTTTCCGACCTCCAAGCAACTCTCCCGTCGGCGGGACACCGGTATCGGCTGGTGGTTGAGCGCTGCCACTGCTGCTGGTTTACTACTTGGCGTTGGCGTTGGCCAATTCCTCCTTACCAATCCAGAACAGACAATGACGGGCTTGGACGCCTCGCTTGAGCCACGAATAGTCGCAACTGAAACGCCCCAAGAAAACCAACCATACACTCAGATTACATTTACTAATTCGTTAACAGAATCAGACGAGGCCTTTCTCGACGAGCTTGAAGTTATTTTGAGTAGGCCCCAGGTTCCACAACTGAGTCCCTTTGACGCGATTACACCTCAAATCCGAGAAGTCTCAGTCAACGTGTGGTGATTGACGGGTGACTGCTACTATCTTTCGAAAGGGCCTGAATCTGAAACACGCCGTCGCAGGCGCCTTGGCTGACGATTATCACAGTGACCTCGTTGAACAGATAAAGAACGCAAATTTTACATGGCAGGACGGGCGATTAGTCGTTCGATTAGCCCAAGAATTTGGATTCTGTTACGGCGTCGACCGGGCAGTGGACTATGCCTACCAAACCCGCGTCCGGTTTCCAGAGAGTCGGGTGTTCCTTACCGGTGAAATCATTCACAATCCAGGGGTCAATACGCGCCTAAGAGAAGCTGGCGTTTCCTTTTTAAGCGACTCGAACCAATCAATGGAACACCTGGCTCAAAGTGACGTAGTTATTCTGCCGGCCTTCGGAGTAACCATCGAACAACTTGAACAACTCGAACAACGGAATTGCACACTGATAGACACGACCTGCGGCTCAGTGCTAAATGTGTGGAAAAACGTCAAACGATACACCGAAGATGGTTTTACCGCCGTAATCCACGGCAAAGTCCATCACGAAGAAACCCGCGCGACTGCATCACAGGCACTACTTGCGGAGAACGGTCACTACCTTGTCATTCTTGATCGCAAAGAAGCCGAACTACTCTGCAACTTCATCCGCGGCCAAGTTGGTATTGATCAATTTGAATCTACGTTTCGAAAAGCCTGTTCACCGGGTTTCGCCCCACATAGAGACCTTCAGCGGGTCGGCTTGGCGAATCAAACAACCATGCTCATGTCAGAATCACTTGAAATTGGTGAAATGATTCGAGAAGCGATGGTCGACCGCTACGGTCATAACGCCCTTAGCGATCATTACAGAGCGTTTGAAACAATCTGTAGCGCCACTCAAGACCGACAAGACGCCATTACCACCCTCCTCAACACTCAGCAGTTCGACCTCGCAATAGTTATCGGTGGCTACAACAGCAGCAACACACGCAACCTTGCGAGAATTTGCGCGGATTCATTGCCATGCTTCCACATCGCTGATGCCGACTGCCTCGTCTCAGAAAATGAAATTCGGCACCGTCCAGCACATAAGTCAAACCAGGGAGGCCTAGACGACAGCAGCGAAGTGACCTCCCGCGATTGGTTGCCCATTGCAGGTACTGTGAGTGTCGCAGTGACCGCCGGAGCTTCAACACCAGATAGTATCGTTGGAGACGCTATCAGCCGTCTGTCTACCTTCGCGAATTCGTAGGGTTAAATCCAATATGGTGAAGCGCCTCTTCCTCTTTGGGCTCGCCGCCGTGTTGGCCAACGTAGCGGCGGTTGCTCAATCTGTTACACAGAACATTCCGGCACCAGCCTCAGTGTTGGGCTTTGAGCCGTGTGACGATTACAGACTTGGGAGTTACGAACAGATATCTCGGTACTTGCAGGCGTTAGACCAAGCCAGTGAACGAATTCAGTTAGTGGACATTGGGCAGACCACGGAAGGTCGCACACAATTAATGGCCGTGATCTCATCAGCAGCAAACATGCGTCGCCTGCCACATTTTAAGTCTGCCTCCCGGCGCCTAGCATTAGCCAATGGCCTCACTCCAAATGAAGCTCAAAAACTAGCAACTGACGCCAGAAGCGTTGTTTGGATTGATTTTGGGCTGCACTCAACGGAGGTCGCACACGCGCAAGTGGCTCCACAGCTAGCCTATGATGTCGTCACCGACGAATCCCCTGAAATGCAAGCCATTCGTGACAATGTAATCTTGCTTCTCTTGCCTAATATGAATCCTGATGGCACTAGCCTCGTAGCAAACTGGTACGCCAGCCACGTGGGCACCCCATTTGAACGCACATCTCCAGTCGAGCTCTACCAACGATACGCTGGCCACGACAACAATCGTGACTGGTTTATGTTTAACCTCGCAGAATCACGAAACGTTGCGACACAGCTCTATCGAGAATGGTTTCCACAGATCGTCTATAACCACCATCAGTCCGCACCCTTCCCTGCTCGAATCTTCGTACCGCCATTTGCCGAGCCAATGAACCCAAACATTCCTCCGCTAATAATGCGAGGAATTAACCTAGCGGGGGAAAGTATTAGTCGTCGTCTCGAACAAGAGGGAAAGACTGGTGTTATTTCTCGCATCAACTACGACACTTGGTGGAACGGGGGAATGCGGACAGCAGTCTACTACCACAACATGGTTGGAATTTTGACAGAAACCAGTCATCCGTGGGCCAATCCCTCCGTGCATGACGCCTCTCTATTCCCGGACACGTTCTCAAACGGACGCTCGACGCGAATGCCGAGCACTGATTATCCGAATCCCTATCGCGGCGGTGAATGGCACTTAAAGGATTCCTGTAACTATATGCTGACAGCCTCAATGGCAGTCTTGGACTTAGGGGCACAACGACGAACGGAGTGGACCTATGACATGTACCGTATGGGTCAGGAATCGATAAAAGCCGGCGAAGGTGAGCTGTACGTCGTTTCGCGAAACCAATGGGACCTAGGCGCAGCCATCAAATTGGTCAATACCCTTCGGTGGGGTGGAATAGAAATCGAACAAACCACTCGATCCCTCATAATCGAAGGAATAGATTATCCAGCCAATAGCTTCATTATCCGAGGAGCCCAGTCATTTCGTCCATATCTGAGCGACCTTCTCAACCCTCAAGTCTATCCAGACACACGCCAACGTCCAGGAGGCCCTCCAGATCGACCTTATGACATCACTGGTTGGACCCTACCGATGCAGATGGGCGTAACGGTAGACCGACACCGAGACGCAGCTCCGCTACCCACAGATGCTGTGGTTTCAATAGATAGAGCGGTCTTAAGGTCCACACGCTTGAAACCGTCGACTGGTTTTGCATACGCACTCGACCCGCGGCGAAACGACGCCTTCCTCGCAATCAACCGGCTTCTTACAAATAACCACCTGGTCTATAGAACAACGTCTCCCATTACGCTTGAGACCGACACGTGGCCAGCAGGAACATTCATTCTGCCGATTCACTCCGAAACAACGGCCGCGATCGACTTAGCCACAAAAGGCCTGGGTTTAATGGTGGCAGCCGTTGACCGTAAACCTGACCAACCGTTAACCCAATTGACTCAACCTCAAGTCGGACTCTATCGAAGTTGGCGTCCTAATCCAGATGAAGGTTGGACCCGCCTGGTTCTCGAGGCATTCGGTTTCCCATATAAACGTCTTCTCAACGAAGACATTCGAAACGGCAATCTCAATGATCTCGATGTCATTCTTTTGCCAGACGCAACTTACACTCAGATACTCAATGGACTAGGACGTCGTGACACCCCTCCGCAATATCAAGGCGGAATTACAGAACAGGGTGTTTCACATCTCTACGACTTCGTCGAAGCCGGCGGCATTCTCGTCACCTTCGATAGCGCGAGTGCGCTACCCCTTGAGCACTTCGACCTACCAATTCTTGATATCTCGACGGAATATTCCGCTAATGACTATTCCGTGCCAGGCTCTCTACTTGAAATAATCGTGAATTCGACTCACCCAATCGGTTATGGAATGCCGGAAAGAGCCCCAGGATTCTTTTCAAGGAGCCCTGTTTTTTCGGTCGCGGGCCAGAATGACTCTGATAATGCGCTGGAACCACGTAACCAGAACGTGTCCATAGTCGCACGGTATCCGGAAACGAACATGCTCTTAAGCGGATGGCTGGTCGGCGAAAACGTTCTCGCAAATAGAGCGGCCGTTGTGGAGGCTAAACTCGGCCGAGGCAAAGTGGTATTACTAGGGCTACGTGCCCAACACCGAGGACAAACCCACGGTACATACAAGCTGCTCTTTAACTCATTGTTTTTAAAGGCGTTTCCATAGTCATTAATCTGTAAACGTTTCGAGTAACTCCCGCGTCTTCATTCTTATGACACCAGTTATTTTTCAATACAATGTCATTCAGGCTTGAACCCCACTGGAGACCTTGACCGATGACGGTAATTACCAAGCCAACTGCACCGCTTTTCGTGCTGCTGAGTGTCCTGTCGATTACTGTGCTACAAGCGGAAGCGGCGCAGCGACACCAGTGGTGGAGTGACGGGGACATCAAGACGGAACTAGGACTCACAGACGAACAATCGACATCACTTACGACCATTTATCAAACAGCACGACGAGAACTGCTAACGCTGATGCAGGCACTCAACCGCCAAGAAGAGGCGCTTTCCCTGCTAATCGACGAAGTCAGTGCCCAAGAGTCTGATGTAGCGAAACAGATCGATAAAGTAGAAGTAGCACGTGGTGCGCTGAGTAAGGAACGATTGTTAATGCTCTACCGCATGCGTCAGGAACTCTCGATCAGCCAGCGAGACCAACTCAAAACTTGGCTGGCTACAGTCCGCGCAAACCGGCAAGAACGAATGGAACGTCTGAGACCTGAAGATACTGATCAGCTGCGCAAGCGCCAACGATCATTTCCATCGGGGCGTCGAGATGACCAACGACGGCAGTAACCTCACTTGATTTTTAAAATAATGCAACGACGACCCCGGCGACACTTCAAGACACAACGGTCGCCGACAGGAAGGAAAATACTGTGTTCGACAGACTTGCCACAATATTGCTCATACTAATCACGCTCGGATTGGTAGCGAACCCTCACGCACAAGAGCAAGACCACACTAATTCGCAGACTCGTTCCACGGCACAATTAACAGAGGGGTCCGGCAGCATTTCTACAGGCCTGACGTTCGCAGTTCAACCAGCTGACATACGGCGATTCGATCTGACGCTAGATGACGTAATTCAGCGAGCTCTTGAACGGAACCTCGACATAGCAGTGGAACGTATAAACCCACAAGTGTTCGACCTCACGCTCGCCCAGCAAAATGCCTTCTACCGTCCTACGGTTGGCCTCAATTTAAATTCGAGTTCTCGGACAAACCCTTCTTCCACACAATTGGATGGTGGAGACGTTACAGAGACTGATACGGCCAACCTCGACGTAAGCCTGAATCAACCAGTGAAATGGGGCGGCGGGTCATTGAGTATCGGTTTCGACAATAACCGCCAAGAGACCACCAATGCCTTCTCTAGCTTTAATCCAGGCTATCGAAGCAGCTTTGTCTCGCAGTACACCCAGCCCTTACTCAAAGGTTTCCGCACAGACAACAATCGTTCACAACTCCAGGTCACACGAATTAACCGTGACATTTCTGACATTGATCTCCGTCAGACAATCACCAATATCGTGGCGGATGTTGAAAACGCCTACTGGGAGCTGCTCTACGCGGTGGCCAGCGTAGACGTACAGCAGCAAGCACTGGACCTCGCAGAACAACTAATTCTCGACAACCAAGCGCGAGTGAACATCGGTACACTGGCCCCAATCGACGTAGTGCAATCCCAAGCGGAAGCCGCAGCTCGGCGACAAACGCTTGCGCAGGCGCAGCAAGTGCTACGGACCTCAGAACTGGCACTCAAAAGACTGATTGTCGGAGGAACCCAAGACGAATTATGGTATGCCGAGATTAATCCCATCGATCAACCGCAATTAGATCAGCCCCCAATCGATATTGCGTCGGCCGTCACTAACGCACTTGGACAACGCACTGACCTCAGTCGCGCTCAACGTCAGCAGGACATTAATCAACTCAATGTTGGCGCGCTCAGGAACAACACCCTGCCTGCACTCGACCTAGTAGCCAACTTCAATCTCCAAGGCCAAGGCGGAGACCTTCTCGTCCGCGATTTTTTTAACTTCGGAGGCCAAGCAGCTACGATAATTCCAGGCGGATACGGTGACGCACTCGATCAAATTGTCGATGCTCGGTTTCCGGTTTGGACGGTAGCGTTACAAATGAGCTACCCCATCGGCACCAGCTCAGATGAGGCTGCTTTAGAGCGTGCTCGACTGCAGGTCCGCCAAACAGAAGCGCAACTTCGTCAACTTGAACTCAACGCAGCGACCGAAGTAACGAACGCGGCACTTCAAGTCGAAAGTATTCGAGAACGAATTGATGCAGCAATTGCATCTCGAGAACTAGCCGAACAACAACTATCCGCAGAAGAGAGTAAGTTTTC
This sequence comes from uncultured Vicinamibacteraceae bacterium, assembly GCA_964634175.1. Classification (GTDB taxonomy): domain Bacteria; phylum Acidobacteriota; class Vicinamibacteria; order Vicinamibacterales; family UBA8438; genus CAUZIB01. The sequence continues at coordinate 7,975 of CAZWIL010000090.1, forward strand.
GGTTGGTACGTCTACGAATTTCTTCGTGGTCCAAGCTCAACGAGACTTAGCCACGGCGCGCGACACAGAACTCCGGGCGATTCTCGACTACCAAAAGGCCGTAGTCGAACTCGACCGGCTTCAACAGACGTCGCTTAGTCGAACAGGAATCTCAATCGTCGGAGGCGGCTGATTCTTGATCGCCAGACACTGATTTAACAACAGGAAGCCGCATTAACTGAAACACTTAGACGGGTCAGGACTTACCGGATGAAGAAAACACTACGGTCTCTGCTTTCTTGGTTGTTCGGAGGATTCTTTTTCAGGTTTCTCATCGTGCTTCTGATCGCGAGTGGCGTTGGCTACAGATACTTTGGCACCAGCCCAGAATTTGAACCTGAAATTCGCACCGTCACGGTTTCTCAAGGAAATATTGTGGACAGCGTCGGCGCAACCGGGACTCTGGAGGCAGTCACGACTGTTAACGTTGGAAGCCAGGTGTCAGGCATCATCGATGAACTGAATGTTGACTTCAATTCGATTGTGCGTGAGGGCGAGGTCATCATGCGACTCGACCCTTCGGTCTTTGAGACTCAGGTGGCTCAGGGGCGTGCCAATTTGGTGCGCGCCCAAGCAGACACTGAGCGCCTTCGAGTCGCGCTGGACGATGCGATTACACAATTAGTCCGCTCGGAGGACTTGGCGGAAGAACAACTTATTTCCGTCATCGAACTTGAAGCTGCGCAAGTAACCGTGCGATCAGCCGAAGCACAACTAAAGTCATCGGAAGCTGCAATAATCCAGGCAGAAGCCTCACTGAATCAAAACGAGCTCAATCTTGAACATACGGTCATTCGAGCCCCAATAGACGGCATCGTGATCTCGCGCTTGGTCGATGTCGGACAGACCGTCGCCGCGAGCCTTCAGGCGCCAGAATTGTTCGTAATCGCGGCAGACCTGTCAAAGATGCGCGTTATTGCCAGTATTGATGAGTCCGACGTT